>CAVFWX010000021.1:17211-19995 GCA_963626225.1 Anaerotignum sp.
TTATCTATAAAATTTGCTTCTTAGATGCTGAAGTCCTGGCCGTGCTTGCGGCGGTCATAGAACTCCGCAATAGCAGTAAACAGTGCATCAGTAGAGGAATTCAGGCCAGTCTCACAGGAATCCTGAATTACGCCGATAATGAAACCTACACCTACTGCCTGCATGGCAATATCATTGCTGATGCCAAAGAGGGAGCAGGCCATAGGAATCAACAGCAAGGAGCCGCCAGCTACGCCGGATGCACCGCAGGCACCTACAGCAGACAGTACAGACAGCAGGATAGCAGTAGGCAGATCCACGCTAATGCCCAAGGTGTTGGCTACAGCCAGAGCCATAACGGTAATGGTAATGGCAGCACCCTCCATGTTGATGGTAGCTCCCAGAGGAATGGATACGGAGTAGAAATCTTCATCCAGTTCCATTTCCTTGCACAGCTCCATATTTACAGGAATATTGGCAGCGGAGCTTCTGGTAAAGAAAGCAGTTACGCCGCTGATCTTCAGGCACTTCCATACCAATGGATATGGGTTGCGGCGAAGGAACAGGAAGGCAATCAGTGGATTTACGATAAAGGCCATGGCAATCATGCAGCCCACCAGTACCAGCAGCAGTCTGCCGTAGTCAATGAAGATATCCAGACCGTTCTCAGCTACAGCGGAGAAAACCAGACCCATGATACCAAATGGAGCCAGCTGGATAATCCAGTAAACAGCCTTGGCTACTACGCTGGCCATATCCCCGATAACATCACAGGTAGCCTTGGAAGCCAGCTTCTTGAAGCCCAGGCCGAAGATGATGGCCCAGCACAGGATGCTCAGGTAGTTGCCGGTCATAATGGCGTTTACAGGGTTTGCCACCACATTGGTAATGATGGTGGTCAAAATCTGGCCGATACCCTCTGGTGCTGCATCGCTGGCCGCATCAGTCAGCTTCATGGTAACAGGGAACAGGGTGCTGGCACATACAGCGGTAACAGCCGCAAAGAAAGTACCGAAGATGTACAGCAGGATAACATTCTTGAACCTGGCACCGATATTGCCGGAGGCGTTGGCCAGGGCACTAATAACCAGTACAAATACCAGAATAGGTGCGATACCCTTCAGCAGGCCCACAAAGACCTTGCCGAAGATTGGCAAAACAGTATTCTCAGGCAGGCTCAGGGCAAAGGCAATACCCACAACCATGCCGATGATGATGCGGAGAATCAAGCTGATTCCCTGCCATTTGGCGATAGCTTTACTCATAAAAAATAACTCCCTTATAAATAAATTATTAATCCGAAATACCAGCCATGTCCACAGCCGGTATTCTGACATTACAAGGGAAAATTATAATATGCCATTGCACAAAATTCAAGGATTTTCTACTACCACAGGACAATAAGTAATATTTCCTCTTACAGTGTACACCTCTACTCCGCAGCTGCGGCGGCCTTGCGGAATTCCTCAAGGGTCATGCCGGCATCTTCCGCAGCTTGCTCTTCCGTTATGCGGCCTTTTCTAAGCATCATCAGTATTGCCTGAAAAAATCCTATTGCTTTTCCCTCTGCTCGACCACGAGCTATTCCACGAGCTTCTACGCCTGCACTCAAATTACACACATCCGCCACCTCCTGCTGCACCTTTACTGACATGGGTATGTCATACTCCTGCTCCAAAACCAGCTTTTTCTTTTCTGCTGGCATATTCCCCAGTAGCACATCCAACATGCCTATGAGCTTGTTGACGCTACTGCCATCAGGATTTAGATATACCATTGTTACATTTAATATATCATAGTCATGGGCTAATGACAAATTTTCTCCAGCTTGATGGAGTATCTTTGGTTCTATGCTGTAGGAAACTATGGCATCCTGCAAATCCTCTGGACTTTCCATACATATCCATATGCTGGTTACCTTTTTGATATTGTCATACTGGGCCTTATCTTCACGGTTGTTCAAGAACTCCGTTCCCAGCTGGGCTGATAGCAGCCTTGCTGCATAAAATATTCCCCGCTTCACCAAGCTATATCCCGGCTTGGCCTGCCGCTGAGCCTCAATATTAACTATGACCTTCTGAGGCTCCTGCCCCGGCACAACTAGGTCAAAGCGAATATCGAAAAACACTCTTCCCTCATAAGGCACAGCATCCTCCTGACTTTGTCCCACAATTCTGCCATTGGAATGCTGAACTTTAGTCTTATCCACAGCTCCATCATCATATAGTACATTTTCCACGCCTTCAGGTCCATTGGTAAATCCCGGCATTACCTGCACCGTAGACACCTTAACCTGGGACTGGTCTATGCATTTCTCAATCTCCACCACCTCCATCTCTGCTACATCAGACAAAGTGTGCTTCAATATCCTGGCCAAGAATGGTGTATTGGCCAAAAGCCGCTTTACCGCCTGGTCATATCTGGCCTTTTCCCCGACACTATCAATATCCCCTGCAACAACCGAGGCCACATACTCCCCTGCTCCCTCTGCCAGCAGCCAATCACCAAGGCATGCCGCAAAATCACCTTCCTGCCAATCCATCCCCATACAGCTATCCCCTATGCTCTCCATGGACAAATCCTCTGCCATAACCCCACCTCCGATACAAAATTCCTCAATCTAAGTATAGCACATACTCTCGCTTTTTGCCACAAATACCCGCACAAAAAAGGCCTCCATCCCACAGACAGAAGCCTCTTCAAAAATCTTATTAAGCTTTTATTTTACAACAACATTTACCAGCTTATCTGGTACGCAGATTACCTTCACTATGTTCTTGCCAGCGGTCAGCTCCTGGACACGGG
>CAVFWX010000022.1:0-19781 GCA_963626225.1 Anaerotignum sp.
GCAGGCACGCTCTCGCTATTTTTTGCAGGGCTATCCATGAGATACGCCTTTTGGCGTAATCGAATGGGTAATAGCCCGCATGCCAAAACATCCCGTGAAACAAACCCGTAGGGTGAAGTTGAACGGATGATGTTGACGGCCAAGCCTAGCACCAAGGCTCGAAGAATACCTGCTTCAGGCACATGCCATGCCTCCTCAGCCTTGTACAAAGTATCGCCTTTGTCGTATTTTCAAGAAATTGCTTGCATTTCCTTCACAAAGGTGTAAAATAAGGACGTTGTATTTATATGTGTCTTGTCATATGTAAATATGGTAGTAAAGCTACAGTCTTTTGATTTTGATTTATGGGAGGTAATTTTGTGCTTTTAGAAAGATTGGAAAAGCTGCCGGTGGGTTCATTTCATTATAAGCTGCTGGCGGTAACAGGTTTGGGCTGGCTTTTTGATGCCATGGATACCGGACTTATATCATTTGTATTGCCGATTCTGTCCAAGGAATGGGGCTTGGCTCCGGAGCAGATGGGCTGGATTGGCAGCGTGGGATTTATTGGCATGGCGTTAGGAGCTGTCATATCCGGTACCCTGGCAGACAGGCTGGGACGGAAACTGGTATTTTCTTTGACGGTTATTCTTTACAGCCTGGCTACTGGTGCTTGTGCCTTGTCTTGGAATTATGAGTCTTTGTTGATTTTCCGTTTCTTAGTAGGTTTTGGTCTTGGCGGTGAGCTGCCTGTAGCAGCTACCCTTATGACGGAATATGCTCCTACCAAATTGCGGGGGCGGTTTATCGTCCTACTGGAAAGCTTCTGGGGCCTGGGGTGGCTGGCAGCTGCCTGCATTGCCTATCTGTTGATTCCTCAGTACGGCTGGCAGATTGCCTTCTTCATTGGTGCTTTGCCTGCTATTTATGTTTTCCTTATCCGTATCCATATGCCTGAGTCTGTTCGTTACCTGATTTCCAGAGGGAAGATTAAAGAGGCTCAGGATGTAGTGCTGATGCTGGAGAAAAAGCTCCATGTGGAGAGCAAGCCTTTTGAAGGAGAGCTAAGTGCAGTGGAGCTGGGCACTGAGCATGCCGCAGAGCCAAAACTGTCCACCCTCTGGTCTGGTGTATATGGCCGCCGTACCTTGATGCTGTGGCTGGCCTGGTTCGGTATAAATTTTAGCTATTATGGCATCTTTATGTGGCTGCCATCCATCGTGTTCCAACAGGGCTTTACTGTGGTCAAGACCTTTGAGTATGTACTGATCATGACCTTGGCTCAGTTGCCAGGATATTACTGTGCTGCCTGGCTGGTAGATGTAATTGGTCGCAAGTACACCCTGTCCCTGTTCCTGCTGGTTAGCGGCGTTGCCAGCTATTTCTTCGGCCATGCCTCTGGTGCCAATGAGCTGCTGCTGTGGGGTGCTACCATGTCCTTCTTCAATTTGGGAGCCTGGGGCGTACTGTACACCTATACTCCTGAGCTGTACCCAACCTCCATCCGTGCCTTGGGCAGTGGCTGGGCCGCAGGATTTGGCCGCATGGGCAGCATGATTGCTCCTGCCATGGTGGGCATGATGATTGGAAGCAAGATGGATAGTGGCAATATATTCATGCTGTTTGCGGGAGTATTTGTGATTGTGGCTGCAGTGGTTATTACGTTAGGCGTGGAAAGTCGCAAAAAATCCTTGGAGGAAATTGCACAAGAGGCCGTAGGAAAACCAGTGCATTGCTAAGAAAACTGCTAGTTGTAGGTAGGCATCGAAGTGCCCTGGCAGGCACGCTTTGCTAGTATATTGAAATCAAAAAAGCCTGGATGCAGAGGTTGCATCCAGGCTTTTTGACGGTTAGAGGGGGAAAGAAATCAGCTGTAAAAATAGCTATATCTTGTATTTGCAGTCAGAATGAAGTATTATAAAAGGGAGTATGTTTTTTATTTGTAAGTGAAAGCTCGGAGTGGAATAGATGTTGAAAAATACCAAGAAGATCTGTGGCATGGCCGTGGGACTGGCACTGTCTACCCTGCTGGGAGGCGGCATAAGTACCATGGATATGCCAATAGCCAATGCAGCATATAATAGTGAAAGCGATACGGATGCTACAGTGCTGGATTTTGTGGAAAACAGAAGAAGGACGGAACACGAAAATGCTTTGACCCAGGATCAGAAGCAGCTGCTAATGGATGCCTACGAGATGAAGGAAAATCTACGGGAACCTCTGGATCCTACTAAGAATGTGCCGGTAGCTGTGGAAGGTGACGAGCTTTTCTATGACGAAAATACCGGAGCCTTTCAGGTAAAGGGCAATGTGGTTATGACCTCCCTGGACAAGCGGCGGTTTGTGACAGAGGAAGCCAATGGCAATCTCCAGACCCAGGATGTGGAGGTGCCGGACAAGGGCTATATGCTGCAGCTGACAGATGAGCAGGCCAGGATTATCCTCAACGGCTACCGTACCCAGTACAACTGGGGCAAGGAAACAGGCCAGATGGAGGATGCCGTAGGAAAGATTGACCACCAGTATGTACAGGCAAAGCGGATTGAGCTGTACCCTGACAAGGTGGTGCTTTTTGATGCTTCTGCTACCAAGTGCAGTGCCAAGAACCCTGACTACAAGATGACTGCCAAGAAGATTGAGTACTATCCAGGTGTGCAGACTATTTCCTATGGGGTTAGCTACTGGCTGGGCAACATTCCTGTTTACTCTGTCAAGAAGCAGGTCAGCAAGGAAGGGGAGGAAGGCCCATATATGCCAAAGGCTACATACAACAATGATGATGGCTTTGGTGTACAGGATACCTTCTTTTTCCCAGTAGTGGATCGTGTCAGGGCATATATAGATGTTTATCTTTCCCAACGCTCCAAGGTAAAGACCCATGCGGGCTTTATCTATGACACCAAGGATTTTGGTACTTTTGCCCTGCGTAATGGTTACTTTGAAGACACAAACAACAAGTGGATTCACAAGTCTCCGACCCTGAGGTGGGATTACAGCCATAAAATAGGCAAAAGCCCCTTCAACTATGGCCTGGCCTATGAGCATGGTGCCTGGGAGCAGGATGGCAAGCATTCCATCCATAGCTACTACTATGCAAGACTGAGCACAGATCCAGTAAAACTGGGTACATGGCGGATTCATCCTAGCATCAACTATTCCATTACGGATGAAACCTACGATCATTCCAGGGTCAGCGGTATGGGTTATGATGTAACGGCACTAAAGGAATTTGATGACCGCTGGGTAACCTATATGGGATATCATTATAGCAAATCTAATAGCAAGAACAGCGTATTTGACTATGATTTGGATGATTATTCGGCAAAGTTTACCACTGGCGTTAGCTATAGTTTTAGTCCCAAGGACAGGTTTGTTGTTGGCGTGGCCTTTGATACGGAAACAAATAAGCTGATGGATACAGACTACTATTGGTATCACAATATCCACTGTGGCGAGATTATTGTCAGGTATCGTGAAAAGCGTGACCAGTGGAAAGTGACAGCCCAGTTCTCACCGTGGTAAGAGGGAGATTGCCATATGATTGCAACAAATAATATAGACAAGATGCAGGGGCAGCCTGTGCTGGTGCTGGGAGATATGATAGCAGATATCTATCTCTATGGAAATATTTCCCGCATCTCCCGGGAGGCTCCGGTTCTGGTACTGGAGCAGGCTTCGGAAAAAATCGTGGCCGGTGGTGCCGCCAATGTTATCAATAATATTGCTACCTTGGGAGGACAGGTATATTCTGCAGGTTTAGTGGGTGATGACAGTGCAG
Organism: Anaerotignum sp.; assembly: GCA_963626225.1. Classification (GTDB taxonomy): domain Bacteria; phylum Bacillota; class Negativicutes; order Selenomonadales; family Selenomonadaceae; genus Anaerovibrio. The sequence continues at coordinate 3,758 of CAVFWX010000022.1, forward strand.
CCAAAGGCTTGGCTGGAATTTTGCAGCAAAATGGTGCCCAGGTGGAAGGCTTTGTCAGTGAACCAGGCAGGGCAACTATCGCCAAGACCCGCATAGTTGCCGGAGGCAGGACCACTGTCAGCCAGCAGATTGTCCGGGTGGACAAGGAAGACCATACGCCAATGAAGCCAAAGCAGGAGGCAGAATTGTCAGCCTATCTAGGTGAGATACTGCCAAAGGTCAAGGGCGTTGTGCTCAGTGACTATGGCAGCGGTACCATTACTGACAAGCTGCTGAAGCAGGTGCTGTCCTACTGTGGCAGCAACAATATCTTGACCATGGTGGATTCCCGCTATGATATTATGCGATTCCGGCATGTAGACTATATCAAGCAAAATGATGCAGAGTTGGCTGCTGCTATCGGCAGGGAGTTTGCCACCGAGGAAGACTTAGTCCAGGGAGGCTGCCAGCTGGTATATGAAATGCAGTCCAAGGGAGCATTGATTACCCGGGGTGAGGATGGCATGACCCTCTTTGAGCGAAAAGCTGGAGAGGCGAAAGATGTGTCAACTGATATAAACAGCCATAGTCCAGAGGGATTTGATATAGCATATGAAGATGCAATATTCCATGTGGTTCATATTCCGGTAACAGACAAAAGCGAGGTATACGACGTGTCCGGAGCAGGAGATACCTGCGTGGCGGCCTTTATCCTAGGCATGGCAGCAGGCATAGATTCTGTCACCGCCAGCCGTATATCCAACGAAGCTTCCGGCATTGCCGTCCGCAAAATGGGTACGGCGGTAGTTTATGCCGATGAGCTGAAACGGAAATTTCGGGGATAAGCGGAAAGCCGGGAGGGTACACTCTCTGGGCTCTACTGATTGAAACTTTTATAGGAGAAATTTATGTTAGTAGATAGAAGCAAAATCGCAGAGCTGTGCCAGATTCTACGGGATGGGGGGCAGAAGGTAGTTTTTACCAATGGCTGCTTTGATATCCTTCACGCTGGTCATGTGCGGTATCTAGCCAAGGCTCGCTCCTATGGGGATTGCTTGGTGCTGGGGCTAAATACAGATGCATCGGTACAGCGTATTAAGGGACCAACCAGGCCTATAAATAATCAGGCTGACCGGGCGGAGGTAGCCGGGGCATTGAAGTCCGTAGACTATGTGGTATTTTTTGATGAGCCTACGGCAGAAGCACTTATACAGGAGGTTCATCCGGATGTTTATGTCAAGGGTGGAGACTACACCTTGGAAACATTGCCGGAGGGGCAGATTGTTCTGGGCTACGGCGGTTCCGTGGAGCTGGTAAAGCTGGTGGAGGGACGCTCCACCACCAATGTTATTGCCAAAATCAAGGGGCAGGGCTGAGAGCCTGCCTATCAGGGGGAGTTTTGTCATGAATCTGAAAAGCGTACTGGTGGTAAAGCTAAGTGCCATAGGGGATGTTATCCATGCCTTGCCGGTATCCTATGCCTTGAAGGAAACCTATCCAGAGGCCAAGGTGACCTGGGTGGTGGAGCCACCGGCCTACAATATTCTACAGGACAATCCCTATATAGATGAAATTATTGTCTTTGAAAAAAAGAAATTCAAATCCCTGGGATGCTTTATCCAGAATTATGGGCCTTTTAGGGAAAAGCTGAATCATCAGGCATATGATGCGGTGCTGGATTTGCAGGGGCTTTTTAAATCTGCTGCCATTGCCTGGTGCTCCAAGGCACCGATCAAGCTGGGCACCTGCAATATGCGGGAGCTAAGTGATAAGATTTCCCAGCCAGTTGTTGGCCCTCATGCCCAGGGACATATTGTGGAACGGTATCTGGATGTGGCAAGGGCACTGGGGTGCCGTGTGGACAAGGTAGTATTTCCTATGGAAATTTCTGCCACTGACGGCAAGATGGCTCGAAGCTATCTTTATGCCGCAGGCTGCAAGGGTGATATACCTTATGTAGTACTGGCCATTGGTGCCAACTGGCCCAACAAGCGGTGGCCGGTGGAGCATTATGCAAAATTGGCAGACTGGATATATAACAAGGGCTATTTGCCTGTTATTATCGGAGGAGGGGCTCTAGATGAGCAGCTGGCAGAGGATATCTGCCGACTGGCGGAGATTCCTCCTATCAACATGGTGGGAAAAACCAGCCTGAAGCAGCTGGCCTATGTGATTCGTGAAGCCAAGGCTACCGTAGGTGGAGATACGGGGCCGGTACATCTTTCTGCTGGTTTGGGTACTCCTACTATTATGGTTATGGGCCCCACAGATGCCAACCGCAACGGCCCTTATGGCCAGCTGGAAAATGCCATAGAGGCAGATTGGGACTGCAAGTATTGCTGGAAAAGGGCTTGTCCAAAGAATCAGGACTGTCTGGCGAAAATCACGCCGGAAATGGTGGAACAAAAGCTGCAGCCATATTTGTAAAATTCGAGGTGCTATATGCCGGATATTAACAAGCTCAAAATAAACAAAATATTGATTATTGATCTTGCCTTTATTGGAGATGTAATATTGGCAGGCCCACTGACCCAGGCAGTGCGGGCTAAATGGCCACAGGCAGAAATCACCATGCTGACAGTGCCTCTTACTGCTCCAGTAGCGAAAATGCTGCCGGCAGTGGATCATGCTATGGTTTACGACAAAAAGGGTAGGCATAAGGGCTTAGGTGGCATGTGGCATATGGCCAAGGAGCTGCGGCAAAAGCATTTTGACCTAGCTATCTGCATGAACTTCGCCCTGCGGGGGGCAGCTGTGGCAAAATTGGCAGGTATACCATATCGCCTGGGCTATGATGCCCAGCATGCAGGCTGGTTCCTGACCTGGGCGGCAAGCCATATCCGGGACGGCATCAAGCACGAAACAGAAAACCATCTGGAGGTGTTGAAGCCATGGGGATTGACGGCAAAGGACTTTAGTCTGTCACTAGTGCCATCAGAAGCAGATATAGCAGGCTTTGAAGCCAAGAAGCAGAAACTGCAGTTGCAGGAAGCAGGAGAGTATTTTGTCCTCTGTCCTATTGGCAGCTATGAGCGGAAAAATCTTTCCTTGCCCTTGGCGGTACAACTGATACGGAAATTGGAAGAAAGAAAGCCAGTTTATCTTATCGGCGGCCCCGCTGAAAAAATTGCTTTGGAGGCCATGGCAAAGGCAGGACATATAGACTCAAATAGGGTGCTGGCGGGGGCACTTACCTTGCCGGAGTTGGCAGTATTTTTGAGCCGTGCCAAAGCCATGGTATCTGTAGATACAGGACCTATGCACATCGGCCAGGCAATAAATTGCCCTACCGTGGCTGTATTTGGCCCAACGGATCCTGCTATCTGGGGACCACGGAACGGCAACAGCCAGGTGCTGTATACCAAGGAAGCATGCTCTCCTTGCTGGGGCAAGGGAGAATGCCATAACAATAAATGCATGGAAAAAATCAAGGTAGCCCAGGTGCTGAAAGCCCTGGAAAAGGTGGTATCAGATAAATGAAGGAATATAAAAATATACTGGTCATCAATCTGATGCACATCGGGGATCTGATGCTGGCCACGCCGGTACTGAGAACCCTCCGTGCCAATTATCCTAAGGCTAGGATTTCCATACTGGTGGACAAAAAGCTGGCGGATTTAGTACGCTGCAACAAGCATATAGATGAATGCCTGCTGATAGACAAAAAGGGCAAGGACAATAGTATTGTCGGTATTGCCAAATATATTGGCAAAATCCGGCAGAAGCATTTTGATTTAGTGATAAACCTCCACCGCAATGAGCGGGCTTCTGCCATTGCCGCCTTTAGCGGGGCCGAGAGGATTGTAGGCTATGCCAAGCCGGGATTTTCCCTGTTTTTTGACAAGGTAATGCAAAATCCTTCAGTGGCCCATCACATTGGTTGGGGGCCGGGAGGGATTTTTCCCCCACATCGCTATGTGCCAGGATGGAAGCATCAGGTTCACGCCCATTTGGAGGTTTTGCAGGAAGCCGTTGGGGTGGAAAAAATCGACAACGGAGGCCTGGAAATGTGGCTGCCACAGGAAGCTCAGATTAGTGCAGATAAAATCTGGCAGGAAAGTTTTCCTGCTGGCTTGAAGGTTATTGCCCTGAATATTGGTGCTAGCTGGGAAACTAAGAGATGGCTTAGCAGCTATTTTGCCAAGTGTGCCGATGAGCTAATCGAGGAAGGTTATGGGATTGCCTTCTTCGGGGGGCCAATGGACAAGGAAATGGTAGATAGCTGCCTGTCCCAGATGAACCACGCAAATAGTGAAAATATTAAGATATTTACCGGTAAGGTTTCCCTGGCAGAGCTAGGAGCATTGCTGGGAAAATGTGCCCTGTTCCTAACAACTGACTCAGGGCCTATGCATGTGGGAGTATCCCAGAATGTACCGGTGGTCACCATGTTTGGAGCTTCTCCGGTGCCGGGATTTTATCCCTATGATGGCCGAGATGTGTTGATAAAGGCACCAGTAAGCTGTCATCCTTGCGGCATTCACAAATGCCCACATCAGGGTGAGGACAATCTGGCCTGTATGAAGAAAATCACCCCTGATATTGTCATGAAATACGTCAGGGAACTTTTAGACAAATATGGAGCCCAGGCAGGGAAAACTGTCCGGGAATATGGAAATTATGGATGTAGGATTGTGGATATTGCCAAGGAAAGATAGCTAATGGGATGGCTATCTGCTGTGGGAGGCAGGGCAATGCCGCAAGCCTGAAGGGAAGAAGGATATGACTGTAAATAAGGAAAAGCTGCTGAATTTTGTGCTGAAGGATATCTCCAAGGCCAGGATTTTGGTTATTGGAGATGTAATGCTGGATCGCTATTATTATGGCGAGGTAAGTAGAATTTCACCAGAAGCTCCGGTACCAATCAACCATGTGCTGAAAATCGAAGATACCATGGGTGGCTCTGCCAATGTAGCCCACAATCTGGCCCTGCTAGGGTGCAAAACCTATATTGCAGGCTTTGTGGGCAATGACTATCACTGCCAGACCTTGATGGACAAATTTACATCACGGGGCATTGACTACAAGGGTATTATTCACAGGGAAGCCCCTACCACCACCAAGCTAAGGGTTATTGGGGGCCATCAGCAGATGATGCGTCTGGATTTTGAGGACACGGAGCCGGTGCAGCAGCAGTATGCAGACCGGCTGGTGGACTATGTAGAGCAACGGCTGCAGCAGGGACTGGATGCAGTAATCCTTTCGGACTATGGCAAGGGAGCCTGCACGGAGCAGGTATGCACCAGCGTTATCCAGGCCTGCCGGGATATGGCTGTGCCGGTATTTGTGGATCCAAAGGGAGTGGATTGGCAGAAGTATTCTGGGGCGGATTATATCACCCCGAACTTTAAGGAACTAAATGCAGTTCAGCCAAAGCCGGTTTGGAACCGTGACGAATATATCGAGGGAGCAGCCCAGTATGTCATGGATACCTACGGCATCAGCAATGTACTGGCCACCCGCTCTGAGCATGGTATGTCCCTGGTTCGCCCTGGGGAAGGGGTAGTGCATATCCCCACCAAGGCTCAGGAGGTCTTTGATGTGTCCGGTGCAGGAGATACTGTTATTTCCGTATTTGCCCTGGGCATTGCCGGCGGGCTGAAGCCATTTGAGGCAGCCTATTTATCAAATCTTGCCGCCAGTGTGGTAGTGGCAAAGCTGGGGACCTACGCTGTCAGCAACAGCGAACTGCAGGGAGTTCTGACTGTAAAGGAGAATGAAAAATGATTATTGTAACAGGTGGAGCCGGATTTATCGGCAGCAATATTGTCAAAGAGCTGAACCGTCAGGGCCGTACAGATATCCTTATCGTGGATGATCTGAACAACCGCAAGAAGGAGAACCAGAGCTACCGCAATCTTCGTGGACTGCAGTTCCTAGACTATATGTACAAGGACGATTTCCTGGAGGCTGTCCTCAGCGATGATCTGGATGCAGCAGATATTGATGTAATCTTCCATGAGGGTGCCTGCTCAGACACCATGGAATACGATGTAAACTACATGATGGAAGCCAACTATGAGTATTCCAAGGCTATTTTGCATTTCTGTATGGATCACAGGATTCCTTTCCTTTATGCTTCCTCTGCTTCCACCTATGGCGGTGGCGAAAACGGCTTCCGTGAGGGAGATGAGTGCGAGGATGCACTAAATCCTTATGCATATTCCAAGCTTCTCTTTGACCGTTATGTACGCCAGCAGCTGCTTTATGCCCAGAGCCAGATCGTTGGCCTGAAGTACTTCAATGTATATGGACCACAGGAGCATCACAAGGGCAATATGGCCTCTATTTTCTATCAGCTGTACCATCAGGTAAAGGATAATGGAGTAATCAAGCTCTTTGGTGGCTATGGCGGCTATGGTGATGGTGAGCATCGCCGTGACTTCATCTATGTAAAGGATGTTGTGAAGGTAAATCTCTGGTTCTGGCAGCATGAGGGTCCAAGTGGCATCTATAACTGCGGTACCGGCCACGCCCATTCCTACAATGAGGTAGCTCAGGCTGTTATTGATGCACTAGGTCAGGGCCATGTGGAGTATCGGGAGTTCCCAGAGGTGCTGAAGGGCAAGTACCAGTGCTTTACTGAGGCAGACAAGACTCAGCTCTTGGAGGCAGGCTACGATCAGGGTTTCTATGAGATGAAGGATGCAGTAAAGGAATACTGCGACTTCTTGGATGCCGGCGGGTATTTCAAATATGGCAAATAAGGCGGTATTTTTTGACCGGGATGGCACACTGAATGTAGATAAAGACTATCTATATAAAATAGAGGATTTTCAGTGGGTAGAGGGGGCTGTGGAAGCCCTCCGCTACTGCCATGACCATGGGTATCTGGTGGTGGTTATTACCAACCAGAGCGGCGTGGCAAGAGGATATTATACCGAGGCAGATGTCCACAAGCTACATAGCTGGATGAACCAGCAGCTGGAGCAAATGGGAGAAAAGCCTATAGATGCCTTTTACTACTGTCCACACCATCCCAAGGCCAAAGTAGCAGAATATGCCTGCGAATGCAGCTGCCGCAAACCACAGCCGGGGCTGGTACTCCGTGCTATCAAGGAGCTGGATATAGACCCGGCCAAGTCTCTCATGGTAGGGGACAAAATGCGGGATGTAGAAAGCGGAGAAGCTGCAGGGGTACCGGGGGTACTGTACCAAGGTGGCAGCTTGCTGGAGCTGGTAAAAGCGAATCTGAGATAGATACATTGTAAAGAGGTGGTATGATGGCTTCAATAGGAGTCGTGATTCTAACAAAAAATGAAGAAAAGAATATTAAGCCATGTATAGAAAGTGCCACCTTTGCCGATGATATTTTGGTAGTAGATTCTGGCAGTGAGGATGCCACTGAGGAGTTGGCAAAAAAAGCGGGAGCAAGATTTATCTATCACTCTATGGGTGAAGATGGATTTGCTGGGCAGAGAAATTTTGCACTGGAACAGCTGGATACGGACTGGGTATTTTATCTGGATGCAGATGAACGGATTACGCCAGAAGCTGCAAAAGCTATACAGAAAGTAGTAGCAGAAAATCGTCCTGCTGCCTACAATATCAAGAGATATCAGATAGTCTTTGGGCAGAAGATGAAATATGGTGGACATGGCCCAGACTTTTCCCTTAGGCTATATCCACGCATCATGGTTCATTGGCAGGGAGTTGTTCATGAGCATGCAGAGATTGGCGGATTAAAGGTAAAGCTGTTGCCAGGAATTTTGGAGCATTATACCTATACGGAGTGGAATGCATATTATGTAAAGTTCAATCTGTATACTACCTTGATGGCGGAAAAGATGCATCAGGATGGTAAAAGGGCATCTTTTAAGGACATTATCCTTCATCCAATGTTTGCTTTTATCCGGTTTTATTTCCTGCAGCAGGGCTTCCGAGAGGGAAAGCTGGGATTTATCTTTGCGGTAAATCATGTATTTTATACCATGGTCAAATACCTGAAGCTCATGTATATGAATGAGGACGGTACAGGGGAGAAAGAGTAAGCTATGCGATTTGCAATAATGGAAAGCGTTGTTACACCCGGGGGACACGAGATAGATTTTGACAGACTGTTGGTAGAGGAGCTAACAGCCTTGGGGCATACGGTGGAATTCTATGTGCCAGAGGGACATCAGTTCAAATGGAACTATGGGGTGCCTGTACATCATCTACCTGGTACTGGAGTATCCTACAAGGGAGCCAAGGGCATAAAAAAGCTACTGCTGTCAGTGAAAAGGGAATGGCATAGGCAGAAATGGTACAAGGGCATGTATGTCAATGCCTGTCAAAAGAAATTTGATGTTATTATCTTTCCCTCTGCTACTTATAGGTATCTGCGAGCACTGAAAAAGAGCGTACTGCAACATTCTCCCGTTCCGGTGTTGTTTCTAATCCATGGTGCTACACCACAGGAGGCCATGAAGCTGAATCAGACAGCCATATACTTCAAGCACGAGCCGAATATACGGGTAGGTGTGCAAACTTTTGCCCCTAAAAAACTCAGGCTAAGTTCACCTAATATCAGGGTTTATGGTCCCCCAAACTACATCCCACGAGATATTGATGGAGATGCAGAGCGTAGCAAATACGATGCCGATACCCTGCGACTTGGGTTCTTTGGCCAGTATCGTAAGGAAAAGAAAATTGAAGCATTTTTGGATGCCTTTATTGACTGTGACTTTAAACGGCCGGTGAAGCTCATTTGCCAGGGGGCAACCCAAACACAGGAAGATGCAGATGATTTTGGCAGAATCATCGAGAAATACAAGTCCCATGAGAATATTGAATTCTGGAACCGTCCTCTTATTGGGGAAGAATGGCAGAAGGGTCTGTCCAGTGTAGATACCCTGGTGCTGCCTTATGGCAATGACAGGTATCTGTATCATACGGCAGCTTTGATTTCCAATGCCATGGGGTACAAAAAATCCATTATTGCCGCCCACAATGTAAATCCGGAGATACTTCAGCACTACTTCATGGGTATGAGCTTTGTAAATGGCAATATGGCAGCATTGAAGCAGTGTATTGAGCTGTTTGTCAATACTTATGACGAGAATAAGGAAAAATACAAAGAATCCCTGGAAAAGGCATATAGTGATTTTTCTCCAAGACGGCTGGCAGAAAATATAGTGGCTTTGGCTGAGGGCAGAATATCTGATGGTAAATAGATACAGGTGATTTTATGAAGCTATTGGCACTTTATGGGCCAGAAGAGTTTAAGCAATTTTATGATGCAGATATCTATCCTTTATATAGAAATTTGCATGGAATAGGAAAAAAGCTGTTTAAGCTCTATGAGCATATACATCTTGGTGGAATAGCCAGATGGCTGGCAGGTTGGAAAGACAAGGTTGCTGAATACGATACTATAATGATATTTGATGGTATTCGTGGCAGGGATGTAGTGGAATATATACGAAAGCACAATAAAAGAGCAAGGATTATTATCTATTATGTAAATCCAATGGATCCCACTGATAGAAAGTGCCCTGTCTTTTATCAAGGCTTGGGCTGTGAATTCTATACTTTTGATCCAAGAGATGCAGCAGAATATAATATGACATTTAAGCCTTTTTATTATAGTGGGGGGGCAAATGTTCTTACGGAAGAGCAGGAGATAATCCAAGATATATTTTTCGTAGGTGTGGATAAAAATAGATTGCCTATGTTAATAAAGCTAAAGGAACAATTTGACAAGGCAAATTTAACATCTAACCTGATTGTGGTGGCAGATAAGTATAGAAATTATAGCACTGAGGAAAAGGCAATATTGTCTCAGCCTGTATCTTATGAAGATGTTATTGATAATGTACGACACAGTAGATGTGTATTGGATATAGTCCAAGAGGGGCAAAGTGGCATCACATTGAGACCAATGGAAGCCATGATGAATGATAAAAAGCTCATAACAAACAATCTTTATATCAAAGAATACGATTTTTATAATCCAGAGAATATTTTTATCCTGCAGGAACGGAATATATCAGAATTAGCTGACTTTGTAAGAAAGCCAGTTGAGCCTGTTCCATCAGATATTAAGAAAAACTATAGATTTAAAAAATGGGCGGAGGGATTCTTTCGTTCATAAATGGTAATAGCGAGGGTACTATGCAGAAGTACATTGAGATCGGTAAAAAAATATATAATATGGCCAATCACCGAGAACAGCGGCGGATGGTTGTCTTTGTGCTGCGTTCCATGTGGCATGACAAGGATATGAAGGAAGTAATGCAGTTTTTCGATGCAAATCCTGTATTGCAGAAATATCAGGATAAGAGCCTATTTCATCTGGAGCAGATAACACGGGCTTTTTTTTATAATGGAGCGACCTTTCAGGAACGTAAGGCTCTGGTTTGCCAGCATTATCAGTTTCTTAGTGAAAAGATAAAGCCGGAATATTTCAATCAGATTTGCTGCCATGATGCGGATCCAAGATATGTAATCTGGGAGAGCGAATTCCAGGAGAAAAAAATCTGGGCGGAACTGTCGATATTTGCAGGACAAAGGAAGGAAGGCTGCCTGTCTGTCATTATCAAGTATGATAATGCGGATTTATATCAGATTGTATTCTGGATAAACAAGGACAAGCAGGGCAAGGCTGCCATGTTTATTGGTGCTATGCAGGGGCCAAATCGTGAAGGGGCTAGGGACTTGGTAAAGCAGCTGACCAAATGGGCCAATGGCTACAGGACTAAAAATTTGGTCTTATATATGACCCAGGCTGTTGCCAGAACTCTTGGCATAGAAAGGATATATGCAGTTTCTAATCATGGATATTATGCCAACAACCATGTGCGAGTTGACAGAAAGCTAAAGACCAACTTCGGGGAATTTTGGCAAGAGGCAGGGGGCAAGGAAACAGAGGATAATCGCTTCTACGAGCTGCCACTGGTAGAGCATCGCAAGACCATGGAGGAGGTTCCTACCAGAAAGAGAGCTGTATATAGAAGACGTTTCGAATTTTTGGATAAGGTCGACGAGGAAATCGAAAAGGCCGTAAAGAGGATAATGAAATAAATTTTTTAGCAAATGGGCGGTATGGATGATGGAGAAGCAGGGCAGACAATACAAGAATATATTGGTAAATGCATTGGTGAATCTAGGGGATGTGGTGCTGACTACTAGTGCCATCGCATTGCTGAAAAAGGCATATCCTCAGGCTAGGATAACTATGCTGGTGCGTCCCGTGGTCAGAGAGGCAGTGGAGAACAATCCAGTTATAGACGAAGTGCTAATCTTTGACTACAAGGCCAAGGAAAATTCTCTGGGCAAGATGTGGGAGATGGTGAAGAAAATCCGGGCAAAGCATTTTGACCTGGCGATTTCCTTTGACCGCAAATCCAGACCTGCCATATTGTGCTGGCTGGCGGGGATACCAGTGCGGGTAGGCCCGGACAAGGTATTTGATGACAAACCTAGCAAAGTAACATGGCTGTATACAGATACGGTGCATATAAAGCATGATTTGGTACATACTCTACAGGCAGAAACATATCAAGAGATTGTGCGGCAGTTTACAGGTCTAAAAGAGCATGAATTACCGGTTATGGCCAGAATTCCTGAAGCAAGCCACTGTAAGGCAAGGGAGCTTCTAAGCAGATTGCCATCTGGGAAAATGAAGATAGGATTGTGCGTGAAAGGAACTTTTTCCCTAAAGACATGGCCCAAGGAGTATTTTGCTCAGACGGTGGCGGGGCTGGCAGAAAAATATGATGCAGGCTTCTTTGTAGTAGGAGCACCTAATGATCGGGCATATTCTGATGAAGTAATTGCTGCTTGTAGGGAGGCTTTGGCTGCCTCTGGCATGGAAAAAGATATTGTCATAGAAAATTTTTGCGGAGATACTAGTTTGCTGGATTTAGCAGCAATCTTCTATCAGACGGATTTATTCGTGACGGTGGATACGGGGGCAACTCATATAGCGGCCACTACAGGAGTAAAGATGGTAACAATGTATGGCTGTACCACGGCAGATAGATGGCATCCTATCAATGATAATGCCAGGGTGGTTTGCTATGATCCGGAATGTTGTCCATGCAGCTATGGGGAAAATGACTGTCCTTACAATCCGAAACCTGTCTGCCTTTGGGATATAAAGCCGGATATAGTGCTGGAAAAATGCTATGAATTGCTGTAATGCAAAGAAAGAGAGCCAGAAATGGATATCTATGGCAAGAAAATCTTAATAACCTGCGGTGGCGGTGTGGGAGATCTGATAATGTTCACGCCAGCTCTGAGGGCACTAAAGGGAAATTATAACTGTAGGATAACCTTTTTGACGCCAAGAAATCCGGATATTTTGCAAGGACTGCCCTATGTAGACAAGGTTATTCATCTGCAAAGGGGCAGGTTCCTGGGACGGTATAGATGTATTCCGGATTTGGCAAAACAGGATATGATAGTCTTTTCTGACTGGCAGCCCCAGCTGCTGATGTTGGCACATTATTTGCGGGTTCCCTTTATTGCGGGGATACCTCGTAAGGGACATAGGTTTACAAGATTACTGAACAAGCAGATTTTGCATGGTGTATATGATTCCATAGACTATGTGGGGCTTACCCATGCCAGGATGCTGGAGGAAGCACTGGATATAAAGCTGACAGGTGATTTTACCAAATTGGATGTACCTGTGGTTCAGGCAAGAGATAAGGCATATATAGATGCTCTGCTAGGAGAAATAGGCATACAGCCACAGGAGCCATATATCTTGCTGTCTCCTTTTACAGGGCTGGAGGAGAGAAATTGGTCCTGCCATGAAGCCAAAAAGTTGGTAGATGCCATAAGGAAGAAATACGATTTGCCGGTGGTAGTCTTGGGGACAGCAGATAAGGCAGAACAGGCACAGGATATATCGAGATATTGCTTAGCGGGAAAAACAAATTTGCTGCAGCTGGTGGAGCTAATCAGCAGGGCAAAAGCACTGATTACTCCAGATAGCGGTCCTATGCATATTGCCGGTGCCACAGATACGCCGGTGGTGGCATTGTTCAGCAAGGATTTGCCATCCAGATGGGCACCTAAAAGAAATTGCTATTCAATATACCTGAAATATGAGTGCTCGCCCTGTGATGATGCAACTGCTAAATCCTGCAAATACCAAGTACGGTGCATGAGAGATATTACGGCTGAGATGGTATTGACTGAGATAGAGAAGATAATACCAAAGGTTATGCCAGGGGGAATAGCTGAAGATGAATGACAAGGCAGAAAATAAAATAGCATCTATAGTAGCTGCTTGCCGTCGCTGGAAACGCAATAAATTCCAGCCAGAAAATGTAAAAAAAATACTGGTAATTCGTACGGAGCATCTAGGAGATATGGTCTGCACAATTCCATTTATCCGAGAATTGAGGCGTGCCTATAAAGAGACGGAAATTACATTATTATGTAGCTCAGAAGTATATAATCTTGTTGAAATAATGCCTTATGTAGATTATATCAAAAAGATGGATATACCAAAATTTAATAAACACGTATTCGAAAGAACCGTTATTTGTTATTACAATTATGTACAAAATAATTTTCGGGGTAAAGAATATGATATTGTTTTTACACCAGAATGTCCAACACCTGCAAAGACTAGAATATTAGCTAATTTTATAAACTCAAGGAAAGTAGTAAGCTACTATATTGAGGATGATAAAATAAAGCTTACAGATACAAATTTTCAGAGAAATATACATTCAATTAAGCATGTTGTTCTAGCATGTTTGGATATGTTGCTTGCAGTTGGAAAATCGTGGGATAATGATGAGTTTGAATTATGGCAAAATAAAAATGATATATGCAGGGCAAAGGAATTGCTGGCAGTGGCGGGATTAGGCAAATCAGAGCTAAAGGTGGTTATGTTCCTTAGCACCACTGCTGCCTATAAGGACTGGGATGTAAAAAACTATGCAGAGGTTGCCAAGAAACTGCAAGAAAAATACAATGCCAAGATTATCCTGTTGGGGGCGAAAAGCGATACAGAAGGGAAGGGCCGGGAATTTATGAAGATAATGCCTGATGCTCACAATTTTATCGGTATGACCTCCATCCGTCAGACCTATGAGATAATATGTCGGTCAGATTTGTATGTAGGTGGTGATACAGGAACCATGCATCTAGCAGCAGCTAGCAAAATACCAGGGGTTGTTATTACCAAGGATTATGAGGGGGCATCTGGGGAACTTTTGGGAGCGCCTATGGAAAGATTTTACCCTTGGAAATCACCGATAAGGGTGCTCAGACCCCAAAAGCCTTTGCCAGGCTGTGAAATGGGATGCTACAAGACCTTTGCACATTGCATCAATCAAATTTCCCCCGAGGTAGTTTGGCAGGAGCTGGTGGATATCATAGAGCATGAATGTAGATGGGGAAGGATAATATGATAGATGCAATAAAGGGAAAAATAGATTCTATATCATTATTTATTTTGGGTATAACTTGTGTAAGTAGTTGCATATCAGAGGCATTGGTGCGAAATTGTGTGCGCGTATTGGTCGTTATGCTGATAATCAATATTTTGCTGCGACCAGAAGCTTTGCAAAGTCTTAGGAATATAAAATTTATCTGTGGAGGTATATTGCTTTGGCTGTTGACGCAAACGGCATCCCTTTATTTCAGTGGGCATCTGGCAGAATATATGTCAATGAATGTATTTACCATGAATTATACGGTGCTGCTGGTGGTAGCAGGGAGATTGTTTGTAACTACCACCGGACAGGCTGTAAAGCTCATATATACCATGCTTGCTTCTCTGCTGGTAATGGATGTCTATGTATTCTATCAGGCCATGAACGATATAGACAGGGCTGTGGGGTTGGTGGGTCATACGGTAATAGTATCAACCATGCTGTATGCCATACTGATGCCTCCAACAGTTGCTATGATTGCCAATATAAAATTGTCTGCTAATATGCGTATCCTTGCATTTATAAGTCTGGTATTGTCCGTGGCCGGACTTCTGTGTACCAATACCAGAGGGGGGTGGTTAGCAGTTTTTCCGGTGTTGTTTGCCATGGGACTATATTTTCTGTCTACATGGAAAAAACGCCTTACCCTTTGCTTAGGTTGCGTACTGGTAGTAGGTGCTGTGTTGGTGGCAGTGCCTGCTGTACATAGCCGTGTCGACAGCATCGTACGAGGTAGCTCGGAGCAGTCTGTCTCTGAGCGTTTCCTTATGTGGCAAAGTGCCTACAATATGGGCAGAGACAACCTGTTTTTTGGCGTAGGTAAGGGCAACTATCTAGAGAGATACACAAAGGAATACATCAGCCCCTTGTGCAAGGAACCACCACATGACCATCCTCATAATATTTTTCTTCAGGTTTTTGCTGAAACCGGCTTGATAGGGGAACTTGCCTTTATAGCCATGTTAGCAAGTTTTTTTGCCATGGGAATCAAAAAAAGAAAAAATATCTTAGGTATGTGCCTGCTAGGAAGCACCACAGCATTAGTTCTGTATGGTATTACCGATCGGGTTTTTGACGTATACAGTGCCATGAGAGTATATTGGCTGCTGATGGGAATATGCCTTGGAGGAATTTTCTGCATAGATGATAACAAAAAGTTCAATAAATATACATGAATAACACTATTCGTACAGAGCTTATGTGACGAAAAACGAAGATTTTGCAAGATTAGATAGGATGGTAGTAATGAATAAACAGTATTTGTTGAAGGTATATCCTGTTGGTAGAGGGCGTGAAGTTTATAGAAGTCTTGAAATTTCTGGGGATAGGACCTTGACTGAACTGTGTGGTGTCATAATTGATGCGTATGATTTCGAAGATGAGCATCTGTATGAATTCTGTATGGATAACCAAATGTACAGGAAAGATAACTATCAGTCTGATCCAGAAGAAGGTGAACTGTCAACTGATATAACACTTGATGAACTAACACTGCATCAAAGACAGAAATTTTCACTTCATTATGATTTTGGCGATGATTGGATGTTTGCAATCACAGTGTCAAAAATCAGCGATGTTCCAGAAAAAACAGAAACTCGCATAATTAAATCCAAAGGTAACATTCAGCAGTATCCAGATTGGGATGAGGATGAATGGGATGAGGA
>CAVFWX010000023.1:0-3948 GCA_963626225.1 Anaerotignum sp.
TTGTTGGTGTCGGTGCGGCCGCTCCAAACGGTTTCGTCGGTCTGGCTTGGGCCTTCTACCATGACTTCTACGGTTTTGCCTACCAGCTGCTGGTTTATCTCCAGGCTGATTTTGTTCTGAAGCTCCATGAGCCTGTTGAGGCGTTCGTGCTTGCAGGCATCGTCTACCTGATTGTCCATTTCCGCAGCCGGGGTGCCGGAACGCTTGGAATAGATAAAGGTATAGGCCTGGTCATAGCGAGTCTCTGCGATAAAGTCCATCAGCTGCTGGAAGTCCTCCTCGGTCTCTCCCGGGAAGCCTACAATCAAGTCCGTGGTGAGGCTGGATTCAGGTACAGCAGCCCGAATCTTCTTTACTGTCTCCCGGTACTGCTCCACGGTGTAGACACGGTTCATGGCCTTCAGGATGCGGTTGCTGCCATACTGTACAGGCAGATGGAAATGCCGGCAGATATGCTTGCTGTTTTTTACCACCTCGATTACCTCATCGCTGAGATCCTTCGGATGGGAGGTCATATACCGCACCCGCTGTATGCCCTCAACTTTATCTACCATGGCCAAAAGCTGGGCAAAGGTAGCCTTTTTGTGATCCTTGCCGTAGGAGTTCACATTCTGTCCCAGCAGGGTAACTTCTTTGAATCCCTGGGCCACAGCTTCTTCTACTTCCTTCACAATATCCTCAGGCATACGGCTCCGCTCCCGTCCACGGACATAAGGCACAATGCAGTAGGTGCAGAAATTGTTGCAGCCGTACATAATAGGAATCCAGGCAGACAGGGCTGTCTTTCTGTGAACAGCTACATCCTCCGGCATCTCGCTTTCCTTGATTTCTGTGTCCACCACATGCTTGACGGTGTCAGACTCCAGCTTCTGGACCGTGGCTACTACTTCGTGAATCTTGTTGGTGCCCAGGACAAAATCAATATGAGGAGCACGCTTGATAAGCTTTTCTCCTTCCTTCTGGGCCATGCAGCCAGTAATTCCCAGAATCAAATCAGGATTTTTCCGCTTCAAGCCCTTGATTTCACCAATCTTGCCATAAACCTTATCCTCTGCTGTCTCACGGACACAGCAAGTATTAATCATGATAAGATCCGCCTGATCCATGGCATCAGTGGCTTCATAGCCGATTTTGGCCAGCTCTCCCTCCATACGCTCCGCATCACTGAAGTTCATCTGACAGCCATAGGTTAAAAACTTTACATACTTTTTGCTCATGAGTAATTAATTCATCCTTTATATTAGAATTGTATATTTATTTTAAAGCTGATATACTATTGTACACTATATAGGCCAAAAATGGAATACCGCCCGGGAGGTGAATCTCATGGCCACAGGCATAATAGCAGAATACAATCCCTTTCACAACGGACATAAATATATGCTGCAGCAGGTGAAGAAAACTACTGGCAACGAGCCTATCATTGCTTGCATCAGCGGCAGCATTACCCAGCGGGGAGAAATGGCCATCCTAGATAAATGGCAAAGAGCCAGGGCAGCCGTCCAAAACGGTGCAGATTTGGTCGTGGAGCTGCCTGCAGTATATGCCTGCCGCAGCGGACAGGCCTTTGGCAGTGGCGGTGTCAGGCTCCTATCCTCCACCGGCATAGTGGACAAGCTGGCCTTTGGCACGGAATATCCAGATATAGACAGATTGATGCAGGCGGCATCCCTCCGGCCTGAGGATTATCCGGAGGAGCTGCAAAAGCTGCTGAAATCCGGCCATTCCTATGGCTCTTCCCTAAGCAGGCTTATATCTAAGAAGCTTTCCCTGCCGGAAAATATGCTCAGGGAGCCCAATACTATTTTGGCACTGGAATATCTGCGGGCTATCAACAAATTGCAGCAGGAGCAGGACATTGACATAAAGCCCCTACCTATCCGCCGCCAAGGAGCAGGGCACAATACATCTCAGCTGGATGCAAAAAATGCCAACACAAAATTTGCCAGTGGCACCGCCATCAGGCAGGCGGCTATAGGCTGGCAGGAAAACCTATTAGCCCAGACTCAGCAACCATCATGTCAGGACAAAGCACCTTCCGCATACTCATCCTTTGAAGCCATAGGGCATTTTGTCCCTCAGGCTACCTATGAAGCACTTGCCGCTGCTGCCTCCTTTCCGGATATGGAAAGGCTTTTTCCCCTGCTCCGCTGGAAGCTATTGACGGCCTCTCCTGCTGAGCTGTGTTCTATTCAGGGCATTGGGGAGGGCTTAGAACACAAGCTGATTCAATCCCATATCTGCCGCAGCTATGGGGAATTGGTGGAGCATCTCTCCACCCGCCGCTACCCTGCCACCCGCATCCAGCGACTGCTAATTCATTTGCTGCTGGAGCTAGGCAAAGAGCAGGCTCAAGAGGCTGATAACACAGGTCCTCTTTATATCCGTGTCCTTGCCTTTAATGATATAGGACGAACTCTTCTCAAAGATATTAAAAAGCATAGCAACCTTCCTGTTATTGCCAAGGTTGCTGACTATCTCAGCCGCCGACAGCTAGAAAACAAGGAAGATTTTTCCTCACTACAGCAGATGCTGTATATGGATATCCTATCTACCAACCTCCGGGACATGACCTTGCCTGCCGCTGCCATGTATCAGGATTTGCTCCAATCTCCCATATATGTAAATAAACGCTAACAGTCTGCATCCCACCTAAAGCTATTGAAGATACACCTTCCAGTATTCTCTCCTTTTATCGTAAATTTGTAATGAAAATTCAACTAATTCCGTATAAGCAATACAAGATAGTTAATCAGAGTCAAAATATATAGGAGTGATTTTTATGTTAACCAAATTCTTTACCGGCCGTATCAACCGCAAGCAGTATCTCTGCTATTATGCCGCCACCGCAGTAGTGGCATCCCTGTTGATTGTAAGCATTACCGTTGCAGCAGGCATGATGGATCCTGTGGGTATAGAAAATATTGAGACCGCAGGCACACCAAATTCCATTGCCATTCCTGCGTATATCGTCAGCTTCATTACCCTGATGCTGGGCTTCAGCTTCGATATACGCCGATTCCATGACCTGAATCGCCCAACTAGCTGGGCAGTAGTACCGTTGGTACTAGGGGCACTGAATTTCCTACCTGTTTTCGAGGAAATGAACGTGGGCACCTATATTATCTCCGGTCTGCAGATTATCATCTTCCTGTACCTCTGCTTTGCCAAGGGCACCCAGGGAGACAATGAATACGGTATGCAGCCTTGACTTGGCTTCACCATATCTAAACTTCAATAAACGAAAAAACGAGCTGGCTTTGATGAAAACCATCATGCCAGCTCATTTTTATTGTTTATGTAATTTGCCTATTCTATTTCAAAGCCCAGCTCTGCCAATCCCTGCCAAAAGCTATTGTCCTCATAGCTGGCGAATTTGTAGATGCCTGGCTCCACAAGGCCGCAGCCTTCCCGGATTTTCCACATGGCAGCCATACCTATGGAGCGGCCACCATGCACATCCTTTGGCAGGCTGTCTCCTACCATGACGGATTCCTCCGGCTTTGCCCCTACCTTGTCCAGTGCCAGCTGGAACATCCTGCCATGAGGCTTTTCCATGCCATTTTCCTCGCTGGCCACCAATGCATCTATATAAGGCTTCATGCCCAGTTTAACAAGCTTTAGGTGTTGCACATCTGCTGTCATATCCGTGCATATCGCTGTCTTGATGCCTTTGCTTTTCAGCTTTTCCAGCATAGCCATTGCCCCTGGATAAGGCTGGATATTCTCCACGAATTTCTGCCAAAACAGCTCCCCCAGCTCCCAGGCATCCCCGATGGGATTGATGCCCAGATACTCAAGGGCATGCTGAAAATACAGTGACCTGCTGTGTCTGGCCCCTGTATCTGGCAAAAGCTCCTTCGTTATTCTCTTGCCTTCCTGCCAAGCCTCGCAGAATTTCTCCAGCTCCAGGCCGTACTTCCTGGCAGCATAGTCCAAGATATAAGG
>CAVFWX010000023.1:4622-19220 GCA_963626225.1 Anaerotignum sp.
TTCATGTAAATAGATTAGCATTTTTCCTCTGCCTAGGCAACAAAAATACCGACCGCCAGGAGTTAGATTTTTGTTCTAACTTTTGGGGTCGGTATATATTTTCTCTACATCACAGCCCGAAGGTTTTGGCTGCCAGAGTTGTTAGCTGAGCCAGCTTTTCCGGCCACACGCCGACAACCAATGTGCCCAGAACGCTGAGAACTGCTGCCGCCCGGGTAGTGCCTGAAATGCAGAGCTTGCTGCCATCCCACTTCCCTAGGTACATGGCCTTTGCCACCAGCAGATAGTAGTAGACGGATATCATGGACATAACGAAACCTATGAAGGCCAGCCACAGATATCCCTGGTCCACCACCGCCGTAAATAGATACAGCTTGCCGGCAAAGCCTGCCGTTGGCGGTATGCCTGCCATAGATAGCAGGGATATGGTCATAACCGCTGCCAACACTGGTGCCGACTGGGACAGGCCGGACATGGCTCGATGGCTGGTGCTGCCCTTCTGTGTCTCCACCACAGACAGTACCGCAAAAGCACCTACATTGGCAAAGACATATAGGGTTGCATAAAACATTACAGCCTTCATGCCAGAGCCGCTGGCAGCAATAATGCCTACCATCATATAGCCAGCCTGGGCAATGGAGGAATAAGCCAGCATCCGCTTTACATTCTTCTGCTTCATGGCCAGGATATTGCCAAAGACCATACACAGGACACAAAGTCCTGCCAACAGCGGCAACCAATAGAGGCCAATAGCAGGGAAGGCTACAAATAATACCCGCATAAAGGCCGCCATACCTGCCGCCTTGGAGCCCATGGCCAGCATAGCTGTAATAGGTGCTGGTGCTCCCTGATATACATCAGGTGCCCACATATGGAAAGGTATCACGGACAGCTTGAAGAAGAATCCCACCAGCACTAGGGTGATGCCTGCTATGCCCAGAGGGAAGAATATATGGGCATCCTGACAGATATCCAGTAACTGAATGCTGCCGGTGGCACCATAAATCAGGCTGATACCGTAGAGCATTATCGCTGTAGACACAGAGCCGACAATCAGATATTTCACCGCTGCCTCACTGGAATCCTGGACATTGATCCTAGCTCCCGTAAGAATATAGAAGGAAATAGTCATGAGCTCCAGACCCATGAACAAGGTGAGAAAATCCGTTGCCGATGCCAGGATGCACATGCCCAGAAGGGCCATCAGCAGCAAGGCGTAAAATTCTCCTTTGAAACGGAGCATTAGCTGTATATAGTCTGTGGCAAAAAGCAAGGTAAATACCGTAGCCAGGATAAACAGCTGCTTGAAGAACAGGGCGTAGTTATCCACCAGGAACAGTCCCTGATAGAAGAATTTTGCCCCTGCTTCCGGTGGCATAGTACCCTGAGGCACCGGCATTCCCTGATACATGGTAAACATATAGAGGAACCAGCCTACTAGGGCAAAGATCAGCACAGCACCAATGGATTTGCGGGACTCCCCTTCAGGTAGCAACAAATCCATAACCACCGCTAGAAGCCCCAGACAGAGAATAAAAATTTCTGTACTAATAGCTGCAAAATTCATTATCTGATCCCTCCCATCATGGCCTGAGCCTCAGCCAGGTGATTCAATAGTGGCATCAGCTGTTCCGTGCCGCTGCCCACCATGCCCATGAGAAGCTGAGGGAAGATACCAAAGCCTACCAGGGCAACGCCCAGGATAATCAATGGCATCATAGATACCCCATGCATATCCTCAAAGTAGTCAAAGCGGCTGTCCCGAGGGCCAAAGAGAATCTTTGCCAGCATCCTCAGAATGTACAAGGCGGTAAAGATAATGCCGGAAATAGCCAGCACCGCAAATACAGGATAAACACCAAAGGAGCCCACGAAGATGGTAAACTCCGGCATGAAGCCAATAAGTCCTGGCAGTCCCAAGGAAGCCATGCCTGCCAGCATAAAGCCTGTGGCTACCCTTGGCATCTGATGAGCCAATCCTCTTAGTTCCTTGACGCTTCTAAGATGTGTACGTTCATAAACATAGCCGATCATGGCAAAGAACAGAGCACTCATGACACCATGAGCCACCATATTGGCTACGGCACCACTGATGGATACCACATTGAGGGCAGCAAAGCCCAGCAGCACATAGCCCATGTGGGATACGGAGGAATAGCCGATAACATATTTCAAATCATGCTGTGCCAGAGCAATATAGGCCGCATAAAGCACATTGATAATGGCCAGTCCGGCTATTACCGGTGCCCAGAACTTAGCTCCCAGCGGAAGCACCAAAAGCCCCAGACGGATCAGGCCGTAGCCGCCGATTTTTTTCAGCACCCCGGCATGAATCATGGACACAGCCGTTGGTGCTCCTGCATATCCATCAGGAGACCAGCTATGAAATGGGAACATGGACAAAAGTGAACCAAAGCCCAACAGCAGCAGGAAAAAGGCAAAAATCTGGAAGCCCTCACTAAAATGCCCTGCCTGGGCAGCAGCTGCCAAGGCCTGCATATCAAAGGTACGCATCTCCGGTGGAAAAGCCTGAAGATACAGTGCCACCACACCTACCAGCATAAAGGCGGAGCCCATCAGCAAGAAGATAGTCAGCTTCATACCGGCATATTCCTTGCTGACTCTCTTAGTGGAGCCCCAGATAATGACCATGATGTAAATAGGTATGACCACTACCTCATAGCACAGCAGGAAAATAAACAAATCCGTGGTAATAAAAGTTCCCGTTACACCCGCAATGAGAATCATCAAAAGCACATAAAAATCCTTTGGCCTATCCGTAATGCTCCAAGAGCTAAATACAGCCGCCAGGCCGATAAGATCCGTCAAAAGCAGCATAGGCAGGGATATGCCATCCACACCCAAGGCATAATGCACCCCTAGATCCTGAATCCATGGCACATCCTCCACAAACTGCATGCCCCCGACATTCATATCATAGCTAAAGAAAGCATACAGAGTTAGAGCCAGAGCCAAGGTCATGGCTGTAGCACAGATAATGCGGACGGATTCTACAGATTTAGCACTAACAAAGCAAAGCAGAATAGCTGCTGAGATAGGTGCCAAAAGTACAGTTGTCAACAATGGAAAGTTCTCCATCAGAAAGCACCTCCCAGCATAGCCAGCACTCTGGAGCCAAACCATACTCCATAGGCCAGCAGGATAATCACGCCACAGAGGAATACTCCGGCGTATCTCTGAGCTTGGCCGTTTTGCAGCGGACTGAGGATTTCACCTACAGCCCGTACCAGACCTCCCAGAGCGTTTACAATGCCGTCCACAATATGAATATCTATCCAGTACAGAACCTTGGCTATACCGTCTACAAATATCTTAATAAGGGCAGCATAAATTTCGTCAATGTAGAATTTGTGATAGCTGAGCTTATAAAGCACACCCCATTTGGTGGCAATGGCATCAGCAGACCAGGATTTGGCTACGTAAATCTTCCAGGCCAGGCCAATGGCGATGATTGCCAATACCGTAGAGGAACCGGCAATGGCCCAATCTATGCCCTCATGGACAGGAGCACCGTAGCGTACCCACTCACCAAAACCTGCCAGATGTGCCCACAGACCACTGATAACAGATAATACAGCCAACACAATCAAAGGCACTCGCATAGGCCAGCCTGCCTCATGGGCATGGTCATATGCTTCCTGGCTAGCAGGCTTACCCATAAAGGTCACAAACAGCAGCCTTGACATATAAAAAGCTGTCATAAAGGCCGTAATAACAGCTAGAATATACAATGGTGTGCTAACCTGAGCTGCCGCTGCCAGGATTTCATCTTTAGAGAAAAATCCCGCAAAAGGTGGAATGCCGGAAATAGCCAACACGCCGATAGTCATGGCTGCAAAGGTTACAGGCATTTTCTTCCTCAGGCCGCCCATTTTAAAAATGTCTGCCTCCTCTGCCATGGCGTGCATCACAGCACCAGCACTGAGGAACAGCATAGCCTTGAAGAAAGCATGAGTCATGAGATGGAAGAAGGAAGATGTCAGTGAACCAACACCTAGAGCCAGCATCATATAGCCCAACTGGCTAATGGTGGAATAAGCCAAAATCCTTTTGATAGGTCGCTGGGTAATGGCAATGCTGGCGGCAAAAATAGCCGTAAAGCCCCCCACCCAGGCAATAAGGCTCATAATCCATGGCAGCTGGCTAAACAGGAAAAATGCCCTACCTACCAGATATACGCCAGCTACTACCATGGTTGCGGCATGAATCAGGGCTGATACCGGTGTTGGGCCCTCCATGGCATCAGGCAGCCATACATGGAGGGGGAACTGGCCAGATTTGCCAATAGGCCCCACAAACAGCAGAAAGGCAATAATAGTCAGCACCCCTGCCCCGCCGTGGATTACATACATAGGCACCAGCTGCCTCAGCTCCATAAAATCCAAGGTGCCAAAGGTCAGCTGCAACAAAAGAATGCCCAGCAGCAGGCCAAAATCTCCCACACGAGTGGTCATAAAGGCCTTCTTGGCAGCTTCTCGAGCGGAAACCTTGTAGTAATAAAAGCCAATCAACAGATAGGAGCACAGCCCCACCAGCTCCCAAAAGAAATACATCTGCAAGAAATTTACCGCCAGCACCAATCCCAGCATGGAACCAGCAAAAAGGGACAAAAAGGCAAAGAACCTGCCATAGCCCGGGTCCCCCTGCATATAGCCACAGGAATAAATCTGTACCAGCAATGATACGGTAGTTACTACCATCAACATCATGGCGGTGAGAGGGTCTATCAGCACTCCCATGGTTATATTTACACTGGCTATATGGAACCAGGAAACCTGCTGAATAAATGGTACCTCTACGGAAATATTCCCATCTACTACCGCCTGGGCAACACCTAGTGCCAGCAAAAAGCTGATAGTACTCATGGCAACAGCAATGGCTGCGGACAGCTTGCCATAGCTTCTAGTCACCATACCGATAATCACAAAGGACACAGCCGGCAGAAGAGGAATCAGCCAGGCATGCTCCAAAGCAAATAAGCTAAACATTCCACCGCCTCCTAACCCTTCATATCATGAAGCTCATCAACATTGATAGTATTCCTGTCATGGGCAATCCTAAAGGCCAAGGCTATGCCTACAGCCACCTCCGCTACGCCCACTACAATAGCAAAAAGTGCCATGAGCTGGCCGGTGAGATCATCCACCTGAATATACCTGTTGAAAGCTACAAGATTAATATTTACGGCATTGAGCATCAGCTCGACACCCATGAGAATCCCTATAAGATTTCGCTTGGAGATAACTCCAAACATGCCGATGGCAAACAACACTGCTGCCAACAACAAATAATGGGTAAGACCAATGGTCATGGCTTGCCATCTCCCTTCGCCAGAATAATCGCTCCCAGCAGTGCTGCCAAAAGCAGTACCGCACCGATTTCAAAAGGCAATATATATGTGCCCAGCATCAAATCCGCCAGCTCAGATACCGTATCACCAGATACATAACCAGCCTCAGCAGGTGGATGTATATAAGTAGCTGCTGTACCCATAACAGCCAAGAACAACAAGCTCAGCACCCCGGCAAAAATTTGATGGCCATTGAAGGGATTGGATGGCATGCCAGGTCCCTTGTGGGTCAGCATAACACCCATGACAATCAGCACAGCCACGCCTCCAGAGTAGGTCATAAACTCCACTGCTCCCAAAAAGTCTGCCTCCAGGGTAATATAGAGGATGCCCACGCCAATAAAGCAGGCAGTCATCAGCAGTGCACTATGAACAAGGTTGTCACAAAGCACTACCCCAAGAGCCGAACCGATAATCACAGCCCCTAGAAGGCAGAACACCGCTGAACTAATCAACTCACTCATTGCTGCCCCCCCTTTTTCTTGCTTCCTCTACTGCATCGTAGGTAAGATCCTCCTTGAAGTAGGTAGCAGCCTCATAGTTCTGATCCCACTTCAGTGCCTTGAAGTTGCAGGCCTCAATGCACAGATCACAGTACATGCAACGGCCGATATCATGAACGTATGAAGTCATGTGCCGTTTTTTATTTTCGTCAACCTCAACTGTCAAGTTAAGAGCCCCGTTTGGACAATTCATGGCACAAACCTTGCAGCCCATGCATTTTTCTACATCCAGCACCAAATGACCGCCACGGAAGCGTTCAGTCATTGGCAGCTTTTCTTCAGGATAGTATACGGTTTCCTTTTTGCCAAATAAATGACCCCAGGTAACCTTTAACCCTGTTACAAGTCCTTTGCCCCACATAATTGAAGCCTCCTATCATAACAACCATTTATAGATGTAAATGCCAAAACCTGTCAAAAGCAGGTTCAGCAAGGCCAATGGCAGCAGCACCTTCCAGCCAAAGCTCAGGATCATGTCCATTCTGGTTCGTGGGAAGGTCCAGCCAATCCACTGGTAAACCAAGACCATAAGAAAGGCCTTGAGCCAGAACCACAGCTGGGTAGGCAGGAAGTCCGGCCCCTGCCACCCTCCTAGGAACAGGGTAGCTGTCAAAATACCGATGGAAAGAAGGTTGGCAAACTCTGCCAGGAAGAACAGTGCCCACCGCATGCCGGTGTACTCCGTAAAAGGCCCGGCAATAATCTCCGACTCACCCTCCACCATGTTAAATGGCGGACGGTTGCTTTCCACCAGGCAGGTGGTCATAAATATCACAAAGGCTATAGGCTGCAAGAAGATAAACCACACCTGGCTCTGAGCCTCCACTATGGCACTCATCTTCAAGGAGCCTGTAAGCATTACGATGCCCATCAAGGCTATGACCATAGGCACCTCGTAAGAAAGCATCTGGGCTACAGTACGCATGCCCCCCAGCATGGCGTATTTGCTATTGGAAGCATAGCCACCCATGAGAAATGGCAACACTGACTGGGATGAGATGGCAATCAGTAGGAAAAGGCCGATATTTACATCTGCAAAAATAACTCCATCATCAAATGGATATAAGGCATATACCATGGCCGCCGGAATAAAAATCAAAATTGGGGATAATACCCATAGCCAACGGTCAATGCCTCGGGGAATAATATCCTCCTTGGTCAGCAGCTTCAGCATATCAGCTGTGGACTGCAAAATTCCCCAAGGGCCTACCCTATTTGGTCCGATACGAACCTGGATCCAGGCACAGACCTTGCGCTCTCCCAGGGTAAAAACCAAGGCAGCCACTGCCACCAGCATAAAAATGATGACAATGCATACCAGGGTCATAATAAGATTTACTATTAGCTCACTGCCAATAATAGGCAGCAGCATTTCCTTCAGGCTTTGGCCTGCAAGGTACAATATTCCGTTATGCATTTTTTCACCTGCCTATCTATCAACAATCCACCTCGCCCATAAGAGGGTCGATGGTGGCAAAGGCCGTAACAGAATCCGCTAGTACCATTCCCCGGCACATGTGATCCAGGGCCTGGAGATTGATAAAGGATGGACGGCGGATATGCACCCTATATGGCTTGTTGGTACCGTCACTGACAATATAAAAGCCCAGCTCTCCACGGGTATTTTCTACCCGGTGGTAGGTATCACCCTTTGGGGGCTTTAGCATCTTTGGCACCTTGGCCATATATGGCCCTTCTGGCAGATTGTCTAGGCATTGACGGATGATCTTGGCACTTTCGGAGATTTCCTTCAGGCGGACTATATAGCGGTCCCAGTTGTCCCCGGTAGCCCCTATAGGAACATCAAAATCCAGCTGGCCATAGATGCCGTATTTGTCGATCTTGCGTATATCATAATCCACGCCACTAGCCCTTAGATTTGGCCCCGACATGCCGAACCTTAGGGCATCATCTGAGGATATAATGGAAGTTCCCTGCATACGCTTTTGAAAAATCTCGTTGCCGGTAAAGAGCCTATCATACTCCTCCAACATCTTTGGCACATAGTCCAAAAATTCCTCTGTCTGACGGCAGAATTCATCCTGGGCATCTGCTGCCACACCACCGATGCGTATATAGTGGAAAGTCATGCGAGCGCCACAGATAAGGTTAAATAAATCAAGGATTTTTTCCCTATCCCGAAAGGCGTAAATCATTCCGGTAGCAGAGCCCAGGTCATTGGTCAAGGAGCCTACAAAGACATGATGGCTGGCAATACGGTTCAGCTCGCAACAGATAGTACGAATATACTGTGCCCTTTCCGGTACCTCTATACCAGCCAGCTTTTCCACCGCCATACAAAAGCCAAGATTGTTGTTCATAGCTGAAACATAATCAAGACGATCCGTAAAAGGCACGCACTGCTGATAAGTCCTGGACTCCATCAGCTTCTCGATACCCCGGTGCAGATATCCCATAACAGGCTTGGCACCTATAATATTTTCGCCATCTAGCTCCACCTGTACCTGGAGAACACCGTGGGTACTAGGATGCTGAGGTCCCATGTTCAGGACAAATTTTTCGGTTTCTGCCATTTCAGTACCCCTCCTTCGATATATGGCTGTGGTGGCTGGAAATCCTTTCGCAGTGGATGAGCGGGATAATCCTCCGGCATGAGGATACGCCGCAAATCCGGATGGTGCAGGAACTCTACCCCCATGAGATCAAAAATCTCTCGTTCCTCAAACTCCGTTCCCGGCCAAACCTGGGTCATTGACTCCACCACAGGCTGCTGCCTCTCCAAACGGCATTTCACTGTTGCCCACAGATCAAAACGCCGGGAGTACAGCATATATACCATTTCTATATATTCCTTGTAGTCCACGGAGGTAATATTGGCCATGCGGTCAAATTCCCAGGCTGGATTGTGCCTTAGCTCCTGCATCAGCTCCAGCAAATCCTGTGGCTCTACATGCAGCTGAGGCTCAGACTGTTCCCTGTCAAATGTCAGGCTGGCAAAGGAGCCTTGCAGCTTTTCCAGGCTGGCGGTATCAAGATATGCTCCCATGCTATTTTCCCTCCTCTGCTACTGGCCTGGTCATCATTTCCAGATTGGCCCTGCTGATATTCATCCTATCCTCAGTGCCAGCTGCCACCTCTGGATGACGGATACGCTCCTTTAGCTTCAGCATGGCATCTATGAGAGCCTCCGGCCTTGGGGGACATCCTGGCAGATATACATCCACTGGCATAATCTGATCCAAGCCTGTCACTACGGAATAGGAATCCGCAAAAGGCCCTCCCCCAATATTGCAGTTGCCCATGGCAATGACATATTTAGGATTTGGCATTTCTTCATAAAGACGGATAAGGGGCGGCGTCATTTTCCAGGTCAAGGTTCCTGCCACAATCAAGAGATCTGACTGCCTTGGACAGGAACGGAAGACCTCGTAGCCGAACCTGGCCAAATCAAAGCGTGAAGCCGCCGCACACATCATCTCAATGGAGCAGCAGGCAAGGCCTGAGGACAGGGGCCAGATGGAATTGGACCGGCCCCATTTGAACAGGGCATCCACACTGGTGACTATTACGTTGTTTTTTAGCTCTGGTGGCACCAGATCAACTATTTCCATGACAAGGCCCCCTTCTTCCAGGCGTACCACAGGCCAATGGTCAGTATGCCCACAAATACCAGCATTTCACATAGGGCAAAGAGCCCCAGCTGGCCATATTTTACCGCCCATGGATATAAAAACACTGTTTCTACATCAAAAAGCAAGAATACCAATGCGTACATAAAATACCCCTGATGAAATCGCACCTGGGTCTTGCCGATGGTATCCACGCCACATTCATAAGGTATCTGCTTTTCGGCAGTAGGCTGTCTAGGCTGCAGCATAGGTGCCACAACTAGTGGCAATACCGGAAAAGCAAAGGCCAACAGCAGCATAATGCCAAGGCTTGCATATCCATCCATAAAAAATCCCCCTTACATAGTAGATTCTATATCAGGATAGTGCAGGATATGTATCTTGCACCATCTGCAGATAACTGATAAAAATATAATATAATTTCATCTAGTTTTCATAAACCCTATTAATAAAAATGATATACTTCCTCTCAGCAAATGTCAACGATTCAATTTAAATTGTTATTTATTCCTCTCACTGTTTATTAATTGGTAATCATTCTAAAAATCTAAATTGTATATTTTGTTCACATCTACATGCACTTATGTATTATACTATTTATCATCATTATTTTAAAATACTTTTAATTTATAATTCTGCCTAATAGCATACGAAAATGTTTATAATCCTCGCAAAAAAGAACAATATAGCATTAGCAGCTTGGCATTATTTCATTATGTAATAAAAAAACACAGGCTTTTATCCCGCTTCTACGTTATAAACAACCTGTGCTATTTCGCTATTTATTTAATTTCTTCTTCATGGAGACCGAAGATGCCACTTTCCCGGCGTTTCATGCTGGTAAGCCCCTTATAGATGGTGGCAATATCCACCTCATTGCCTGTGGACTCCATGTATTTTTCCAACTTCCGCTTTACCCGCTGCAGTGCATTGTCAATAGATTTAATATGGCGGTGGAGATCAGCGGAAATTTCCTGATAGGATTTGCCGTCCAGATAATACATCAGCACCTTCCACTCCAGATCGCTGAGTATTTCCAACATCTTGCTCTCCACATCTATAAACTCTTCCCGGCTGATGACCATTTCCTCAGGATCTGTCACCTTAATGCCGGACAGGATATCCAACAATGTACGATCCGAGTCCTCATCGTAGATTGGTTTATTCAGGGAAACATAGGAATTCAGAGGTATGTGCTTCTGGCGGGTGGCGGTCTTGATAGCAGTAATAATCTGCCTGGTAACGCACAGCTCCGCAAAAGCCCTAAAGGAAGCCTGCTTGTCCGGCCTAAAATCCCGCACAGCCTTATAGAGTCCAATCATCCCTTCCTGGATAATGTCCTCCCTATCTGCACCTATCAGAAAATAAGATCTGGCCTTGGCTCTGACAAAATTTCTGTATTTACTTATTAGGTAATACATGGCACTATCATCTTCTTTATCTCTGATATGTGCTATGATTTCCTCGTCCGTAAGGCCGGCATACAGCTGATCTGCTGCCTCTTCACCTGTCAGACAATTATCCATGAGCCATTTCCTCCACGTCCCTAGGTATGCTGTGATTTGAACATCCCTAACAATATAGGTTTAATTATAACACCTAGATTATACTAAGGCAAATTAAATTGCTGTAAAGCCATACCGTCAAATGTTCAAATCATCTGCCAACATAGTGAACATTTGCCCCATCACTTATGTTTCCGCAGGGCATCTAGCTTGGCTAAGGTTTCTGCATCAATACGTGAAGCGATTTCATTCCGGGAGGTGCGAGGCAGCTGTACCTTTCCCAGATACTTGTCCCGAATTTCCTTTTTGGCTCGCTTTATCAGGCGATAAAATTCACCGGAAGGATGGCGGTAGGCACCAGCCCCCAGAATAACAGACTGCTCTGCCCCATCAGAGGTTACCACATGAACTTCCTTGCCTATACGGACTAAATCATAGGCAAGCTTCTCAATATAGCTGTCAGCAGTTTCGCCCCGGCCTGTATAAATTACATCAAAATGGGGATTTACCTTTTCTACATGCTCCTCATCAGAGGTAAACATAGCATCAAAAACTACGGTCATATTGTATTTTTCATACTCGCCGTATTCTGCCAGTATGTGCACCAGCTTGTCCCGTGCCTCTGATAAATCTCCCTGAAGAGCTTTCAGCTCAGGCCACATGTTGATGACATTGTAGCCATCAACAATATAATATTCCCTAGGCTTCTTTTTCATTTTGAAATTCTCCGCTGCTTCATAGCCTCATACATAAGAATGGAGCCAGCCACAGAAGCGTTCAGGGAATTGATTTTGCCCACCATAGGAATACGCACCACAAAGTCGCACTGCTCCTTTACCAGGCGGCCTACTCCCTGTCCCTCGCTGCCAATAATCAGCAAAAGAGGTCCAGTCAAATCCGTATCATAGTAGTCCTTGCCGTCCATGTCGGCAGCGGCTACCCACAGCCCCTGCTCTTTCAACTTCTTGATGGTCTGCACCAGATTGCCTACCCTGGCAACTGGCACATGCTCCACCGCACCAGCAGAGGTCTTGGCTACGGTAGCAGAAAGAGGACAGCTGCGGTGCTTTGGTATCAACACACCATGTACTCCTGCTGCATCGGCAGTACGGAGAATAGCTCCCAGGTTGTGGGGATCCTCCAGCTCATCCAGCAACACAATAAACGGTGGCTCCTGCCTCTGCTCTGCCACTGCCAATATATCCTCCAGCTCTGCATACTGCACCGGCGGCACCTGGGCCAGCACTCCCTGATGGCGAATGCCTGGTGCCATGGCATCTAGCTTGCTCCGTTCATAGAACTGCACATTAATGCCCCGCTCCTTGGCTACAGCCACAATTTCCCGCACAGAGCCTTCAGAAGCACCATTGGCTACCATCAGGCGATTGACACTGCGGCTACCCTTTAGTAGCTCCAGCACCGCATTACGACCAGCTATCAAATCCTCCGCCAGCTGTGGACGATCCACCGGAGCGTTGATCCTTGGCTGCTGGCTCTCTGGCTGATTGCCAGCATTCCGCCCCTGCCTCTTTACAGAAGCATTATCCCTATACTGTCTGTCCTTTGTGGCATATCTATCCCTAGAAGAACTACCCTGAGCAAGCTTCCTTTCCCCTGCTCCCCTGCCCTTCTTTTCCGGGCGAGAATTATCCTCAAACCTTTTATTTCTCATAAATTTTTTCTCCGTTTTACCTTAATTTGCCTGCCGCTGCTTAATCATCTCAGCAAATTTGCCGCAGGTCATGGCTCCCTCCGGGCAATGGCCGGTGGCTACACAGGAGGCTCCTGCATTCTTAAAGAGCAATGGAGCTGCTTCCTTAGCTTGAGCCAGCATCTTGTAGGCCAGCTCCCGGATTTCCCACTGTGCCCTATTGCAGCAGCGGAGGTTGAAGAAGTGCATCAGTGAGCGGGCATTCATGGTCACCACAATTTTCGTCTCCGTAGCATTAGCCAGCACATAGCGGGCATCCTCACGAGGCACCCCCATCTCTGCCAGCTCATCATAGGTCTGGCGGATTTGATCCATGAGACTCTCAAACTTTGCCTTGGCCTCTGGCTTTTCCTCAATAGTTGGTGGCAGGATGTACTCAAAATCATGCTCTGCCACATATCTCTGGGATTGCTGGCTATAGGAAGCCAGGCGATGCCGCACCAGCTGATGGGTCAACACCCTAGATATGCCCTCAATGCCGAAAGTGAAGCTCACATGCTCCATGGTGGAGGCATGGCCCATCTGGACGATCTTTGCCACCAGCTTTGCCACCTGCTCATCTGTCATCTTTTCTGCCAGCTCCTCAGCCCCAGATGCAGAGTAGCACAGCCTGGCTGCCATGGCCACCACCCGCTCCGGCTGAGGAGTGTGCTCCAGCAATTTAACCTTAATCATCTATATCTCCCCTAAATCAATCTATTTCAATATATAGCTGTGGGCAAGCCGCCCAGGACAGCCCTTCAGGGAGCGATAATCCCCTTTTCTACCATATAGTGGTAAATGCCGTCCTCGTCTACCCTGCCACAAACAGCCTCGGCAATCTTTTTCAGATTATCGGAACCGTTGCCCATGGCCACTGGATGATCTACGGCATGGAACATTTCCAGATCGTTGTCACCGTCTCCAAATGCCATGGCCTGGGAGCGGTCCAGCCCAAAGTGCTTCAGCACCAGCTCAATGCCTTTGCCCTTATCCCCGTTGGCAGGCATAACATCGCAGGCACGATCCCACCAAGCAGCAACCCTGGCATTTTCTGTATTCTTTATGATAGCTTGGCGCTCATTCTCAGGACATCCTACCATAATCTGATATACAGGCTTTTTGATGACCTCCGCAAAATTCGGATCTGTCTTTATGTCCTCTCCAGCGAAAGCATAATACTGATACAGGTTTTCATCTACACCATTTGGAGACATCTCTTTATCAGTGGCAGCCACTACCGGCCTTCCCAGCTCCTGGGCATTGCGGAGAATCTGCTGTACATCAGCAGAGCTAATAGGGTTGCTGTAAATAACCCCCTCCGGTCCAAAGCAGTAGGAGCCTGTAAAGGTAATATAGGCATCAAAACTGCCACCTAGCAGTTCCGGCATCTGTACCGGGCTGCGGCCGGAGGAAATGCAAATCTTTATCCCCTGCTCCTGAAGGCTATGCAGCATCTTCAAAGTATTCGGGGTCATGGCATTAGTCCCCAGCTCAATTAGGGTACCATCTACGTCAAAAAATACTATCTTTATATCCTTATTTTTCATTTTACTCACCTGTAAAGTGTAATATCTATAAGCAGTACAGCACCTATAGCAGCATAGCATGTACCATGCACAGGCATTAAATGAACCTCGGTGCTTGGGGTGAACTGACCAAAGCCATCAGCCCATCTTTGTGTATCTTTGCTGTCCTCGCGTTGTCAACAAATCTCGGCATAGTCATAGCTATGCCTGAGACTTGTTTCCTAGCGAGATACAGCAAATCTGCACAAATCTGGACTAATGCATCCGGTCAGTGCACCCTTGCGATTCGTGATATAAATTCCTCACGAGAGCTTAGCATCCGCTAGGTGAATTTATAGCGAGAGCGTGCCTGAAATGGTACTGCTATGATGCATCTATTTGCTCTTTACCTTAATCTCTTCCATCATAGC
>CAVFWX010000024.1:0-17967 GCA_963626225.1 Anaerotignum sp.
CCATAGAGCGGGGAGATCGGGCCAGCATCTGGATGCCGCATTTGCTGTCGCTGTACACCTTCAGGAATTTTCGTCGCATGGAGTGGGAGGCAATCCGCTTGGATATCCGCACCGCCATATAGTCGCAGAGGTTGTACCTGATGCCATATACCAGCAATCCTAAAAGCACCAGCAGGGCGGAACCTACACATACCATAAAATTATTGGACACGCCAGGGAGGATTCCCTCGTCATGTAGGAAAATAAATGGCAGGCAGCAGGCAAGAAACAGAATGGACACAATGGTCCGCACCATGGCCAGCACTGCCGCCTTGCCTCCCGGCACCCCTGCCTTTTTCAGGAACATGACCTGGGCGATGGCTCCTGCCGCCGCTCCAGGCCCCAGCATAGCGAGGAAGTAATTGCCAAAAACCACCTGCACCGACTGTTTTAAGGTGATTTTTTCCCCGGATATTTTTACCATATGCATCAGCCTGGTGCCGTCCAGCACCAGCCCCACGGAAATGGCTAGGATAGCCAGTCCTACGGACCAGGGCTGAAACACATGGAGATTGGTCAATGTATTGATGTCTACCGTAAAGTATATGACTGCTCCCGAAATCAGCAGCACAAACATAGTAAGAAGCAAAATTCTTGCGTAGACCTTATTCATTACTTAACTCCTTAAAGGAAATAAGCTCTATCTTATGCTCATTCAAATAATCTAAAGCGTTCTTGGAGGTAACTGATGCCAGTTCATCCTCCCAGTGGTACTGCCAATCATAGACACCGCCCAGTACCTTGGCATCTTTGCCGGGATGTACCATAATTTCAGATACCCCCTCCGGCAGGCTTTTGAGGATATTCATAAAGTATTTCTCCTCCATGTGGCCTCCTGCCAGCATGCCAAAGAAATGCTCCGGCATGGCTACGGCGTATTTCCTTGCCTGATTTCTTGCCAGCATAGCACATACAGTCAAGCCGCATTTTGCCACTCGGCGAAACATACCACTATCATAGCCTCCAGTAAAGAGAAATCCCTCCCCCGGAAAACGCATTTTGTGAATGCCGTATTTTTTCATCAGCTCCAGGCAGATTTCTGTTACTCCCGGCAAGGTGTGGAGATGCTGATGGCTGTCCAAATGGGTAATATTCAGCCCCAAAGACATGGCCCTTGCTATCTGTGCCTCACACTCTGCATAAAGCTGCCCCTTGTCAATCTTTCCCTGGATATAGTTCTTGATAAATACCATGTGGTCAGCATGAAAATGTCCGCTTTCGTCCAGCAAAGTGGACACCTTTTCTACGGGCAATACCGGCTTTTCTGCCACCAGGGTAATATGGATGCCGATGCCAAGTCCGGGATTTTCCCTGGCCAGCTGGCAGGCTTCCTCCACAGCTGCCCCTGTAGGCATCAAGGATGTGCTGCGGATACATCCTCTCTGATACCCCTCTATTACCGCCTGATTTACCTCATGATGGAGGCCAAAATCATCGGCATTTACGATTAGCTTCTTCAAACTCAGTCACCTATTGTTTCTTCATGTGATGCGTAGGCACTGTGGTTATGGATGGACTCAAAGTTCTCACATTCCAGTGAGAACCAGCTCAGTCCTTCCAATCTCCGCAGTGCCAGTACCCCGTCCCTGAGAATATCTTCTACAAATTTAGGATTCTCATAGGCGGTTTCTGTTACATATTTTTCGTCCTCCCGCTTCAGGAGAGGGTAAATCTGGCAGGAGGCCTGCTTTTCCAGCAGCTCCACCAAATCCTCAATCAAAATGCACTCATAAGGTGGGCGGAACCTTAGCTCCGTTGCCAAAATACCCCGCTGGTTGTGGGCACCGTACTTGGAAATCTCCTTGCTGCATGGGCACAGGGATGTATATGGCACCTTTACACCCAGTGTAAAGTCCATCTTGCCTCCCTGAACCATATTACCCAGAAAGAAGCAGTCCACATCCAATACGGATTTTTTGCCGCTAACAGGTGCTACCCTTTCCACGAAATACTTGAAATCAATACGGATTTCAGCAGACTTTGCCTGAAGCTTTTCCAGTGCCTCTGATAGAATATCTGCCATTTCAGGCTCTGCCACCGGTTTGGTAGTCCAAGGATTGAGGATTTCCAAAAAGCGGCTCATGTGGGTTCCCTTGAACTCCATAGGCAAAGCCACTGTAAAGCAAACCTTGGCACATACCTGCTGAAAGCCTCCCTCCCGTGTCTTTATCTGAAAGGGCAGGAAGGCATCCTTGATGCCAACCCGCTGGATAGCAATGCCCCGCTGATCGATTGTGTTTTGAACGTCCTTCACCGTCTCACCTGCTTATCTATTGATATCTGTTTCGTATTCCACAGGATCCACTACTCCGGCCTCGGCAAAGCCCTTCAATCTCAGCTTGCAGCTATCGCATACGCCGCAGGCCTTGACGCCGCCTTTGTAGCAGCTATGGGTAAACTGTAATGGTGCTCCCAGGCGGCTGCCCAGCTGTACGATTTCCTTCTTGGTCAGCTCCTGCAGGGGAGTTTCAATGCGGATATGCCTGCCATCAGCAGCTCCTGCCTTGGTGGCGTAGTCCGCCAAGGCCTGGAACTTGGCAATAAACTCAGGACGGCAGTCAGGATAGCCGGAATAGTCCACAGCATTGACCCCGATGAAGATATGGTCTGCACCAATAACCTCAGCATAGCCCAAGGCATAGCTCAGGAAGGTCAGGTTTCTGGCTGGTACGTATGTAACAGGAATATCATTGTCCTTGTGGACAATCTCTCCATCTGGAACATCTATAGCATCATCTGTCAAGGCA
Organism: Anaerotignum sp.; assembly: GCA_963626225.1. Lineage (GTDB taxonomy): Bacteria > Bacillota > Negativicutes > Selenomonadales > Selenomonadaceae > Anaerovibrio. The sequence goes on from CAVFWX010000024.1 coordinate 2,787, forward strand.
GAGCCGCCAATCTGATCCATATTGGTTTCGATAATCAGATGCTTCTTGACATTGTAAAATTCAGCTATCTTCTTGGCACCCTCCAGCTCAATGCTGTGTCGCTGATGATAGTCAAAGCTGATAGGGTACAGCTCATAGCCCTGATCCTTTGCCACCGCCATGCAGGTGGTGGAATCCAATCCGCCAGATAATAATATAACAGCCTTTTTCATGTGATTCACCTCAAAAAACCTTGTGTCTAAAAATTTCAACCCTTGCCGTGAAGCTTCTTGATGGTGGCAGGAATATCCTGGCTGCCATATACGGCAGAGCCTGCTACCAGCACCGTGGCACCGGCATCAATAATTTCCTGGGCATTATTTTCCTTTACGCCCCCATCTACCTCAATCTCTGCCTTAGAGCCAATGGCATCCAGTGCCTGACGAATGCGGGAAATCTTGCTAAGGGCACCAGGAATAAAGCTCTGGCCGCCATAGCCTGGATTTACAGACATAACCAGCACCATATCCACATCTGGCAGCAGCTCCTCAATCATAGAAATAGGCGTGCCTGGATTCAGGGAGACACCGGCCTTGCAACCTGCTGCATGAATAGCTTGAATCATGCGGTGTGGATGCTTAGCAGCCTCCACATGGAATGTAATATAGTCTGCTCCTGCCTTGGCAAAACTCTCAATGTGGGCATCAGGATGCTCTGTCATGAGATGCACATCAAATACTGCCTCTGTCACCGGGCGGATTGCCTTGACAATGCCTGCCCCCAAGGTAATCTCTGGCACAAAGCTGCCATCCATAACATCAATATGGATAAACTCTGCTCCCGCATCAGCTACCTTCTTTACCTCTGCTCCCAGATTGGCAAAATCCGCAGAAAGTATGGACGGTGCAACTTTAATCATATCAATAACTCCTCTTTTTCTCGTTGATGGTCTGCAATATATTCAAATAGGCATCATATCTGGCCTGGCAGATACTGCCATTGGCCACAGCTTCCTTGATGCCGCAGTCCGGCTCATGGCTGTGGGTACAGGTATTGTAATAGCATTTTTCTATATAAGGCCTGAACTCAGGAAAATACCAAGCCAGCTGGGATTTGTCAATCTCCTCCAGCTCTGCTGCACTAAAGCCCGGGGTATCCACTACGGTTCCTCCGCCTGCCAAGGTTAGCAGGCAGGCCGCCCTGGTGGTGTGCTTGCCTCGCTTTATCTTGTCGCTGATTTTGCCTGTGGCCAGCTCCAGATTGCCGTCCACTGCATTCAGCAGGGAAGACTTGCCTACACCAGAAGGGCCGGCAAAAACCGTCACCTTATCGTGAAGCCGTGCCTTCAGCTCCTCCATGCCCTGTCCTGTATTGGCAGATACGGGCAAAAGCTCATAGCCTGCCTTGGTATAATTCTCCAAGAAATCTGGCATTTCCTCCAATAAATCACATTTATTGATGCAGATGACGATTTCCGGAATCCCGGACCACTCCGCCAGCACCAGAAACCTGTTCAGCAACAGCTCGTTCAAATCCGGCTGACGGGCAGCAAAGGTTATGAGCACCTGATCAAGGTTGGCCACTGCCGGTCGCCTGAGAAGGTTCCGCCTTGGCTGGCACCCCTCAATTACTCCGGTACCATCTCCCAGAAGCTCATAATCCACCAGATCCCCGGTAACTACGGAGCCCTTGGTACGCTTCAGCCGCCCCCGCAGGCGGCAGGACAGAAGCTCCTCCTGTCCCGGCACCTGGAGATAGTAAAATCCATTATACATTTTTATAACCTGGGCTGTTGGCATATTTCACCTTTTCCTCTATTCTACTCCAGCTTTATGGTAAGCTGGCTGCTGTCTGTCTTGCTTTTCTGGGTAGCCTCAGATGGGGTTGGAGCACTAGTTTCCTGCTTTGCAGGAGTGCTTGCCTTGCCACTGGAAACCGTCAGGCTGACACTGCCTCCCTCTGTCAAGGTTGACCCTGCTGATGGGCTCTGGCCAATAATAGTTCCCTTTGGCTGAGAGCTTTCTTCCTCGCTGACACTACCCAAAGACAGGCCGTTAGCCTCCAGATTGGAGCGGGCATTGTCCACGCTAAGGCCCTGATAGTTCTGTACAGTGATTTCCTTTTTCTTTTCTCCAAGGCTTACAGTAATATCTACCGTCTGACCCTTGGTGATCTTGGAACCGCTGCGAGGATCCTGCTTGATAACCGTACCGGCTGCTTCCTTGGCATTTTCCTCAAAGACAGAGCCAATCTTCAGGCCCATCTTTTTCAGCTTTTCCTCAGCGTTAGTGCGATTCATGCTCTTGAGATCCGGCATGGTCAGCTCCTGGCCACCCTTGCTGATGGTAAGAGTTACCAGCCGCTGTTCCTTTACCCTGGCTCCCGCCTCTGGGTACTGGGAAATAACCTCTCCTGCCGGTACGGAATCATCATTGGATTCCACGATCTTCACCCTGAGGTTACTGTCCTCCAGCATCTGCTGAGCCACTACGGAGGATTTGCCCACTACATCAGGCACGTTCAGCTCCGCAGAGCTCCAGAACTTGCCGAAGGAAAGGAAGGCACCGATAAAGAAGCCAAACATGAGGATAACAGCCAGAACACCCATAAATTTCTTGGACTTGAAAATGGATTTTTCCTGCTGCTCCTGACGAGGCACATAGCTATTGTTCATTACAGGTGGCTGCTGACTGGAATTGCCCAGCTGCACGCCACCAACCTGAGGTGCTGTCCTTGGCTGGGAACCTTGCTCTGCCATCATTTCCGGTGTAATCCGTGGAATCATGCGGGTAGCAAATGGATCATTGGCGGCTGCATTCTCCTGGCTGCCGCTTCTGTCTGCCAACATGGACTTGGCCTGATTTAGATCTGCATAAAGCTCCGTGCTGCTTGGCCTCTCCATAGGATCCTTGGACATGGCCTTTTGCACGATGGCCTCCAATACCGGTGGAATGGATGGCACCAGCTGTCTAGGCGGCACCGGTTCCTCCTGAAGATGCTTCAATGCAATGCTGACGGTAGTTTCCCCATTAAATGGCAGCTGGCCTGTAAGCATTTCGTACATTACCACACCCAAAGAGTACACGTCGGACTTGGTGGTAATCACCGTGCCCTTGGCCTGCTCCGGTGAAAAATAATGCACCGACCCCATAACGCTGCCACTATAGGTCATGGTAGATGAAGTCACCGCCCTGGCAATGCCAAAATCCGTTACCTTCACATGGCCATCAGACATAACAAGAATATTGTGGGGCTTAATATCGCAGTGCACCAGATTGTGGCGATGGGCTGACTCCAGGGCACTGGCAATCTCCCGAGCAATCCTCACAGCCTCCATAGGCTGCATCCGCCCCCGCTTCTGGATAACCTCCTTCAGGGTAGGTCCCGAAACATATTCCATAACAATATACTGGCTGCCTTCGTCCTCCCCTACATCATAAATATTTACAATATTAGGATGAGCCAGCTTGGCAGCTCCAGTGGCCTCCTGGCGGAATTTCGCCACAAATTCTGCATCGTTGGCATACTGCTGATGCAGGATCTTTACCGCTACGGCTCTGTCCAAAAGCCTGTCCTGTGCCCTGTACACATCAGCCATACCACCGCCGCCAATAAGCTCCTGCAGCTCATAGCGCCTGGCCAAAATACGCTGTATCATGAGACTTTACCCCCTACTATATCAATTTTATCTATTCAACAATTCCTGTATAATACGGCGGGCAATAGGTGCAGCTGTACTGCCCCCGCCGCCGCTGTTTTCCACAATAATGCCAAAGGCAATGGTTCTATTTGGCAACTGTGCCGAGCCAATAAACCAGCCATGATCTGCCCCGGCAGGATTTTCTGCCGTGCCGGTCTTGCCAGCCACTTTGATGCCATCTACGGCAGCAGCACTGCCTGTGCCATTTTCCACTACATTTTCCATGTAGCCCTGAATCAAGGCTGCCCGCTGCGGCGTAGTAACCTCCCGCCATTTAGCCGGACTGGCCTGCCGCAGCACCATGCCCCCCGGTGTCAGCACTGACTCCACCATATACGGCTCCATCATAATGCCACCATTGGCAAAGGCTCCTGCCAGCATAGCCATCTTCAAAGGTGTTACCAAAAGCTCAGACTGACCTATGCCCAGCTGTGCCAGATCCCCATCCCCTAAATTGCCAAAATCCGGCAGATGGCTGGCTGCTTCCTGAATTTCCCCATTGACCGTATCAGCAAATCCAAAACGCTGGAATGTGTCCTTCAGTCCGCTGCCCCCCAGACGCATACCCAAGGTGCCAAAGGTAAAATTGCAGGAATGGGTAATGGCTTCCTTCAAATCCACCTGGCCATGGACTGTCCCGTGACTTTCCCTGATGGAACCATTGCCAATCTGCAGGGTACCGGTACAGTTGAATTTTTCATTCAAATCCGTTACCTTTTCATCTAATGCTCCATCAGCAATCATAACCTTGATGGTGGAGCCTGGTGGATACAATCCCTGGGTGGCACGGTTTAGGAGAGGGCTGTCCTCCCTGTTGGCCAAAGCTGACCAATCCGCTTCCACTGTAGCAGGATCTACCGAAGGCTTGCTGACCATGGCCAGCATCGCCCCGGTAGCTGCATCCAGCACTACCACAGCCCCTCGATTATCTCCCAAGGCATCATAGGCAAGCTGCTGGACATCTGCATCCACAGTCAAGTGGATATCATTGCCCCTATTATCCTGCAACAGCTGGCTAATAGGCCCCATACCCCTTAGCTGCCGGGATTGGCCGGATAGCTCGTCTCCCAAGAGGTTTTCCAGACCTGAGCTGCCTAAAGACTCCCCTACATAGCCTGTAACAGGAGCCATGGCCGCACCATAGGGATAAAGCCGCCGGCCTGGAGCATCGCTGTAGGCCAGCGTCTCTCCTCTGCTGCCCAAAATTGAGCCACGAACCATATCCATGGATGCTCCCCTGTGGTTCAGTGGATTTTTATTCAGCTCATCAGCCTGAAATATTTGTATATATATCAAATAACAAAATAAAATTCCAAAGCATGCCAGCAGGAAAATGCTGCAATGCAAAATCTGTTTTTTTAATGCTTTACTCTCCATAGCTGCTCCTTTGAGCCATGGCCATCAAAAGCCCCAGCATAATAAAGCCAGAAACCATGGAGCTGCCTCCATAGCTGACAAAAGGCAATGTAATGCCTGTCAAGGGCAGGAACTTGGTAACGCCGGCAATGATAATAAATGCCTGCAAATAGAAGCCTATGGCTATACCTGCTGCTATAAGCATATACAAATCCCGCCTACAGCCTAGGGCAATCCTGATGCCCCGATAGAAAAACAGGGTATATGCCAGCATAACAGCTGTACAGCCCAAAAGCCCCAGCTCCTCTCCAATGGCTGAGAAAATGAAATCCGTGTGAACCTCCGGTATCAGTCCCGGATGTCCATGGGCAAGTCCCGTGCCCCAGGTTCCCCCTGCTGCAAAGGCAAAGAGGGACTGAACCACCTGATAGGCCTGCCCCGCCGGATCCGCCCACGGGTCCAGCCAAATATCAAACCTTACCCGCACATGGCCGAAAAACTGATAGCTGATAAATGCTCCTAGGGCAAAAAAGCTCAGGGCAATAAACACGTATGACTTGCTGCCTGTGGCCATATAGGTCATAAACACCGCCATGCAAAAGAACAACAAGGCTGAACCCAAGTCCCTCTGCACAACAAACATGAGGATAGCCATACCCCAGATGCACAAAAGCGGGGCAATAAACCTTAATGGCGGCAGCTTCAGCAAGCCGAATTTCCGCCGAGCCTCCAGCATAACCTCCCTGTGGTCAGACAAATAGGCCGCCAGAAACAATACCAGCAGAATCCTTCCGAACTCCGAAGGCTGTACCTGGAAAGGCCCCAGCACCAACCAGTTCTTGCTGCCGCCGATTTCCGTACCGAAAAGCAGGGACAGGCACAGTACAATCAGGGTCAATATCCCTAATATGTACTGATATCGCATCAGCTCCCGTAGCTTAGGTGAAAGCCTCAGCACCGCCACCAACACCACCAGACCTATTATTAGCCATCTTAGCTGAGGAATGCACAGAACAGGCTTTAGCCTGCCCAGCATCACCACGCCGATACTGGCAAGGAACATGACCATTGGTAGCAGCCAACAGTCCTTGGTGTAGCTGCTGCGGATAATGAAACCTTGAGCCAGGAAGGAAGCTCCTATGGCTCCTGCTGCCCAGTACAGCACCGTATAATCACACTCCGGATAATGCCGCAGGAGCAAAATAGCCAGCCCCACCAGCATCAGGACACCATCTACCCCTAGCAGCACCATGCTCTTAGTCTTCATAATATCTCACCACGATTACGGAGATATTGTCCAAGCCACCACCAGCCTTGGCACAATCCACCAAAGAAGCAGCAGGATTTGGGCAATCCTTGGCTCCCAGCACTGTACTGATGGCCTCCTCTGTCACCATATTGGTCAATCCATCAGAGCACAGCAACATAATATCTCCTGTCTGCAGCTGGAACTCCCCGGTATCCACCTGGACAAATTCCTCTACCCCAACGGCTCGCATAAGCATATTCCGCCTAGGATGATGCTCCGCTTCACTGGCAGTAATGCTGCCGCTGGCAATCAAATCATTTACATAGGTATGGTCGGAGGTAAGCTGCCTCATTTCCCCCTGCCGCAGCAGATAAAGGCGGCTATCTCCCACATGGGCCCAGATTCCGGTTTTCCCTTCTATATGAAGGCAGGTAGCCGTAGTGCCCATGCCCTTTCGCTCAGGGTGGGAACGTATGCTGGACAGGATAGCCCTGTTGCCTGCAATAACCATGGCCCTAAGGCCGTCCTGATCCAGGCATTCTCCCTGCTCCTGCAGCAGGTTATCCATGGTACCGGTAAAAATATGGCTGGCTACCTCTCCTGCCACATGTCCCCCCATGCCGTCAGCCACAGCAAAATCCTTAGGTGGACGGCACAGGATGCTGTCCTCGTTAAGGCTTCGCTGGAGGCCAATATCCGACATCTGAAAAACTTCTATCAACTCTATCACCGCCCAAACTGGAAGGTTACTGTACCAATGCTGATAGTATCCCCAGTTTGGAGATACTGGCGGCCGGAGATTTCCTGACCATTCACATAGGTTCTGTTCACGCTTCCCAAATCCTGGATTACATACAAATTATTCAACAGCTCAATGACTGCATGGTTGTGGGACACATAGCCATCCTGAATGACAATATCATTGTCCTGTCCCCTTCCGATGCTGATGCTCTGGCCAAAGGCAAACCGCCGTCCCATCATGGAGCTGTCTGCAGCCTCCACCACTGTCAGCACTGCCTCATCAGGGGTAGTCTGGCTTTCAACATAAATATCTTCTATAGCTTCCCTGCTGTCGTCCTTCATGAACCGGATGGCCTTGTAGACAAAATACAGCAAGAGGAAAAGCAGGCCATATTCCAGTCCCACGCTAAGGACCTTGATAGCCATGGCTGTCAATTCCATCATATCACCTCATATAGCAGCACTGTTTCCCCAATGCCAATCTCGTCCCCAGCATGGAGCAGCTGTGGAGAAACCACCCGCTGTCCATTGACAAAGGTTCCATTGAGGCTATCGGCATCATAAAGGATATGCCTGTGCCGCTGATAGCCAATATAGGCATGAACCCTGGAGGCATTGCCATCTGTCAGGATAAAGTCATTGTTTACCCGGCGGCCGATGTAGATCTGCTTTTCTCCAAATTCCAGATAGGAATCAATATCCGGGCCTTCCACGGCCAAGAGGCTGACAGTCTTGTACTCCACCGGCAGATTCATAGGAGGATTGAACTGGGATTTATCCAAAATAATGGTATTGCACTCCACCTGCTCCGGCTGTTTGGCAGGCTCCTCCTCCACAAACTGGGCTGCCACCACGCAGGTGCCCTTGGAGAGCCTTTCACTGCTGTTGACTGTAATGGACAGCTCACCATCCATAAAACAGTCATTGGTAATAACCAGCTTTTCTGCCTGGATATACAGCTCATCCAAAAACCTTCTGACGCACAGCCGCTGATAATCCTGAGGAGTCAGCTCTATGTAGAAGCAGTTAGGCACCACGGTTTCCCGCCGTCCCTTTTTCCGATGATGAAGAAGTTCCCTTTCCAGCTGCTTGAGGATTTCCGATTGCTCCACGGAGCCTCCCAGTTTTTTGTTAAAAAAGCCCTCTATATTCTTTTCTAAAAAGGATTCCAGCCTGCCAATGGACATAAGCACCGAACCTCCTGCAAAAATACTATTTATCTTTTTATTTTACCCCCTATAGGGAATTTAGTAAAGTATGTATTCCCAGCCTTAGCCCTTTAGATGCTTGTTTCTCAGCTGTCCGCAGGCAGCTTGGATATCGTTGCCCATTTCCCGCCGTACCGTAGCTGTAATATGATGGTCTGTAAGGTACTTGGCGAAGAAATTTATCCGCTCCAAGCTTGGCCGTTGCCAATCCCGTTCCGCTACAGGATTTATAGGAATCAGATTTACGCTGGCCAGTTGTCCCCTAAGGAGATTGGCCAGCTCCTGTGCCTGCTTCAGGTTATCATTTACCCGGTCTATGAGGATATACTCGTATGTCACCCGGCGATGGGTGGATTCCCCATATTCCCTGCCTGCCTTCAGCACATCCATAAGAGGATATTTTTTGTTGATGGGCATCAGCTCCGACCGCAGCTCCTCCTCTGGTGCATGAAGGGAAATGGACAGGGTAATAGGCAGCTCCTCCTGAGCCAGCCTATAGATATTTGGCACAATGCCGGAGGTGGACAAGGTAATGCTGCGATAGCTCATGCCTAGGCAATAATCCTCATGGAGAAGCCGGATATATGCCAGCACATTGTCATAATTGGTCAAAGGCTCCCCGGAGCCCATAATGACGATGGTATCTACCTTCTGTCCCTCTTTGGCCAGCATATCGTTGATATAGTAGGTCTGGGCCAGCATTTCTCCCGGTGTGAGATTCCGCACCATGCCATGCAGGGTGGAGGCACAGAAACGACAGCCCATATTGCAACCAACCTGGGAGGAAACACAAATGCTGTTGCCATAAGGCTGACGCATAAGCACTGTTTCCACTCCGGCACCATCGCTGAAGCTAAGAAGGAACTTGGAGGTTTTGCCGTCAGAGGAATCCAACTGATCCACCCTGGCAGCCCTGTCAATAACATAGGCTGCCTTCAGCTTCTCCCGCATATCCTTGGGGAGATTCTGCATGGCATCAAAATCCGTAACGCTTTTGCCGTAGAGCCACTGAGCCAGCTGCTTTGCCCGAAACTTTGGCAGCTGCAAAGCCATCACAACCTCCTGCAGCTGTGCTAGATTCTTGCCAAAAATATTTTCCATACCTTATTTTCTCCTCATGCAGGCAATAAAAAATCCATCTGTGCCGTCCCGCTGCGGGTAAAGCTGCACCATCTCATCAGGCCGAGACACCGGCAGCCGCTCCCCGGTATTTTCCAAGGAAAATTCTGGATGCTTGGCAAGGAATGTCCTTACTACATCCTGATTTTCTTCATGAGCAATGGTACAGGTACTATATACTAAAGTGCCACCTTCCTTAACGCAGGCAGAAGCACTTTCCAATATTTCCAGCTGAAGCTGCGGCAGCTCCTTCAACAGCTCAGGCGTTTTCCGCCAGCGGGAATCAGGCTTGCGCCGCAGCACTCCCAAACCGGAGCATGGTGCATCTACCAGCACTCTATCTGCCTTGCCTGCAAATTCCTCATGGATTTCCCGGGCATCCTTCAGCTTTGGTTCAATAATATGAATCCCCAGCCTATGGGCATTGTCCATAACCCGTTGCAGCTTGTGGTCATAAATATCGCAGGCAACAATCCTGCCCCTGTCCTCCATCAATGCTGCCATGTGAGTGGTCTTGCCACCTGGAGCACTGCACACATCCAGGACAAAATCCCCTGGCTGAGGATCCACCACATGTGCCACCAGCATGGAGCTTTCATCCTGAACCTGACAATATCCCTCCTGCAGTGGTGCCAAGGCATCCAAAGAGCCATGGCTTTCCAGTACAAAGCCCTCATCCACATATCTGCTGCGGACAGCCTCCACTCCCAATGAGGTAAGCTGCAGCATCAGTTCAGATGGGGAGGTTTTCAATGTATTAGTGCGAATGGATACTGGAGCCTGACAGTTATTGAACTGACACAGCTCCTTGGCTTCATCATAACCAAATTCCTTTATCCAGCGGCGTACCAGCCACTCCGGATGCTGCTCTGTAAGAGCCAACTGTACAGTGGCATTGCCCTGTCCCTCTGGGAACTTGCCCTTTTCCGGCTGCCGCACCATGGTACGAAGAACTCCGTTGACAAATTTAGCTGCTCCCTGATTGGCGTATTTCTTGGCCAGCTCTACAGATTCATTGCAAGCTGCTGATGCCGGCACCTTGTCCATATACAGCAGCTGGTAGGCTCCCAGCCGCAGGATTTCCTGAATCAGGCTGTCCACCTTCCGCCAAGGCAGCTTCAGATATTTTTTAATAACCCAGTCCAGGGTATCTCCGGCTTTGACAGCACCATATACCAGCTCTGTCACAAACCGCCGATCCATATCCGTCAGCTCCCCCTGCCGCAGCTCCTTTGCCAATGCTACATTGGCATAGGCTCCCTGCTGATGCACCTGGGCCAGTATCTTCAGTGCCTTCTCCCTTGCCTTGTCCATTCAGTACTCTCCTCTATCTATTTATCCTTATTAGGCAAAATCAATATATCCTCAATAGCCCTGCGAAATTCCTCTATGTCTACATGGGTATTGTAGCAAGGTCCGTTGGGCCGCAAATTCAGCACCCCTACCGATGGAATAGGGTACACATCCTGTATGCCGCTGGCCAGATCCCGCTCACAGGCAATGGCCACCACCGCCCGGGGACGGATTTTCATAACCGTCTGCCGTGCCAAGGTTCCCCCTGTTACCACGAAGAAATGAAACCCCATTTCCTCTGCCATATTCACCAAGGCTCCAATGTCGCAACCCCCGCACCGTTTGCAGTTGTGGGGATCCCTGGTAATCTTGTGGGGACAGGTAGCCAGCTGCAAACAGTGAGGGGTTACCACCAGCAGCTTCTTCGGCGGCACCTTCAAATGCCTATGGCGAATGATCTCATTGCTGACGGCCACAAAGGAGCCTTCTATTCTCCGCCGATCAATCTTCAGGATTTTTCCCACGCCTACGGCTATATAAAATAGCATATTCATAAGCCTGTAGGTCTGGCGGCGGAAAAGCCCCGGCACCGGCCAGCCTAGTATACCTGCCACCATGCTGAATATGCCAAGGCCCAAAAGTCCGCTTACAGCCAAAAGCACCAGCCCAAAGGCAAGTGGCAAATAGCCGTTGATTTCTTCCAGTCCCGGGCAGGCTATACGCCATGCCCCTAGAAATACAACAACCACTGCCCCAAAGCTGCCTGCCATAAGGCTCACAAAAAGTCTTTTATTGTGTCCATGAATATTTTGCCCTGATTTATGCTCAAAACAACTCATAACCTAACCTCTAGCAGAATACATCTCCTACAGCTACTCCATGACCCCGGACCAGATCCCCGGCACTCATGCGTTTTTTGCTAGGAGGCTGCAGCTCCAGTACCTCCAAGATACCATTGCCAGTAGCCACGTAAAAGCTGTTCTTCCTCAGCTCTATTACTGTTCCAGCTGGCTCATGAGAGGATCCCTCCACTACCTTAGTACGCCACAGCTTGAAATTTTTTCCATCCTTCAGGCTCCAGGCCACCGGCCAGGAATTCAGTCCACGAATAAGGTTGTGGATATCCTGGGCGGATTTGCTCCAATCCACATGGCCGGTTTCCTTGTTCAGCATCCCGGCATAATTAGAAATGCTATCATCCTGCTTCTCCGGCTTGATAGTACCTGCTACCAGTCCGTCGATGGTATCAGACAGCACTGCGCCCCCCATGGCCATCAACTGGTCATGAAGCTCCTCCGTAGTCATTTCATCGGTAATATCTACTGCATCCTTCAGCAGCATGTCTCCGGTGTCCAGCCCTGCATCCATCAGCATGGTTGTAACGCCAGTTTCCTTTTCCCCGTTAATAATGCTCCAATGGATAGGGGCTGCTCCCCTATACCTTGGCAGCAAGGAAGCATGGACATTGACACAACCCAATCTAGGAATATCCAGAATCCGCTGAGACAAAATCTGCCCAAAGGCAACTACTACGATAAGATCAGGCTTCATTTCCTCCAGCTGGGCGGTAAATTCCTCCGTCTTGATTTTCTCAGGCTGCAACACAGGGAGATTGTACTCCAAGGCTGCTGCCTTTACAGGTGATGGCTGAAGATTATGCCCCCTGCCTTTTGGCCTGTCTGGCTGGGTTACAACGGCAATGATCTCAGTTTTTTCCTGCAATACCTTCAGGCATGGCACCGCAAAATCCGGAGTGCCCATAAAAATAGTCCTTATCTTACTCATTTTTTGTCCCCATTTCGCAGGCTCTTGGCCACGTCAATAAACAGTATGCCCTCCAGATGGTCCAGCTCATGCTGGATGCAGCGAGCCAAAAGGCCATCTGCCTCGATACGCTTCCGCTTGTTCCAGCGGTTGGTATATTCAGCCACCACATGGGCAGAACGCTCCACATCACCAAAGACATTTGGCACGCTAAGGCAGCCCTCAGAATCAGTGGCAGTACCCTGACGCTCCACAATCACAGGATTAATCAGCTCCAAAAGGCCATGCTCATCATTTACATCTATTACTACGCAGCGGATGGACTCTCCCACCTGAGGAGCTGCCAGTCCCACGCCGTCAGCCTTGTACATGGTATCAGCCATGCTGGTCAGGAGCTTCCGAAGCCTAGTGTCTACTTTTTTTATCTCTACTGCCTTCTGCTTCAGCACCGGATCCCCGGCCTTGACGATATCCAGTATTGCCATTTATATCAACCTCCACATAAATACATCTTAACTAACTGATTTTATCACACCTGTATAGGACTTGACAATTTTTACCCAAAGAAAGTCCCAGTGCACAGGATAATTTTCCGCAAACAAAAACCGCCCCTAGGAACCAATCCATAAGGGGCAGTCAATGTACTTGTTATGTAAAAATTACTTTACAACCTGTGCCAGAGTTGCAGCAACGCTCTTGCTCATAATGTCCAGAGCAGTGTCTACAGCCTTCAGATACAGCAGGCCTGCATCAGATACGCCACGGCCGTTGGCTACAGCATTCAGGTCAATATACTCGTGAGTTGGCAGCTTGCTGCGCTCCTCAGCGATTTTTTCTTTGAGAATCTTCTCGATATCTTCCTGGGTCATGTCAATCTCTCCTTCTACAACAAAGTTAATTCTATTATAACCTCTATATTGTTCAAAGGCAAATGAAACTTCACTAACCTCTGTGATAGATCCTATTTTTAGGCAAGGACGATTTTGCCAAAGTCAGCTACCTGGCAAACCAAGCCGTCAATCAGCTTCAGGAGGCCAAGGCGGTTGTTCTTCACCTTTTCATCCTTGTCCATAACCATAACCCCCTCAAAGAAGGCATCAATAGGTGCTGCCAGCTGGGACAGGCTCTGGATGGCTGCTGCATAATCCTGAGCAATAGCTGCCTTGGCAACTTCTGCCTCAGCCTGCTGGTAGGCAGCATAGAGATCCTTTTCTACCTGCTCTACGAAAACGGCCTCATCAGCCTGAGCAGCAGCACTTTCATCCTTGCGGGCAATATTGCCGGTGCGGACAAAGGCCTGAATGGTCTTTTCCATATCCTGCTTTACTGCCTCATTGACAGCCTGGGCACGGAGGGAAACGCCATAGATATCATCTACAGAAACAAATACTGCATCAACCACATCATAACGGATGCCGGCATCGGACAGCACGTTCTTCAGACGAAGCTTCATGAAATCAGCCACATCCTGCTGGAGCTTGTTCTGCTGAGCTGCATCTTCGATCTTCAGCAGTTCCATAGCCTTGGCTACCAATCCGCTAAGGGAAATATGGTACTGGGCCTCGTTAAGCATATTTACAATACCCAGAGCCTGACGGCGGAGGGCAAATGGATCCTGTGAACCGGTAGGAATCAACCCACGGCTAAAGGTACCTACCAAGGTATCAATCTTGTCAGCCAGGGAAACGATACGGCCTGCTACGGAAGCTGGCTGGCTGTCACCGGCAAAACGAGGCATATAATGCTCGTCAATAGCCTGGGCTACAGCCTGATTCTCACCATCCAGCAGGGCATATTCACGGCCCATAACACCCTGCAGCTCGGTAAACTCTGTTACCATGCCGGTAACCAGATCTGCCTTGGCCAGCTTGGCAGCACGGACAGCATCGGTCTTTTCCTGAGCAGAAGCACTGATAGCATCGGCAATATAGGCAGCCAGAACCTCCAGACGCAGGGACTTATCATAGATAGTGCCCAGGCCATCCTGGAACACAACGGTCTTCAGCTTTTCGCCATGCTGCTCCAAAGTCTTCTTGCGATCCTCATCAAAGAAGAACTGGGCATCCTCCAGACGAGCACGGAGTACACGCTCGTTGCCGTGCTGTACAGTCTCCAGATGCTCCTTGCCACCATTGCGAATGGTAATAAACAGAGGCAGCAACTGGCCGTCCTTTAATACAGGGAAGTAACGCTGATGGTCACGCATTGGGGTAATAACAGCCTCAGCAGGCAGCTTCAGATACTTCTCATCAAACTTGCCGCAGAGAGCAGTAGGATACTCTACCAGATAGAGAACTTCTTCCAGAAGATCCTCATTGATCTCAGCCTTGCCGCCATTGGCCTCAGCCACCTGAGCAATCTGCTCTCTAATCATGTTGCAACGCTCATCCTGATCCACGATAACATACTGCTGACGGCAAGTCTCTACATAAGCATCAGCAGAAGCAATCTCAAAGTCACCCTGGGAAAGGAAGCGGTGACCACGGGAGGTACGGCCAGACTTTACATTGGCTACCTCCAGGTCAACAACATCCTCACCATAGAGAGCTACAATCCAACGCAGAGGGCGGATAAACTTGTAGTCAAGATTTGCCCAATGCATGTTGTTTGGGAAGTTAAGTCCGTTGATAAGGCCAGTCAGAGTCTCCCCTAGCAGGTCAGAAGTCTTGCCTCCTACCTCATGAACCATGGCATATACATAGCCGTCCTTGGTAACTAGCTCTTCAGGCTTTACACCCTGGCCCCGGGCAAAGCCCTGGGCTGCCTTGGTTG
>CAVFWX010000025.1:0-17908 GCA_963626225.1 Anaerotignum sp.
TACCGTGATTGAACCTTGATTTCTTCCTTCCCCTACCTGAAGCCCCTAGCATCTTCAGATATGAGCAGATTTGAGTTTCATAAGCCAATGGTCACTCAGGAAGTGTACCCACGTCGACTCGCTCTCGCTCCGATGTCGACATAGCGGACACTAAGCTCTCACGAGGGGCATGATTTATGGCCTACCGGCATAAATCATGGCTCGTGAATCGCTAAGTGCCGATGTCGACATAGGGTCTCCTTAGGGTACAACTTCCTTCATTCCCATTGTGACGTAGCTTATTATTCTCCTAAAAGCTGTGACTTCAAGCGTCTATAAGCCCTAGTGTAATAGACACCGTTCTGAGCCTCACGATGGTCAAAGCCATAGGCTCTGCGGCTAACAGCCACAATAGGCGGAGCCTGAATCCGTTTTGCCACAGCCATGCCGGTAAACTGCCTCCACCATCTCTCCAAATCTCCAATAAACTCAGCTGCTGTAGGGAAATACATCTCCACCAATCCCTTTTCACAGCCGATTTTCTCCTCCAGCACCCCATCAGCATACCACTGGAGAATATCTGCCGGAGTTGCCTTCTGCCAGCTTTCCACAAAACTGCGGAAAAGATAGTCATGATATGGATATTTAATAGGGTCTCCCTTTCCCTCATCCACATTCTGGGCACTGGATAGCTCTGCACTTGGCACAATGTCAATAGTAGCCTGAGGCACTACCTCCCTGCCATAGACAGTGGTATTCATATACCTGGCCAGGTCATACACCTGATGCTTCCACAAATCCGCCAGAGCACAAAGGAAACCGGATTGATCTCCATAAAGGGTGGAATAGCCCACGGTAGTCTCTGCCTTGTTGGCGTTGCAGGTAAAGCCTCCCCCAAAGGCCGCAGCTGCTCCTGCCAGTACCCTGGCACTGCGGTCACGAGCCTGGATGTTTTCAGCCACAAAGGAAGAAACCTCCAGATTGAAAGTGCTACCATCCTTTAGATAAGTTACTGGGATATGTTCCAGCTGGTCAATGGTATGATCCACAGACTCCTGGATAGGCATAATAGCATAGTTACAGCCCAGGTTCACAGCCAGCTCCTGAGCCAGTCCCTTGGTGGTAGCAGAGTTAAACACCGACGGCATATTTACCAACAGCACATTCGCAGGCCCTAGGATATGGGTGTAAAGGGCTGCTGCCACAGCGGAGTCAATGCCTCCAGAGATACCTACCACTACCTTGTTCATATGGATATCTGCCAAAAACTCTCTGACAGCATATTCCAAAGCAGCAAAGATATGGCCAATCTCCGGCTGCTTCTCCCGCTTGAACTTTGCCATTGTGTCAATGGACTCCAACTCATAGCAGGAGAGAGCTTGCTGATACTTTGGCAGGCAGTCCACCACCATGCCCTGACTGTTGTACAGGGTGCTAGAGCCATCAAAGGTATAGACGGTTTTGCCGTTATTCTGGATGCCCACCACATTTACATAGAAAAGTGGCACTCCGGCTTCCTTGGCTTCTTTGCCAAATACCCGATGACGCTTGCCGTTTTTCCCCAGAGTATATGGAGAATTGGAAATGTTTATCAGCACATCCACACCCTGCTGGCACAGTATCTCCACCGGTGCCGTGCTGTAGTCATCGCTCCAGCCGTCCTCGCAGAGGAAGCCGCCAATGACATATTCCTGCCCCCTAATATTTAACTTAATCGGGCTAATAATTTTTTCAGCCGTTGTGCCCATATCCTCTGCCAGCTGCTTTAGGCTGTAAAAATGCCTGGTATCGTCAAATTCCCGATAATTTGGCATCAAGGTCTTTATCACAAAAGGATATGGCATGTGCTCCGGCTGTAGCAGCTTGCCCTGATAGGCCGCAAAGAGGGCATTGTATTTGCGGACACGGCCATCATTGTTTTTACGTTCCCAGTCCACAGCCACATTGCCGAAAATAACCGCAATGTCCTGAGAAGCCTTGATAATATCCTCCCCACACTCCTGGCAATCCTTGATAAAGGCTGTCTGCTCCCAGGTATCTCCTAGAAGATATCCCGGCACAGCCATCTCCGGAAACACTATCACATCTGCCTTCTGAGCCTTGGCCTCTGCAATCATAGACAGGATATTTTCTGTATTTTCTGCCGGATGCCCAGGAACTATCTTCAGCTGGGCCATAGCAATTTTCAACATATATAGCACCCCTTGCTCCCTACTAGCCAGCAGGGCATATTATCGTTTTATTATAACCCCTAGGATATCTGTTGACAAATACCTATGTTATATCTGTATTATACCAATAGATTATATTTAAAAATAAATCTGCCGGCGGATAGACCGGCAGATCTGCATAGCATTATTGAATTCCTTAGTCACTAAGGGACTTATAGTACAACTGGCAATGGCAAAAGCCCTCAAACTCCGGATCAGCTATCTGCTCCCGGAACTCCTTGCACATGCACTTATTGTCCTCTGTACGAGCCAAGCGGCAAGGACAATACCCTCCCTTGGCCTTCAGGCCTTCCTTGATGGTTGCTACCACCTGGGCATCAGGATTAAGACTTATTTTCATGACAGGCACCTCCCTACAGATAGAGCCTGCCTACCTCTGTCCTCAGACCTCCATAATAATAGGCAGGATCATCGGACGGCGGCGGGTACGCTCGAAGATAAAGCGGCCCAGGGCATCACGCATGGCGGACTTTAGGGCAGCCCATTCGGTGATTCCCTCTTCCTCGCAGTGGCAGAGAGCTTCCTCTACACGGATCTTTACATCCTCCATAAGCTCCTCAGACTCACGGACATAGACAAAGCCACGGGACACAATATCCGGCCCTGCTACTACAGTGCCGCTGCTCTTGTCCATGGTCACCACGATGATAATAATACCATCCTGAGACAGCTGGCGGCGATCCCGAAGAACGATATTGCCTACGTCACCTACACCCAGACCATCAACTAGCACACGTCCGGAGGTAACACGGCCTGCCACATAGCCCTTGTCCTTGGTAAATTCTAAAATTTGACCATTTTCGCCGATGAAAATGCGATCCTTTGGCATCCCCAACTCCGCAGCCAGCTTGGCATGCTTTACCAGGTGGCGGTACTCACCATGAACAGGAATAAAGAACTTTGGCCGCACCAGGTTGTGCATGAGCTTCAGCTCCTCCTGGCTGGCATGGCCGGACACATGGATGCCGTTTTCACGGCCATAAACCACATGAGCACCCAGCTTCAAGAGATTGTCAATGGTACGAGAAACAAGCTTTTCATTGCCAGGAATAGGCGTAGCAGAGATGATAATGGTATCTCCCGGCACGATGCCTACCTTGCGGTGGTCAGACTGGGACATACGGGTCAGAGCGGACATTGGCTCCCCCTGGCTGCCGGTGGTAATAATAACCACCTGATTCATTGGGTAGTTGCCGATATTGTCAATATCAATCAAAGTCCCCTCAGGCACCTGAATATAGCCCAGATCCAGGGAAATATTCACCACATTTACCATACTGCGTCCCAGTACAGCAACCTTACGCTTGTAGCGGACAGCGGTGTTGATAATCTGCTGGATGCGATGGACATTGGAAGAGAAGGTAGCCACGATGATTCTGGAGCGGGCATTGTGGAAAGCCTTGTCAAAGGCAGCCCCTACAGTGCTCTCGCTAGGAGTATGGCCGGCACGCTCTGCGTTGGTGCTGTCTGCCATCATCAACAGGACGCCCTTGTTGCCCAGATCAGAGAAGCGGCGGAAATCCGTCATCTTGCCATCAATAGGAGTGTAGTCCAGCTTAAAGTCACCAGTATGGATAATTGTACCCATAGGTGTGTTGATGGCCAAGCCAACTGCATCTGGAATACTATGATTCACACGGATGAAGTTCACATGGAAGCAGCCCGCACGGATGGTATCACCTTGCGTAACAGTCCTTAGGTTGCTGGAGTCCACCCCGTTTTCCTTCAGTCTGCCCTCCAAAATACCCAAAGTCAGGCGGGTACCATAGACAGGTACATTGATCTGCTTCAGCACATAAGGCAGTGCTCCAATATGATCCTCATGGCCATGAGTCAACACAATAGCCCTGATTTTGTCCTTGTTCTCCAGCAAAAAGGAGATATCTGGAATAACCAGGTCAATACCAAGCATTTCCTCATCAGGGAACATAAGGCCTGCATCAATCAGAAGAATCTCTTCTCCGTAGCGTACAACAGTCATATTCTTGCCGATTTCGCCCAAGCCGCCCAGAGGAATAATCTGTAATTTTTGTTTATCTTTTGCCAAAAATCACACCTCCATATATATAAAATTTATAAATAACAAAATCTAAGTCAAACCGTTCAATCAGCCAAATTTGGCAACAAAAATACACATTACAAAACTCAGTGCAGGCATACCCTGCAACAGCACATGGCTAAATCCGATTCCTAAGCCATCCGCTCCTGCAACCTCACTGAGCATCATAACATTCTAATAAATTGATCCGTTCTGCTCATTAATTGTAATTATAGCATTTTATACTTATATTGTAAAGAGACATAAAAAAAGAGCATACTCCCCTATACATAGTCCTAAACTCCCAGACTACACCTTAGATTTGCTCAAAATTTAAAAATTCTTATAAAGAATAGCATCTTTGCAAAATTTATCTTGCAATAATTTTCATTATAAACTATAATCAAATCTGTGCTATTCATGCACAAACAATATTATATGGAGGGGGATTTTTTATGTATGGGGGTTGCCCATCATATCCAGAAAAGAATCCTGAAAAATTTTTCAAGATTCATATGGATATCTTTGTAGGAGCTGGTTTTGCTGAGGATAGCTTGCGCAGCTTCGTTGCGGGACATACAAATATACACAAGTGTTGCCGCATGTACTCTAACTATGACTACTGCATGGATATATGCTTTCGACAGGAATCAGACATCCTTGCCTTTATTAACAGCCTTCATGCCGTAGTCAAAAATATCAGCCATGTTCAATGG
Source organism: Anaerotignum sp. (assembly GCA_963626225.1). Taxonomy (GTDB): domain Bacteria; phylum Bacillota; class Negativicutes; order Selenomonadales; family Selenomonadaceae; genus Anaerovibrio. Next base: position 4,965 of record CAVFWX010000025.1, read on the forward strand.
TATGCAATCTCGGAGGTGCTGAAACCTGTCCGTAAAAAAAGAACTTTACATTGACATAAGGCTTAACTAGGTAAAAAGAGGAATATAAATTTTACGATGCAGATATTAAATATATGCATCAGAAGGGAACAATATGATGGATTATAATCACTGCTCTCCCGTTGCCATTAGGGGTGAAGGCAATTTTAGGATTCGTCTAACTTTCACCGTAGATGAATCCTTCCGGGAGAATACCTTTCGTCATTTCATATCGGTACATCCTCGTATTCGTCAGTGCTTCAAATTAGATAACGGAAAGAAATATGCTCTCTGTGTAAATCTTTCACACAAAAAAGACTTTGATGCCTTTCATGATGACTTGATCCGCAAAGTTCCAGGAATTGCAGCCATAAACAAGGCTGTAATTGCCAATATACTAAAACACTAAAACTAAATTTAATGCAGCTTTTGCATAAAAAAACAGCTGGCCACCGGTGCACTTTTGTACACCGACAGCCAGCTGCCTTTTTATTTTCCCTTAAACTTCTACAATGGTTCCATCCCTCAGCATATAAAGATATTTTTCTGCTACCTGCTGCCCTAGAATGGTTTCTACAGCCCGAGAGTAAAGCTCTAGCTGCATGCCATAGCGTTTTTTCATTAACTGTGGCTGGGTACTGCGATCTGTTTTGTAATCTATCAACACCAGCTGCCCCTCTCTATCCCGAAAGAGCACGTCAATAACACCCTGATTGAAGATTTTCGCTTGGTCATCCTCCACCTGAGGATAATACTCCTTTGCCTGTAGCATACGGCAGAAAGGCATTTCCCGCCATATTTGCTGGGCGTGAAGCATTCTCTGACCTAAATCCGAAGCAAAAAATCCCGCCACATACCGGATATTAACCATCTCCATCTGGTTAGCCGTAATGATTTCCTGCTCCACCATATGAGCTAACTGCCCTTTGATGCCTTCCGCATCCAAAGTAGCTTTCAAGTCCAGATGCTGCATAATGCTGTGCATCAAAGTACCATATTCCGTACCACGGCGTTTGCCACCCTTGCCTTCCTCCTGCCGCTGCAGGAATATTGGTCTTGGATAGGCATATTCCATATCGGTCTCTCCGGCTCTGGCTCCCAACAAATCATAGTCCGGTTCATCCTGAAGTTCCCTGGCAAATCTCCGCTTCAACTCAGATACGGACAGCTTGGCTGGCACTTCCTCTGTGCCCTGAAAATCATAATGCCAGCTAAGGACATGATTGATTTTATCATCCCATTCTGGTACATCTGGCAGGGATTTTCCTTGTATCACAGACTCCACCAATTCCTTGAACTCTCCCTCTACTGCCATTGGAAGGGCAATGCTGCCAGCCGCCACAAGGTTAATGCTCCACTGGCTTTCACTGCCCATGGTGCTGTGCATATGGCCCAAGGCTTGAACATACTGTTCCTCCGTCAACCCTAGAAGCGAGGCAAAGGCCTTGCCATCATTATGCCTGGCAGTTGCCATGGCTACCCATTCCAGATAATTGCCTGCTCCTGTAATGGCATAGGCTGGCAAAGTTTGTCTTGGCAGCTTGTTTTCCCATTCTGCTGTTTTTGTAGCATATTCCCGGTACTGGCACCATTTTTTTACAGCAGATTCACCGTTTTTTACCTTGCCAACCATGATAAGTTTTTCCCTGGCTCTGGTCATGGCTACATACAGCACTCTAAGCTCCTCTGCCACCAGATCATGCCTCATGGCAGCTTTCAGAGCCATACTAGAAAAGGATGGATAGCTGACGGATTTTGCTGTATCTATGGTATCCAGTCCCAGTCCTGCCGACTTGTGAAGCAGTACGGATTTCCCCAAATCCTGGGCATTGAATTTCTTGGCCATATCTGCCAGCACAACTACAGGGAACTCCAATCCCTTGGACTTGTGGATGGTCATGATTCGCACCACATCCTCATTTTCGCCTAGGGTTCTGGCTACAGAGAGATCAGTTTCCATGCTTTTCAACTTGTCCACAAAGCCTAGGAAACGAAAAAGTCCTCTGTAATCCGTGGCTTCAAATTCCTGTGCCCTGGTCATAAGCATACGAAGGTTGGCCTGCCTAAGGAGTCCCCCCGGCATACAGCCCACATAATCATAGTAGCCAGTGTCCTGATACAGCTGCCATAAAAGCTCTGCCACACCAGTCCGACGGGACAGTTGCCGCCAGGAGCTAAGCTTTTCCAGAAAATCTGATAGCTTGTTTTTGATTTGCGGACTCAAGGGGCTATCTGCACTGCCTGCCATAACCAAGGCCTGATAAAGATTTCCCTCTCTGGCTATTAGCCGCACCTTGGCCAGCTGTTCCGCAGAAACGCCCACCACTGGTGAGTATAGCACCGCTGCCAGCGGAATGTCCTGGGAGCTGTTATCTATAACCGCCAGCAGACTGGTCATAACCTGTATTTCCGTAGTCTGAAAATATCCCCCATCCACCCCTGCAAAGACAGGAATGTCATTGGCCTGGAGGATTTCCTGTATCTGCTCTGCCTTGCCCCCATTGGCTCGCAGCAAAATAACCACATCCCGCCACAGCATAGGCCGATAGCCATTGTTAGTCTGGCAGTTCTTGTCAAAAACCAGATAGCCAGAACCTTTCAATGTTTTCAGCCGATCCGCTATGTACTGAGCTTCCAGCTGGATGTTCTTCAATTCCTGTGCAGCTTCATCATCGCTGTTTCCTGTAGTATCTTCAGGAGTGTTTTCCTGAGGACTTGCTCCATTTTCCCCAGAATCTGCGTCAATCTCCAGCCCCTGTTCCATGATAATATCCAGCTCCACAGCCAATTCCGATGGCAATGGCTTTCCTTCCTCCGGCTCCTGATAGCCATAGGGCTCTCCTGGATTCAGCATAGCATTTTCATCATAGTCAATATCCATGGCAGCCTTGTCCATAACCTGACCAAAGACAAAATTTACTCCAGAGAGGATTTCCCTGCGGCTGCGGAAATTCCGTCCCAGAGTTATAAGCTCCCTGGTCTCCTGCTTTCCGGCATAGCTTTCGTATTTGTCCATAAAAAGCTGAGGTTCTGAGGAACGAAATCCATAAATGCTTTGCTTTACATCTCCTACAGTAAAGAGATTCCCTCTGTCCTTACCTGCCAGCAGTGACACAATGGTATTTTGCACCTGATTGGTATCCTGGTACTCATCCACCATGATTTCCTGATATTTCTCCCTAAGGCCTAGGGCCGTATCTGATGGCTCCAACTGCTCAGGAGTAGATTTTTCCGACATAAGAAGCTGCAGGGCAAAATGCTCCATATCCCCATAGTCAATGATATTCCGCTCCTTTTTGGCAGCAGCGAAAGCCCTGCCGTATTCCAGCACCAAATTCACCAGATTCTGTGCCTCCTTGGCCAGCTTCTGGAGATCCTCCACCATAACGGCTTCCTTGTCCACCACATAGGCATCTCTTATCTTTTGGATGGCATCCTTGACATTGTCATTAATATCCTTCAGACATTCCTTTAATTCTGCATCCACATCCTTCCGCAGACTGTGCATTTTCAAAAACTTGGTTTCTTCCTGCCGGGTAAGGTCAAAGGCTTCATATATATCCTGCCAATCCTTGTCCATGGCCTGACGTATGCGGCCATCAATAAAATCATACCTCTCCAGCATTTCATCGTATTTGGATATGACCTTAGGATTGGTTTCGTCATGATACAGCCTACGAAATTCCTCTATATATGCCTCTGCCTTGTCCATGGCCAGGGAAATATTGTCATAAATCAGCTTCCACCATTTGCTATAATCCTTAAGCCTTGCTTCATCTCCAGTACGCTCTGGCAGATAATCCTCTACCAAGGATTTTAGCCATTCCTCTGGAAAAGGCTGATTCCTTGCCATTTCATGGAGCTTCAGGACAATTTCATACAGTGCCCCATCTCCACGGTCTGATGCATATTTTTCTCCCAGTGCCTCCAATGCCTCATCATCCTGGCCATAGCGATTCTCAAAAACCTCCTCCAGCACATCCTGCTGCAGGAGAGCCAGCTCATTATCGTTGGCTACCCTAAACCTAGGGTCTAAATCCAGGGCAGAAAAATTATTTTTTATAAGCTTCTGGCAAAATGAGTGTATTGTAGAAATATCCGCCGAGGACAAAAGCACCCGCTGCTTTTCCAAGCGGCTGATGACTGCCCTATCAGGCTGCTCCTTGTCTAGCTCCTGTGCCACAGCCGCCTGGAGCCTGGCATCAATTCGCTGGCTCATTTCTGCCGCTGCTGCCTTGGTAAAGGTTACTACCAGCAGCCTATCCACATTCCAGGCCCCCTCTGTGCCCTCTGGCCGCAGAAGATGGCTTACTACTCTTTCTACCAGCACCGCTGTCTTGCCTGAACCAGCAGCGGCTGACACCAATATATTTTTATTATCCAAGTCTATGGCCTGCTGTTGTTGCTGTGTCCACACCATCAGTCCTGCACCTCCTCTGTGGCCTTTTCATTATCCCCGCCCGGGGCATCATCATTGCTCTGATATGGCCTGTTTCTGCTATCCATGGCCTCTGCCAGTTCCCTTTCTATTTCCAATATCAGCTCATCGTCCTTTTGATTTGGTACTTTCCGATAGCCAAAGCCCTCCAACCTGGCATCAAAGCCGCAAATAACATGATAAGGACAGTAGCTGCATGCTGCCTGGGTGGATTTGGATTCATAAGGCTGGGGCTGGATTTCCCCTGCCAGGATTTTCTTGCCTGTTTCCTGCAAAATCCTGTCAATATAAGCCAGCAGCAAATCCAGCTCATGCTGGCTTTTTATAGGTGTAACATTTTGCAGATTGCCGTTCTTGCCTAGCTTGGCAGAAATAAACCTACTGGTGTCCATAGGATTCTGCAAGGTGCTATCCACCAGCTGCACCAATTCCTTGTCTGCCACAATCCAGCCAGGCATCCTAAGCTTTTTTTCCAGTTCCTGTATGATATCATGCTGGCTTTCCTGATGACTTTTCAATGAGGCAATAGGCTTTTTCAAGAAACAATACAGCATGCCCACTGGAAGCGTTGCCTGTCCCTGCTTCTGTTCTAGCATGGATTTTGCCACCAACAGATAGGTCAAAAGCTGCAGCTTTACACCATAGTACACATCCATGATATTGATAGCCGCCTGACCGGTCTTGTAGTCCATAATCATAAAATAACTGCCATCACCGGTAAGGTCTATGCGGTCAATCTGTCCATTCAAGGAAAGCCTGTTATGCTCCCCCAGCCTGTACACCAGCTCCACCGCCCGCTGATTTGGATCCTTGGAGATACCCCCAAAGGATGCCTCAAAATACTCCGGATGCAACTGGCTGACAGCATCAAAAGCACAAAGCCTCCTCAAAGCAAAAACAGCTGTATTTTCAATCCGCCGCAACTGGGCTTCCAGCTGCTTTCGCTGGAACATAATATTATTCTGAAGCCTTGGTGCCAATCGCTGGAGGATTTCATGGCACATCTGCCGTTGCTGCTCCTCCGCCACATCACTCCAGCGACGATTCTCTGCTTTCAATCTTTCTCCAAATTCCTTTAACAAGGCATGGAGGAGATTTCCTAAATCAGGCATGCCGAATTTGCTGACCTTCCGCTCCCGCAGTCCTAGGCCGTATTTGGCATAAAAACTAAATGGGCATTTATTATAGCTTTCCAGCTTGGTAACACTGCCCCGCAGCCAGCCCTTTGGTGCAAATAATGGCTCTGCCAGCTCCCTAGGAAGCCTATCTGCCCCTGGCTTGCTGCCCAGGGCTCTGCCCATCTGCTTTATGCCTTTACCAATGCGGCGTTTTTTGCTTTTCTCTGCCTCTGGGCCGGATTTATTTCCTGCATATTCCCGCAGCCAGTTGTACACAGACTGCCATTTGCCACTGCCTGCCTCATCCAAGGTGCCATAGTCACGGCAATGCCGCAAAGCCCGCCCCAGACCGGACAAGGATTGGCCAGCCTCTGCCACAAAGCCTTCTCCCTGCAAAATCTGCCACAGCTTCACCTGAGGCAGCAATTTTCTCAGCCATTTTGCCACAGGAGCTGGCTCCCGACCGGTGCCGGAATCATCGGACAGTGACCAGGACACCCAGAGATATTCCCTAGCTTGGTTAAAACCCTTGTACAGAAGCCAGCCTTCGTTGAAGCTGTTTTCCTGGCCAATAACAGACAGCCCCCCTTGCTCTGCCTGAATTTCATTGATGTGAATCCTGTCTGCATCAGACAAGATAACATTTTCGCTGGAATGCCTTGGCATGACGCCTGCATTGGCTCCCGGAATAAATATGGCCTTTAGACTTTCCAAGCTGTTCTGGTCAAAGGAGCCAATGGACACATAATCCAAGCCTGGAGGAATCAGGCTAACCATCAGGCTGTCCAGCCCCTCCTCCAGCACCTGGGCAAATTCCTGCAAAGGATTTTCCCCATCAAAGGAGCCTAGCTCCACCATTTGATCAAAAAGCTCCATTATGGCTTTCCACAACTGCTGATGCTCCCTGGCTCCTGCCAAATTTCCTGCCTGCTCCTCCTGCTGGGCAAGCTGCTCCAGTTGCTCCGGCACCTTCAACTCTACGAGGAAAGTATATATGCTGGCAGCCAGTGCCTCTGCTCGCTCCCTGTCCTGTGCCTTGACTGCTGCATGGAGACTTTCCTCCAACCTGGCTATTGGCATGGCAATAAGCCTACGGTAGCTATCCGCCTGCCTTGCCCTTTCCAAGGCTTCCTCATCAGTCTTTTCCCCATCATCCTCCAGGCTGCGTCTGGCCACATAGCTCCAGCCTGTTTCCTGGGTCCAAGCTTTCTTGCCTTTGATACCAAATTCCAGCACATAGTTTTCTAATTGGTCTAATGTATCTGTAGTAAGATGACAGTTTTCCTTGAAAAAGCCTGTTTTCAGACAACGGAAAACATTGTCATAGCTCCAGCCCTGACGGGTAGTACATATTGCCAAGGCAGAACGGATAAGCTCTGCCAAAGGATGCCTGGTTCCCTGCCTTTTGGCCGCATTAAAGAAAGGTATGCTGTATTCCTGCAGTACCATTTCCGTCAAGTACCCATAAGCATCCTCATCTCTAAGCAATATGCCAATATCCCGCCAGTGATAATTCTTTTCCCGCACCAGCCGCACAATATCCGCTGCCAAGGCCTCTATTTCCAGTCTAGGAGCTGCTGCCTCCACAAACCTGATGCCTGCCTTGTATGCCGTAGGCTGCAGCCTGTGGTTCATCCACTGGGACTCCACCGCCCCCAAGGCAGGATTTACATATCGCAGTCCCTGGGTGAGAAATTTTTCTCGAACCTCTATATTTTTTTCCTGAGCTAACTCCAAAAGATAATTTCTGGTGCCATAGCAGCGATAAAAGATATTTTCCCGGCTTATCTGCCCACAAATCCGCCCAGGCTGCAAAATACCTGTGTCCAAGGTAAGATTGACATGAATATCCCCACACAAATCAAAAAGCTGATAAAGAATTTGCTTCTCCAACGGATTGAAGAACACGAAGCCGTCCAGCCACAGCTCAGCTCCCTGCACCAGCTGAGAATAAGGCAGCCTCTCCACCAACCGCAGCATAATATCCTTGCCATCGCTGTACCGCCCCTCCATGGCAGCGTTAAAGTCAGCATAAATCCCTGCCATATCCCGTAGCTTGCCTTGAAGCCTGGTATTGCCATCCCCTAACTGCCCTGCAATATCCTGCAATACATCAGGCTTGATGCCGTAGCTCTTCAGCTCATTGATAATATCCGACAGCTCTCCTACAAAGCCTCTCTGCCTGGCTGCCCTGGCAAAGGCTGTAAGCCTTCTGTCGCTTTCCACTCCTGCCTTTAGGCGATTGTCCAGAAGCCTTTTTAGGAGCAAATGCCGTCCCAGCTCCGTCAGGCCTGTTTCCAATGCCCCGCCAGTTTCCTGCAAAACCTGATAGGCAAAGCGACGAAAGCCATAGATATAGCAATGACTAAAGCCCCTGCCTTCCTTAGCTAGCATAGAGGCCAGCTGCCTCTCTGCCCTATAGGTCATGTGCTCAGGCAGCAGCAGGATAATTGGCCGCCCCTCCGGCTCCTGCAGCAGCTTATTCTTTATAGCCAGTAGACAGGCAGCGGACTTGCCAGTGCCCGTCCTGCCAGATATAAGTTCCAGCATAATTGTTCCTCCCCTAACTGTATAAGAGTGCATGGAGGGTCTCCTTAGGGTACACCTCCATGCACTCTTGCTCATTAATCGAAAACGTGCCATTATGCGAAAAAAGGGAGCTGGCATACAGCTCCCGTTTTGCGATAAAATGGAAATAGTTGATATAGTCGAGTCGACGTGGGTACACTCTCTGCACTATATATTATTTAAAATTGATTATGGCCTTGTTATAACCCGTGGTGTGGCCTGCCATACCACTCCTGCATAGGCAGTAGGCGATGCCAGCCGCATCAAGGTCCTGCCACACGGACATGGATCATCCAGCCGCATTACTACCTGTCCGGTACGATAGCGGAAAATCGGCATAGCCTCTGCCGCCAATGATGTCAACACCAGTTCTCCCGCCCGATGTGGCTCCAATATAGCCCTGTCAGTGCCATATTCCACCACCTCAGGATAGAAATAATCTTCCTGTATATGGAAGCTGCTGCTATTTTCCTGACATGGGAACATAATGCCCCCGCAGCCCAATCCCGGTGAATTGTAAACCGTGGCTGCCTCTGCCTTCAACCGCTGCTTGATATAGACATGGTTCGGATTCTGCAGCCCCTCCTCCATGCAGATAATCTTAGGCAAATACAGCTCCTCAGCAGAAATATTATTAGCCTGCAGCATGACAATCAGCTGCATTACCTGCTTGAAATCGCTGATAAGCACATCAATATGGCAGGTGGTAATCAGCTCCCTGATATTTTCCATATTGTTTCCCAACAGGATAACGGTTACGCCCATATTTTCCAAGGCATACTGAATATCCATCAGGCGGCTGTCTGAAGCCTCCCCTAAGAGTCCTACCACCACGGCACCATGTATCCCCTGTGCCACCAAAACCCTGGTCATCATCTCAATCTGATAGGCCAGATCTCCATTGGTATACATCTTTATAAAGGACTCATTGTAGCCTAACTTGGAGATACGCAACACCCCGCTCATAGGCAAGGTCAGCAGGTTGTACACGGTAGTTTCCTGCAGCTCGTCAATGGTGGTAAAAGGCAGTTTCTCTATATCTGCCAGGGATTGTATGGCATCTGGTGCTACGCCGGCATCAGTAAACTTGCGATAATAAAAAGCACTTTTCTCCATGGCCCACTGAAACTGCTTTTTCAGCTTCTTCAGCTGCAATGCCGCCATGTCTTCCCTGTCCATCTGTTCAATAGCTGAATTGGCTATCACGGAATCATCTCCTTAAAAAGGCTTCTGATAAAAGAATGGCTGGTAACTAGTGTAGCCCAGCTTGCGGAAGTTGAGAATAGCCTCTGTTGCACCTACAAAGAGAATGCCACCTGGCTTCAAGGCCTTGAAGAAATTAGCATAAAGCTGATCCTTGGCCTCCTCCGTAAAGTAAATAACCACATTGCGGCAGAGGATCAAATCAAAGCCTGTCTCAAATGGATCCTTTAGCAAATTGTGCCGCTTGAACTCAATCCGCTGCTTGATTTCAGGACTAACTGCATATTTGTCGTCCTGCTTAGTAAAATACTTCTGCTTGCGAACCTGGCTCATGGCCTTCAGCTCATTCTCGCTATAAATGCCTGCTCTTGCCTTGCCCAGAATCTCAATATCCAGATCCGTAGCCAAGATGCGATGCCTCACATTTGGGGTCATGTCCTTCAGGATCATAGCCAGGGAATATGGCTCCGCCCCGATGGAACAGCCAGCACTCCAGATATTAAGCTTAGGTGAACGCTTCATCAGATCTGGAATAACATCTGTCTCCAGCTTGGCAAATTTGTCCGGTGTACGGAAGAACTCAGACACATTGATGGTCAGATACTCAATAAATGCAGCAAAGTCATCCTTGTCCTGCACAACCTTGTCAAAATAAGCACTATATTTGTCATAGCCATTGCGGCGAGCCAGGTTCATAATCCGTCTCTGCATCTGTGGTGCCTTGTACAGATCCAGGTCAATCTCCGTCTTACGCCTCAATTTAGCTTTAAATTCTTCCCAGTCTCTCTCATCCATAGCAATACCTCCGAATTATCCCCCAATATTGTGTAGGTTTATTACTCTATATAATAACGCAAAAATTCATTTTTATCTACCAAAATTTATTATTTATATAACTTTTGTCCCAAGAAAGGCACAAAGCTTGTAATTTCTCAATTTTCCTCCACATAATGGCTGAAGCTGCCAATTACCATCTCTGGAAATTCCTTATGCAATTTTGCCAAGAAATTCTTGGTGCCTACAGGCTGTCCTTGAGGTGTCGGCATAATTTCCATAAAGGCATCCGGGTCAATATTCAAATTACGTACCTGTATCATCTGCACCGGCAACTCACGGAAGAAATCCTCCCAAGCTGCCAGCTCTTCCGGCCTATCATTGAAGCCAGGGAAATACAGCATGTTCAGTGATACATAGATGCCATGAGCCAGTGCATAGCGGATGGATTCCTTCACATCCTCCAGCTTGTAACAGCTGCGATAATATGCCTGATAGCTCTCTGGCAGAGCACTGATGATGCTTACCCGCATGGTGTCCAGCCCCGCATCTACGATTTTCTTGATACCCTCAGTATATCCCGCATTGGTGTTGATATTTATCTGCCCCTTGGAAGTTTGCTGACGAATCAGGCGAATGCCACCGCTGATATTGTTTGCCTCCAGGGATGGCTCACCTTCGCAGCCCTGACCGAAGCTGATAATACCCTCCGGTGCCGTACTAAGATGATAAATGCCGATTTCTGCAATTTCCTCTGGAGTTGGCCTAAACTTAATTCGCTCCTGAGGAGATGGACAACATTCTGCCGGCTGGAGAGAAATACAGCCAAAGCAGTTGGCATTGCAGGCTGGTGATGTAGGAATGCCGCACTCCCAACGGCGATAGAAAAGGTTTTCCGCCGTGCAACAGTGCCATTCCAGGGAACAGTTGGCAAGATGCTCAATAAGGGGATTGTTGGGCAAATCCTTTTTAACCCGCTTAACCAGCTTTTTCAAATCTGGGGTATTGTAGTTTTCCGGATCCCATTTGTGATTTTCATCTGTATAAATAGCTGCCGCATAAAGCTCATCCTTGTACACGGCAACAGCTGTATAGCCGTACAAAGGCAACCGAGAAGCCTCCTCCATCAGCTGGAACCCAGGCATCAAGGTACGGGTATAGCCTGCTGGCAGGATGGCAGAAACCGCCTGGCCTGTAAGAGGCAGAATATTGCCCTCTCTATCTGTGCCCAATGCCTGCCTATCCGGCAAATACATGAGATCAGCAGTTTCTGGCAAGGGAATCAAATCCTCCGGTGTAAGAGGTCGGATTTCATCTCCGAAGCGGCCTACGGCACCAATGCCGGGAGCATCAAAGATTTCCCCGTTTTCATCTGCATAAAGGGCAGTAATCTCATACTGCCTTTCCTTATGGTGCTTTCCCTTCTTAGGCATCTGCCTCCCCCTTTCCAGCATTGTCTGTGGCGGCCTTGTCCTCAGCTGACTTTGCCTTCTTTTTCTTTGCCTTTTTCGGATTGTACTTGTTCATGGCCATATCCGGGCCTTCCTTTACCAAGCACTCCACTGCCGGCAACAGATATTCTATAGCTTCGGCAATCTTCGGTGCATCCTCACTGCTAAAAGGAGCTAACACATGATTGATGACAGTCCAGCCTGGCAGAGGACGGCCTACACCGATGCGTACCCGGTCAAAATTCTCTGAGCCAATATGGGCAATCAGGGATTTGATGCCGTTGTGTCCTCCTGCACTGCCCTTCTTGCGGATGCGGATGGTGCCGGCAGGAATGTCCATATCATCATGAGCCACGATAATATTCTCCGGCTCCAGCTTGTACCACCGCATGAGAGGTCCTACACACTCCCCGCTGTTGTTCATATAGGTAAGGGGCTTTACCAGCAGCACCTTTTCGCTGCCAATCCTGGTTTCAGCCACCATGCCCTTTTCCCGACTCCGCCAGTCAGTGGCACCTAGCTTCTCCGCCAAAGCATCTATCAGCATCCAGCCCACATTGTGCTTGGTCTTGGCATATTCAGCACCTGGATTTCCCAGGCCAACAATCATTTTCATGAAAAATCTCCTAAAGTATAATTTGAAGGTGATAAACATCCATCACCTATATATTATGTCTATTATAAACCATAGATTATGCAATGGCAAATTAAACGTCATACATCCATAAAAAACTGACAAATCAGTTCCCATCTGCTAAAATAGGTACTGAAATTTTTATAAAAGAGGGATTTTCATGCATCAGTATTTATTTTATATAGGAGATTTTCCTGTCCGTGCCTATGGTCTGGTTCTCAGTCTCAGCATTATCCTGGCTTCCTCCGTGGCATATTTCCTGGCCAAGCAGGACGGCAGATGGCACAGCCATATACCGGATATGTGTATCTACTCCGGCATGGCCGGGTTATTGGGAGCACGTCTCTGGGATGTGTTTTTCTTTGACTGGGACTACTACAGCCATCACCTGACGGAGCTTTTGAATGTATGGCAAGGCGGCATGGCCATCCAAGGTGGCGTAGTTCTTGGCGTTTCTACAGGTGTTTTCTACTGCTGGCGGCACAAGATAGATATCCTGGCCATGATGGATATCTGTGCTCCTGCCATTATCTTCGGCCAGGGCCTGGGTCGCTGTGCCAATCTTCTCAATGGTGATGCCTTTGGCGCTCCTACCGGGGGAAGCTTCGGCATCCTTTACCCGGAAACTACCTTGGCCTACCGCACCTACGGAGCTCAACCTCTATGGCCCGCAGAGGTCTGGGAAGGGCAGTTGGACTTTGTTATCTTTGGCCTGCTATTGCTGTATCGTGCCTTCCCCC
>CAVFWX010000026.1:0-17636 GCA_963626225.1 Anaerotignum sp.
CGCCGTCATAGATGTTGGCAGAAAAAGACCGGTTCATGTAGGCAATAGTGTTGGATCCACGGTACTGTTTCAGCTTCTTGCCCCAGTAGGCATGGCGAAGCCAGCCATCCTTTACTATCTCCAGCACATAGCTCATAGTGCCGGACTGGATGTGGAAGCGGCGTTTTTCTGCATCATAGTTAATTGGCATAATATTTCCCCCTCGTTGACAGATGATGGTCAATAATTAGCATCTATGGCCTGCGATGTATGCAGTTCCCCTATGGCTGCATGGCCGTAGATGCCTTCAAGGGTATTGTAGCAATTCGCCAATCGGAAATCTAGTAAACCTTTAGTAAAACCACAAAAGTAATAAAGTGCTGGAATTGTACCCACGTCGACTCGCTCTCGCTCATAACTCGACATAGCGGATGCTAAGCTCTCGTGAGGGGCTTGATAGCTATTCGCTATCAAGACTCACGAATCGCTAAGCACCGATGTCGAGCAATGGTCTCCTTAGGGTACAACTTCCAGCGCTCTTCCATGCTATAGTCATTCTAGCATTATAGTAATTGTCTTTCGTAGTAATCGGAGTGAATAGTGCCTGTACTTTGACGGACAACCAAGTGGGTGGGGATGTTGACGCACAAGGGATATGGGCGAGGATGATTTAGCCGTGTCCACAGCAGCTTCATAGCCTCCCGTCCCATTTCTATGGTTGGTATATGAACAGAGGTCAAAGATGGCTGGAGAAATTCGCAGTCCGGCATATCGTTGAAGCTTAGGATTTTCAGCTTCTCAGGTATCTGTACTCCTGCTTCATGGGCAGCCCGCAGTGCACCCATGGCCAGTCGGTCACTGGCTATGATAAGTGCCTCCGGCAAATCCTCTGCCTCTGCCAAGATTTTTTTCATGACTTCATAGCCTGCAGCCGGTGACCAGGCCTCTAGCTGATAAACATTCCTATCATCCAAGCAGCCCTTTTCTGCCATATATTTTCTAAAGGCTCCACGGCGGATTTCTTCTACCTCATGGCTGATACCTCCACTGATGGAAATCTGCCGCCCCGGGCCACCGATGAAGCCTATTTTTCTGCAGCCTATATCCATAAGATACTCTATGCTATTTTCAATGGCCAGGACAAAATCCGCCCGTACTGTATCATAGCTACCCATTTCCACCTTGCAGTCCACAAAGACCACCGGCTCCAACTCAGGAAACAGTTCCTGTATCTCCTGAGGATTTATATTCCCTACCACCAGTATTCCGTCATTTTCCCTCTGCAGCACCTGGCTTTCTTCTGGGGTCAGGCTGTCCAGCCCCCTAAATAGCCCGCCGATACGCACTCCCAGTTCATCTGCCTGCCGTTCAATACCTTCCCGAATATGCAGGAAATATGTATCTGCATGCTCCTCCTGCTCCGACAGTGACATTATCAGCAGGATGCTCCTGCCAATGCCCCGAGCGGCACTTCGCTTCACCGGCAGCTTGTACCCTAGCTGCCGGACAGCAGCCATGACCCGATGCCTAGTTTCCTGAGTAACAGACAAGGATGGATCCTGGTTGAGTATCCGTGACACAGCACTCATGGATACTTCCGCCTGCTTTGCCACATCCCGCATTGTTGCCAAATTAGCACACCCCTTTATCATTTAGATATTCACAAAGCTAAACAATTTCTACGTCATTCCCTAGATTGTTCCACGTGAAACATTTTATTTGCCTGCCCTTGCCTTATGTAGTGCCCTGCTTTCCTTGCCGGTGATATTTTCCAGTTTTAGCTCTACCATGACTACGGCATTGAGAGCTGTATCATATTCCTTTTGCAGCCCAGGATAATCTGCTGGGCAATAACCCGACATGAATATCTCAATAAGCTTTCGTTTCTCCTCAGCATCCTCTACTAACCGTATAGGCCCAGCTACCATAACACTGGCATAATCATTGGAAAAGATGGGCAGATTCAGCTTGTCCTTATGAATGATACAAAATGAACCGTAGCCCTGATGCCTGATAGCTGCTACCTTACGTCCCACCCTGCCACAATGAAACAGCAGCCTACCACCAGCCTTATCATAGGTATAGTTCAACGGCACACCGTATGGCATCCCCTCTTCATCCACCAGGGATAGGATACCAGTCTGATGGGCAAATAGGATTTTCTCTACATCCTCCTCCGGTAGGGACTGCTGTGCCCGCCGCATCGGATATTTTTCAGGCTTCATTTCATGATTTTCCATGGTTTTTTCTCCTTACCAATATATCTGTAGCAGTATCTATCATTTCCTTCCAGCTGCCAAAGCGGGTATTTTTCTCCACATGAGCATCCATAGTTTCCTCCGGCAGATCCTCAAAATCCTGCTGGCTGTTTATCTGCATTTTGCCACCCTGCAAGAACTTTTCAAAGCTCCTATACCTGGTGTACTTCCGCATGAATCCTATATCAAAAAGCTCCTGAAAATCCACCTGCACCGGCATGGAGCCTGGCAGCTGGTAGTAGCCTGTCAACTTTACCATAAAATCATCCTTTATTCTATATTATTGCACCTTGCAGCCTATGATGTTTTTAGCTATCCTATAGATATACCATCCATTATCCAGTCAATATCAGGAGGCAACCATGGAGCTTCAACAGCAACAAGCCAAGGCCATTGTCCACGAGATTAATAAAATTTTACCACAAAAAATCAATCTAATGAACAAAAAGGGCATAATTATTGCCAGCACTGACCCAGAAAGGATAAATACCTTTCATGGCGGCTCTGCCAGGCTTATCAACGAAGGACTAGATGAGCTGCGAATTTATAGCGACCAAGAATACCCCGGTGCCAGGGCAGGCACCAACTTTATGTTGCAGGTAAATGGTGAGCCCATCGGTGTGCTAGGACTAACAGGCCCCTATGAAGAAATCAAGCCCTTGGCCAATGTTATCCGCAAAATGACTGAGCTGCTGGTGCGTGAGCAGGAGCTGCAAAGGATCCAAACCAGCCAAGCCTATCAGCAGTCCCTGTTTATCAGCGACCTGCTGTCCAAGGGGGCTCCCTTCCTGACCAAGGAACAAATGGATCGAGGCTTGTCACTAGGTATCAATCTCCAGATTCCTCGCAGGATTTTAGTAGCAGAAGTCATCCCCCGAGAACCGGAGCCAAGGACAAGCCAGCAGGATCTGCTGCACCATCTAGGGGATTGTGCCAGAAGAGTAGATTACAACTGTTGCTATACCTTTACAGGACGGCTAATGATTTTCCTCACCAGCATCACCGGTACGCCTGCCCTAAAAAATCTCGGACAAAAGCTCATACAATGCAGCCACAATGCAAAATGGGATATCTACATCGGCATTGATACCCCGGCCTTGGACAATACCCACCTCCAGGATTCCCTGCAGACGGCCCAGAAAGCTCTCCACTCCTGTCACCGCAAAGGCAACGTCCTCATCAAGAGCTACGATGAAATCAATATGGAGATTTTCGCTGACGACATTCCCCTTACTGCAAAAAAAGAATATGTACACAAAATCTTTCAGGGCTATTCGCCCCAGGAGCTGGCAGAAGCCATGAAAACCCTAGAGTGCTTCTTTGAGCATGATGGTTCCATTATCCATACGGCAGAAGCCCTCTTTATCCACAAAAACACCCTGCAGCAGCATCTCAGGCGGATTGCCCGGCGTACCGGCTATGACCCCCGCTCCTTGAGATCCAGTGCTGTATTTTATATGGTATTGTATTTTTATCAGGATATTGTCTACAGCCCTGCCTAAGCTCCTTAAACCTAGAGGTCTACACACCCACAAAACAAAATATCGTCATTTCATGCAGAGGTATGGGGCATAGGCACCGCCTTTTATTGTTCAAAAAAATATGTTATACAGCACACAAAAAGCCTACAAGATATGTTTTCTGTAATATATCCCATAGGCTTTTTTAATGCTACAATAATACACAAGGGGTAATTATATCATATATACAATCTATTAAGAGGGGGTTTTTATCATGACCGGTATTCCTTTGTTAATCGTTTTTTGCCTTGCTATTATCATAATGATCGTAGCCATTTCCAAGTTCAAAATCCATCCATTCTTGTCCTTGATGGGTACATCCCTGCTGCTGGCCATAGTGGTGGGGCTGCCATTGGCCAAGATTCCTGGCATTATCGGTTCTGGTTTTTCAGGGGTATTCTCCAGCATCGGTATCGTCATCATTCTAGGTGCCCTGATTGGCCTGATTCTGGAAAAGACCGGAGGTGCTATCCGCCTGGCAGATGTTGTTATCCGTTGCGTGGGAGAAAAACATCCCCAGCTGGCCTTGATGCTGATGGGCTGGATTGTTTCCATTCCTGTATTCTGTGACAGCGGCTTCGTTATCCTAAACCCTATTCGCAAGGCCCTGGCCCGGAAGATCCATGGCAGCAGCCCTGTAGCCATGGCTGTAGCACTATCCGGCGGCCTCTATATCTCCCATGTATTTATTCCTCCAACGCCGGGCCCTATTGCTGCCGCTGGTTCCCTGGGACTGGCTGACAACCTGGCTGCCGTTATTATCGTAGGCGTTCTGGCATCTATTCCAGCACTGTTTGCCGCCTATGCCTTTTCCCTGTATATCAGCAAAAAACATATTCCTGTAAATGACTCCGTGCAGGATGATGGTACCGAAAAAAGCTATGATGAACTGGTAGCCAGCTTTGGCAACCTGCCAAGTGCCGGTGCTTCCTTTGCACCTATTGTGGTTCCAATCCTGCTGATGGCTGCTGGTTCTGTTGTTACCATGGCCGGTATGGACGGAGCCATGGCCACAGGGTTGAAGTTTTTAGGTACTCCTATTATTGCCCTGACTGTCGGCCTGCTCCTTGCTGTTTATACCTTAGTATCCACTGGCAAGATGTCTGAATTTGCTGCGATTACTGACGAAACTCTAAAGACTGTTGGTCCTATTCTCTTTATCACTGCTGCCGGTGGTGTTTTGGGCAAGGTTATTACCGCTGCAGGCTTTGTAGACTTTATGAAGGATAATGCCGCCTTCCTGGCAAGCGTTGGTATTTTCTTCCCATTCCTGATTTCTGCTATCCTTAAAACTGCCCAAGGCTCCTCCACTGTTGCCATTACCACCACAGCCGGTATCATGGGCATGTTCTCTGACTCCAGCTCCATGATGTCCGCCCTAGGGCTTACCAATGACATGGCCGCCTTGCTGACTGTTATGGCTATTGGTGCCGGTGCCATGACCGTATCCCATGCCAATGACAGCTATTTCTGGGTTGTTACCAACTTTACCGGCATGGATCCTCAGGATGGCTATCGCACCCAAACCATGATGACTTTGGTTATGGGTATTGTATCTATGGCTGCCATCTTCCTGGCATCCCTAGTTTTACTTTAATCTAATACTGCTAAATTTTAGGAGTTGATTTTATGAATATTGTTATTGCCATTGATTCCTTCAAAGGATGTATTTCCTCCATGGAAGCTGGCTATACCCTAAAGCAGGCTATCCTGGATAAATATCCTGATGACAATATCCAAGTATTTCCTCTGGCTGATGGCGGCGAGGGCACAGTGGAGGCATTGACCCAAGGACTAGGAGGCAGCATTGTACCTGTGGAAGTAACCGGCCCCTTGGGAGAAAAGGTAAATAGCCGTTACGGATATATTCCTGATACCAATACAGCTGTCATCGAAATGGCCGATGCCTCCGGGCTGCCTATGGTGCCGGTGGAGCTACGAAATCCTCTCAATACCACCACATACGGTCTAGGAGAACTTATCACTGCTGCCATGGAAAATGGCTGTCGGCATTTCATCATCGGTATAGGAGGCAGTGCCACCAATGATGCCGGTCTTGGGATGCTGACAGCTCTAGGAGCTAAATTCTATAACCAAGCCGGAGAAAGCTGCGGCATTTACGGCAGGGATTTGGCAGATATAGCTTCCATAGATATCTCTGGTCTCCATCCTCTCCTAAAGGCATGCCAGATAGATATTGCCTGTGATGTCACCAATCCTCTCTGCGGTCCTACTGGCTGCTCCGCCATCTATGGCCCTCAAAAAGGTGCTACTCCGGAGATTATTGCAGCAATGGATGGGTATATTGGCAGTTTTGCCCAATTAGCAGAAAAAGCTACCGGGTTAGCAGGAGCCACTCTGCCTGGTGCTGGTGCTGCCGGAGGACTAGGCTTTGCCTTCCACTGTTTCCTAGGCGGCAATCTGATGCCTGGCATTGAACTGGTGGTAAAGGCCATCAATATTGAGGGAGCCTTGCCAACAGCGGATATCCTCATTACTGGTGAAGGGCGTATGGATCAGCAGACCGCCATGGGCAAAGGCCCCGCCGGTATTGCCCAAAGTGCCAAGAAAGCCAATCCTAACTGCCGTACCGTAGCCCTCTGTGGCTGTGCCACCAGAGAGGCGGAGCTGGTAAACCAGCATGGCATTGACGCCTACTTCCCTATCCTCCATTCAGCCATGAGTCTGGAAGAAGCAATGGATGCAAAAACCACCAAGGCCAACCTTACCCAGACCATCCAGCAAGTACTAAGGCTGATACATAGCTGATTCATGCCCTATGCCATCAAAGCAAATATCGTTTGACTCAGAATCCTCTAAGGGGTATAATATAGGCAAATAAAAGACCACCAGCAGACGGCTTGCTGTCCTCGCTAGTCGGTTTGCTACTAAGTGCAGAAATAACCGCTGAGTCTGGAAAACTTTTTAGGGCGGTTATTTTTGTTTGAGCACAATCAGAATCATCAGTATGAACAGAAGCTGCATAGTAGAATCATCCATCTGTATCACCCTCCTTCAGTAGGGATTTCTCCTTTCTGCGAGGGTGCAAACAAACCGCCTGCCGTTTTCGGTGGCCAACAGGTGATATAATATCCTGTCACGGATATTATATCACCTGTTTTATTTTCATGCAATACGGAAACAGCCCCGCTGTGCATAGCACAACGGGGCTGTTCCTGTGTATTGGACAATTAATTGGAAATATCTTAGTTTTTGTTGTAAGTACGATACATCTTGATAGGCTCAGGATTGTCGCTAATGCTCCACACACCACAAGGGCACACACCGGCACAGATGCCGCAGCCGATGCAGCGGTTTGGATCAGATACATAGCTCCAAGAACCATCCTCATGCTGTACTCTGGTAATTGCCTCCTCTGGGCAGGATTCCAGGCACATCTTGCAATCACGGCAGGTACCGCAGCTGATGCAGCGGGCAAAGTCCTTGGCAGGCTCAGACAGGTCACAATGATGACACTTGGTGAAATAAGCCTTGGAGAGACGCTCTGCCGGAATCTTCTTCTTCTCTGGGAACGGAGTAGTCTCTACACCTCTTACATACTCATCGGCATAGTGGGCAGCCTTGATGCCATCACCGATAGCATCAGTCAGGCGGCCTGGCTTAATCACATCGCCGGCAGCAAATACTCCAGGCAGGATGCTCTTGTCAGCATTGGCAATGAGCCAGCTGCCACGGAACTTCTTGATGCTATCATCCTCAGGGAGATAGTCAAGGATTGGTGCCTCACCGATGGATACGATTACTTCATCAGCAGGGATAAATCTGCCATCGTTGGCATATACGCCTTCCTTGGTAATCTTCTCAGTGAAGAATGGCCATACCAGCTGACCGCCACGGCCCTCTACATACTCAATTTCATCCGCAAAGGCTGCTGGCTTCTGTACATCCACAGCCACTACGGACTCAGCACCCATATCAAAGGCAGCACGGCAGGTATCCATACCGGAGTTACCGCAGCCGATAACAACTACACGCTTGCCAACCTTTGGATTCAGGCCAGCATTTACCTTCTTCAGGAAGTCCAGCCCCATAGTCAGAAGCTCCTTGCCTTCCCAGTTGAAGAAGCGGGACTCATGTCCACCGGTAGCAACAACAACTGCATCATTGGCACTGCGGATCTCAGCAAACTTGTCCTTATCTACACGACAAGAGGTAACAAACTTTACGCCGATATCCTCGATACGCTTCAGCTCGCTTACCAGCACATCATGCATGAGACGGCCTCTTGGAATAACCTGCTCCAGCTTGCCGCCGATATGCTCAGCATCATCATATACGGTTACGCTATGGCCCTTGCGACGCAGCTGCCATGCAGCAGACAGGCCTGCCATACCGCCGCCGATAATGCCGATTTTCTTGCCTGTTTCCTCAGCAGGAGGTGCTACCTTCTGGTAGGCAGAAATCCAGCCCAGGTTGCCAATCTGGATAGGCTCGTCAATGCTGCCACGGGTACAGCCATCCATACAAGGATTTGGGCAAACGCTGCCGCAGACAGAGCCAGGGAACGGAGTATATTCCAGCTCTAAGTCAATAGCTTCCTGTACCTTACCCTGACGAAGGAGATTCATTCTTTTCTGGGTAGGGATGCCGGTAGGGCAGCTGAACTCGCATGGAGCATTGTATTTTGCATTATCCCAACTTGGTACACGGAGACGGTACAGCCCATGGGAAATGGTGTTGTGTACAGCGAAATCATCCATGGCAACATCACTGAAGATACCGCCCTTTACCCACTCCTGGGTACGGAACTCCTTCAGGGAACCACGCTGCTTTGGCTGAGCCTGCTTCTCCTCAAAGGTCAGAGGACGAAGCTTCTTCCACTGGCTCCAGTCAGACAGCTCTGCCTTCAGCTCAGGCTTCTGGATTTTCTCCAAGAACTCATCCATGCCACCAGCCAGGAAGTCAATATCAGACTGATCCAAATCCAGATAGCAGATATCAGATGGATAGGAGCTGATTGGGCCACGGACATAAACAACGCCACCAACCATACCTACACAGGCACGCTCACCCAGCACAGACTCAAACTCGTCACAGTCATAGCCGCAAACAACAGCACGGCCGCCACCCATGAACTCAAAGGAGAAGGAGCCAGTATTCTTCAGAATCCACAGCTCCGGCTCTTCATAGAGTGGATCATGCTTCATCAAAGAACCACTGCGGGTACCAGCACGGCCACCGATGAAGATCTTACCACCGGCAGAGCAATGTCCGGCAGTATCACCGGCATCACCACGAACGGTAATGATACCGCCAGCATTCAGCCAGCCCACATCAGCAGAGGTAGAGTCCTCTACCACGATTTCGGTATTTGGCAGGCACATGGAACCAACACGCTGGCCTGCATTGTTTACATGGAAGAACAGCTTCTTGCCATCAGCATTCCACAATGGGCCGCCGATGTCATGCTGTCCAGATGCATGGATCTTGAACTCTGTTTCCCCGGAGCGTACAGCCTCCTCAATGGCCAACAGCAGATCCTGGGTGGACATACGATCATGTCCCTTAATAGTGTCTATTTCAAACATTTCCGTACTCCTCCCTTATCAGCATACATACTGGATGCCCAGCTTGTCAGCAATAGCCTTGTCAGTAGATACCAGTGCGTCACTGCGGCCAACAGGAATGGAGCTGTTGCCGATAGGAGCCATGAGCTTCTTCAGCTCGCTGTCAAAGGCCAGCACATAATCTACGATCTTCTGGGCACCGCGATCGATGTCCAGACGCTTTACAAGACGTGGATCCTGAGTACAAATACCCATAGGGCACTTGCCGGTGTTGCAGGCGTTGCAACGGCCCTGCTCGTTACCTACGCAGCCCAGGAGCTGGATCAATACCTTACCAACGAATACGCCGTTGGCACCAAGGCACATCATCTTGAATGCATCAGCAGCTGCGTTGCCGGTGAGGCCGATACCGCCGCCGCCGTAGAGAGGAATCTGCCCCTGGAGACCCTGCTTTACAGCAGCCAGGTAGCAGTCACGGATCTTGGATACTACAGGATGTCCGGTATGGTCAAGGGAAACCTCATTGGCTGCACCAGTACCACCCTGAATACCATCAATAAAGAAGCCGCCGCAGATCTTGTATGGATCACGGAGCAGATTGTTGTATACAGATACGGAAGTTGCAGAAGCTGCACACTTGATAGCTACAGGCACACGGAAGCCAAAGGCAGCATTCAGGGAAAGATGCATCTTCTGTACGGATTCCTCAATGGAATACAGGCCCTGATGATTTGGTGGAGAAGACAGGGTTGCCTTTGGTACACCACGGATAGCCTGTACATGCTCTGCTACCTTGGCAGCAGGCAGAAGGCCGCCATCACCTGGCTTTGCACCCTGGCCGATCTTGATAAGCACACCGGCAGGATCAGTAACCATGTGAGGAATAGCCTTGACAATACGGTTCCAGCCAAAATGACCAGATGCAATCTGGAGAATGAAATACTTCAGGTAGTCAGACTCCATGAGCTTTACAGGCATACCGCCCTCACCGGAGCTCATGCGAACTGGCAGGCCGCACTTCTCGTTCAGATATGCACAAGCCAGTGCTACAGCCTCCCAAGCACGGGTAGACAGGGCACCGATGGACATATCGGAGAAAATCAGCGGATAAATCCAATTTACAGGAGGAGTCTTCTTGGCCATAACCATCTTGCCGTCCTTCATCTGGAAAGGCAGCTCCTTGGCGGAAAGTACACGGCCAAATGGGGAACGGATATCAAAGGTATGACGGGCAGCATCCAAGGATGGGTCAGTCATCTGGGAAATACGGCCAACTACAATGCTATCCAGAGTTCTCTGGGCATTCAAATTGGTACGGCCACCACGCTTGATAGGGCCTGCATCCTTGGACAGCAGGGTCTTGCGGCTGTCAGGATTGCGAACTGGATGGATGGCACCGTTAGGGCATACCTTCTCGCACATGCCACAGCCACGGCAGAAATCTGTCAGGCTGGCTACCTGCTTGATAACAGGACGAGCCACATGGGTGTGCTCTGGTACAGGCTGGCTGTCAGTGGAAATCACAAGGGACTGGGCCAGGGTTTCTACCTTGATAGCCTTAAAGGAGCAGCTGGCTACACAGCTGCCGCACATTGTACATCTATCTGGGTTGTATTCTATTTTCCAGCTAAGATCGTTTACAGAAACATCCTGTGTCTTTACTGCTTCCATCTCTGTACCTCCAGCTCATTGTCTATTACGATTACTTCACGCTCATTTGGATAGATATCCTTGGTCATGTCACGGTCAGGCATAATCTCGTTGAGACCGCAAACCTCGGAGGCAATAGCCACAGTATTCTCATCCTGTCCGATAACTACAGGCCGCAGCTTCTTGGAGTCGCAGCAGGTAATCATGCGATGGTCAGGCAGGGTGGCAATAATGGTATTAGGTCCATTAATCTCCAGATGTGCCAAGGACTGGCGGATGGCTGTCAGCACATCCTTGTCCGGACGCTTCTCAATCTCCTCAAAAGGCAGCGGGGTAATGACATGCTTGAAATAGTCAATAGGCCACTGCAGCTCGTGAAGTACATAATGAAGGGTGTACAGGAAGCACTGAGAGTCAGACTCAAAGCCGATATAGCCCCGATGGAGAGACTTCTGGAACTCCTTGTTCTTTGTATAGAAAGTATTCTCGCCGTTGGCACAGAGGGTATATCCCTGGAGGAAGAATGGATGGGCAGCATAACGCACAATATCATAGTTGGTGTTCTGACGGCACTGAACCACAATATTCTTGGCAGAAAGGCAGCCGTTGTCCTCCCACAGATGGAAATAGGTAGCAATATCTCTAGGATCGCCGATTTCCTTCAATGTCAGCACATCAGGCCAGAAGGAATAAACATATCCCTCACCGGCATCCTCCAGAAGCTTACGCAGGGCCAGACGGGTATTCAGCAGCACATCCTCCTTCTCCTTCTGGGAGAGTTCGTTGAAATGCTCTGGGAAGTCGTAGTTGCGGAATACATAGTAAGGCATAGCCTGAATATCCAGACCAGGCTCTTTATTTGGTACAGGAATCCACTCTGCCAACTGGACAAAGTTGTGGCTGTCCATGTACTCCTCAACCATCTGGTTGCCCCTCTGGGTGCAGGCCATGGAAAGCAATGGCTTATCCTTGTAGGTAGAGAAAATACCATACAGATCCTGCATAACCATAGCAAAGCCGGAATTATCATGGCCTTCCTGCTGTGGCAGCATCAAATGCAGGGCCTTGGACGGATGCACAGGCACCTTGCTCTTGATAGAACCAATTCTACACATAGTAACACTCCTCCAATACACACACATAGACAACAAGCTGGTATCAGCTATTGAATGGCTTCTATCATAATGTGTCATAACGCTTTTATTATGCCTATCCTATAGAAGCTATTCAACAACTGATATAGTTTATCACTTACCTGTGGACATTTATACTTTTCTTTTAGTATATAAATTATAGGCAAGTAATATTATATTTATAATATGTAGCTGTGTCAATATAATTATTCATAACTTCATTGTGCTAAAGTGGCAGAAAACCTTGTATTTATTGGTTTTATCATTTGCCTGCTGCATATTTATACAAAATGAATGTATATCACTATTTTTCTCGCAAAAAAAGTATTAGACAAATACCTCTCAAGCCCTTGTCTTATAAGGAATCACAAAAAAAGAGCCCCCAAAGGGCTCATTTATGTTTTGCATTGTATTTCTGTATACAGTAATACTTTATTCTTTTCCGTGCTTATACAATAACAAATAAGTCATAGGAAAAGCATTTCGTATACTGTAATGGTTATAGTCAACCCCCTGGGAGCGTACCCCATTCTTATGACAGGATTACAGATATCCTGCTGGGTTTACAGCCCTGCCGTTGACCCTTACCTCATAGTGGCAATGAGGGCCGGTGCTATATCCAGTGCTACCCATATAGGCAATAATCTGACCCCGGCGTACTGTCTGGCCAGCTGACACTGCCAATGCCTGGGCATGAGCATAGCGAGTAACAATGCCGTTGCCATGGTCAATATCTACCATGTTGCCATAGCCACCGGAGTTCCAGCCTGCATCCACAACCACTCCATCAGCAGTGGCCACGATAGGCGTACCGCTGTCGTTGGCAATATCAATGCCTGGATGATAGTCAGAGCCACCCCACCTCAAGCCAAATGGTGAGCTAACATCACCGCTTGTCGGCCAGATGGAAGGCATATAGGCATTGATGGTGTTTTCGTACTCCCACTGTCCCTGCTGCTCCTTCATGGCATCCTTCAGCTGCTGGATACTGGCCTTGCGAACAGCCACCCGCTTCTCCAAATCCGTCAGCACGGCACTGATATTTTCCGCATTCAGATCCTGGCTATAGGGACCGCCCTGGCCGTTGTGGGTGCCATCACCGTTGCCTTCAGGCACATCGGCAGCAGCAGCATCCATGCCGGTAATCTGCCTAAGCTCCATTTCCACCTGGCTCAACTGGCTAAGCTCACTTTGCAGACTGTCCGCTCTCTTGGATAGCTGCAACAGCTGCTCCTGCTGGATATTGTTTACCTGCTGAAGCCTTTCAATCTGGGCTGCTTCATTCCGCAGGGAATAGCTGGTATAGGTAGAATAGCCAAAAGCCCCTACCAGCAGCAATGCACCTGCTGCTACAGAGGCAATGCCACATTTTACCCATTTCTCCGGCAGACGGATGCTGCGGATATTATCTCCCTTGCTAGGAATGATTTTTATGGTATATTCCTTTTGTTCTTTTGTTGCTTCCTGTGTTTCTAAATTCTTGTCCTGATTGCTCAAGGAAAAGTCCTCCAAACTCAATTCTGCACTTATCTCTTTTCTCTCTGGGGCTATGCCCTAAAAATTATCCTAAGAATTATATCATATCTGCATAATGAATTGCAAAGGATATATTTTGTTATCGTTTTTTGCGATGGCAGTTATCTTTTTATTGCGTTATACAAATATCCCTTAATTAACTATAATCAAATACGCTTCATTTATAGCTTATTTAACTATTTTACAAGGAAAGGATGATTTTTTTATGGAAAAAGAGCCATTATGGACCCGTGGCTTTGTACTTGATACAATGATCAACCTGGGTATCTATATTATCTACTATATGCTTATGGTAGTTATTGCCGTAGAAGCCCTGCAAATGGGTGCCAGCGTAGCAGAAGCCGGCCTTGCTTCTGGTATTTATATAATCGGCGTATTGCTAGCTAGATTGGTAGCCGGCCGTTATATTGAGCTGACAGGCCGCAAGAAAATGCTTTATGGCGGCATGATATTTTACCTTTTTACCACCATTATGTATTTTGCTTTTGACTCCATGGCAGGACTGTATGTTGTCCGCCTGCTGAACGGCATGGGCTACGGCATTGCTGCCACTGCTACCGGCACCATTATTGCCGGTGTTATTCCCCAGTCCCGTCGTGGGGAGGGCGTCAATTATTTTGCCCTGAGCCTAAGTCTGGCTGCCGGCCTTGGCCCACTTTTAGGCATGCTACTGCAGGAGCATTTCAGCTTCATTTATATAATAGATTTCTGTATCGCTATCCTTGCCGTATGCCTGGCTGCCACATTCTTCCTCAATGTAGATGAAATCCAACTGTCTGATGAAAAGCTGGCCGAGCTGAAAACCTTCCGAGTAGATAACTTTATTGAGCCTCGGGTACTGTCCATTTCCTTGGTTGCCTTTTTTATGGGCCTTTGTTATTCCGGCGTGCTTTCCTTCCTGGGAGCCTATACCAAGGAACTAGGTCTGAACGGCACCGGCCCAATCTTCTTCGTTGTATATGCCATTGTCATTACCCTGATACGGCCTTTTGCAGGCATCATGTTTGACCGCAAGGGTGAGGATTTCGTCATGTACCCTTGCTACATCGCCCTGTTTATCGGCCTGATGATGCTGGGACAGTCCCAGGGCAGCATGCTGATGATTGCTTCCAGTATTTTCATTGGCCTTGGCTACGGCACCTTCATGTCCAACGGTCAGGCCATCTGTGTCAAGCTGACACCTGCCTATCGTTCCGGCATTGCCGTTTCCACCTACTTCATCATGCTGGATGTAGGCCTAGGCTTTGGTCCTTATTTCCTGGGAGCCTTCAAGGATTCCATGGGCTTTAGCGGCATTTACGAAGCCACTGCCTTTGGTGCCCTGGCCTGCGGTATTATCTACTATCTTGCCTACGCAAGACGCAGGGACAGTCTTGCTACATCCGATGATGAGCTGGCACAGGCTATCGAAACTGAATAAAACCTACATATATTGACACCCATACACTCCATTTTATTTCCCTATCAGGCAGACGAGCGATTAACACTGCTCCCTTGCTTGATAGGGATTTTTTTCGCCTGCTTCCTTTACTTGACGGATTTCTGTCATAAAGGTATCATAAGCCCTATACCCCATCTGTTTTTCTACGAGGATATGCTTATGATAGAATTGCCAACCATCCAACAACTAAAATGCCTTATCTGCTATGGCAGGGAAAAGAATTTTACCCGGGCCGCCCAGTCTGCCAATATTACCCAATCTGCTTTCAGTGCCCAAATAAAAAAGCTGGAGGTAGCAGTAGGAGTACCTCTGATTATCCGCTCCAACAAGGAAAGCCATCTCACAGCCGCCGGAGAGCAAATGCTATCTATCGCAGAAAAGCTGCTGACAGAGCTGCAGCAGGAAATCCTAAATATCCGCAGCCAGGAGCAAAAATCCCCTACCCTGCTGAAAATCGGCGTTATGCGAACCCTAGGTGATGTGCATATGAACCGTCATGTACAGTATTTCCGCCAGCAGGAAGAGCAGATTGAGCTGGCAGTCTACGATATGGAAAGCAGCGAGATCCTGACAGATCTCCGAGATGACAAAATTGATCTGGCATCGGTATATATGATTCAGGAAAAGCCCTTTGCAGACTATGAGCAGGTGCATTTCTGCTGGGACAATATGGTGTATTTTGCCCCTTGCCGAGAGAATCTGCCTGATACAGTCACCCGTCAGGAAATAGCTGCCTATCCCCTGGTATATTACCCCGCCAATTATTTCATTGAACAGCCTATCCGGGAGTATTTTGCCGAAATGTCCCTGCCACCTACAGCAGCCATCCTCTCTACCCCCTATGCCATGGTGCATTTTTGCCGACAGAACCAGGCCGGTGCTATCCTGCCCCAGCGGTTCCTGGATGCATTGGGCGTAGGTCATTGTTATCGTATCCTAGCAGAGCCATTGCAGCTCAATGCCTGCATCGTATTCAAGAAGGACACCCCAAAGCTAGCAGCCATCAAGGTCTTTACTGAGTATTTAGGTAGTTGCTTTGAAAAATAATCGCATATTTTACTGTTGCACGTGAAACACACCCGCAAAAAGAGCCTCCATAGTACCATATAACGGTACTACAAAGACTCTTGTTTTATCTGCTTATTTTTCATTTACTTGTCTGCAAATGGATTTGGCATATATCTTAACAACCACGGCTAACAACTTTGCCTACTACGAAGCCAATCAGACCAGTAATCAAAACACCCTTGATTACCTTGGATGTAGTGGACTCATTCTCCTTGATCTTGGCAGCCTCACGCATCTCCTTCAACTCCTGGAAGAATCCGCCACCTGCTACCATATCCAGTTCCATATCATTCATTGCTACTGCATTTGCCTTAATCATTTTAATTACCTCCATTTTACATTCTATATCATTCAGCTTCAAGTTCTTTGTGAATTTGTTTTCATGAATCTTATACGCAGATATAAAGGATACATTACATATGTGGAGAAAATTTTTCTTGACTTAAAGTAACCTTTAAGTATTAGTCTATCACTAGAAATCGATATTATAATGCTTTAGGAGGTAAGATCTATGAAACATGACGTAATGATTGTAACCGGAGCTGGACAAATTTCTATGGCTATTGCCAGACGTATAGGCTATGGAATGAAAATTGTCATGGGCGATAAGAATCCCGATAATGCAGACCACATTGCTGCTATTATGAATAATGCAGGCTACGATGTAGCGCCAGTAAAAATGGATCTTGCTTCTAGGGACTCCATCCAGCAGATAGTTGGACTCGCTCAGGAATACGGACAGGTAAAAATGCTGGTAAACGGTGCCGGCGTATCTCCAAGTCAGGCATCTATCGAAACTATCCTGAAGGTAGATTTATATGGTACTGCTATACTTTTGGAAGAAGTTGGCAAAATTATTGCTCCAGGTGGTGCCGGGGTAACTATCTCCAGCCAATCAGGCTGGAGAATGCCACAGCTGCCCCCAGAGCAGGACAAAGCCTTGGCAACTGTCCCTACCGAAGATTTGTTGAAGCTTGATATTTTACAGCCAAACAACATCAAAGATACCCTCCATGCCTATCAGTTAGCCAAGCGATGCAATGAAAAACGAGTTATGAGCCAGGCTGTAGTATGGGGCAAACGCGGTGCTCGTCTCAATGCCATCGCTCCTGGCATTATTGTGACACCTCTTGCCATAGATGAATTCAATGGTCCACGAGGAGATTTCTATAAAAATATGTTTGACATGTGTCCTGCCGGTCGTCCTGGCACTGCAGATGAAATCGCCAATATTGCCGAGCTTCTTATGAGTTCTCGAGGTGCCTTTATCACAGGTTCTACCATTTTGGCAGATGGCGGTGCCACTGCCAGCTATTTTTACGGCCCTCTTTGCCCAGAAAGCTAATCCGCCACACTATTATATATCCCCATAACACATATTACCGCCCAGAAAATACATCATAGTTTGTTGCACGTGAAACATAATAGCCAGAGAGCCTCCATAGCACCATCTAACGGTACTACAGAGGCTCTTGCTTTATCTGCATATTTTTCATTTACTTGTCTGCAAATGGATTTGGCAT
>CAVFWX010000027.1:0-17595 GCA_963626225.1 Anaerotignum sp.
TCTTTTTTACATTTATTTTACAAAACTCTTCTAATGGATTTTACATTCAGGCGGTAATATATTTCCAGATTCAAAAAACCGCTATTATTAAAATCTATTTTTAAGGAGAGTGCAAACAAGATGAAAAAGTTTTTAATGGTTCTTATGTCCATTATGATGATGGGGCTGGCCCTGGTAGGGTGCGGCAGCGACAACGGTGACACCAAGGGTTCCGGCCTCAGCGGTGCGGTTTCCACCAACGGCTCCACTTCCATGGAGAAGGTTATCGGTATTCTTTCTGAAACCTTTATGGGTGACAACAAGGGTGTAAGCATTACCTATGATGCAACTGGTTCCGGTACTGGTATCGAGGCTGTAAGCAAGGGTTCCACCGACATCGGCCTTTCCTCTCGTGCTCTGAAGGACAGCGAGAAGGCAAAGGGCTTGAAGGAGACCACCATTGCCCTGGATGGCATTGCCATCATCGTCAATGAGAACAGCCCTCTTACCGACCTGAAAACTGAGGATGTAGCTGGCCTCTTCGATGGCAAGGTTACTGACTGGGCACAGGTTGGCGGCAAGGCTGGTGCTGTAGCTGCTATTGGCCGTGAGGCTGGTTCCGGTACCCGTGATGGCTTTGAGTCCATTACCGGCACCAAGGACAAGTGCAAGCTGACTCAGGAGCTGACTTCTACCGGTGCTGTTATTGAGGCTGTAAAGAACTCTGAGGGTGCTATCGGTTATGCTTCCTTCGCTTCCGTAGAGAATCAGAAGGGCATCAAGGTTCTGAAGATCAATGGCGTAGAGTGCACTGAGGAAAATATCTCCAACGGCAGCTATGTAGTACAGCGTCCATTCAACCTGATTACCAAGGAAGGTGCCAAGCTCAGCGAGGCTGCTCAGGCATTCTTCGACTTCATGACCTCCAAGGATGCAGCCAACCTGATTTCCGAGGCTGGTGCAGTACCTACTGCTAAATAAAAGAGGCTTGATAGAATATGAAAAACAAAACTAAATGGCAGGAGCTGACCGAAAAGGGCATCAATGGAATATTCATGCTCTGCGGTATCGTGGCAGTAGGCTTCGTACTATGTATCACGGTACATCTGGTAATCGCAGGTCTGCCAGCTATTATGGAAATCGGCGTAGGTCAGTTCCTCTTTGGAACTACCTGGCAGCCAACAGCCACCACCGTGGATCCGTCATTTGGTATTCTGCCATTCATTCTGACCAGTATCTATGGTACTGCCGGTGCAGTGCTCATAGGTGTTCCTATCGGCCTATTGACTGCCATCTTTTTGGCAAAGGCCGCTCCACCCCAGTTTGCCAAGGTTATCCACACAGCTGTGGAGCTTTTGGCAGGCATCCCATCTGTAGTATATGGCCTTGTAGGCATGATTATACTTGTTCCAGGCATTCAGAGGATATTTGATTTATCCTCTGGTGCCACCCTATTAGCAGCCATCGTAGTGCTGACTATCATGATTCTTCCATCTATCATCAATGTCTCTGAGACTGCACTTCGGGCAGTACCTAGAGAGTATGAGGAAGCTTCCATGGCTTTGGGAGCTACCGAAATGGAAACCTTCTTCCGGGTTAGCCTGCCAGCTGCCAAAAGCGGTGTTGCGGCAGCAGTTGTCCTGGGCGTAGGCAGGGCAATCGGCGAGGCCATGGCTATTATCATGGTATCCGGCAATGTTGCCAACCTGCCAGGGCTTCTGACCTCCGTAAGGTTTATGACCACAGCCATTGCATCTGAGATGGCCTATGCCGCCGCAGGTTCCCTGCAGCAGCAGGCCCTGTTCTCTATCGGCCTGGTACTGTTCCTGTTTATTATGATGATTAATGTATTCCTGAATGTATTTGTCAAGGGAAGGAGGACAGCGTAATGGTAGAAAATGTTGCTGTAGCACAGCCTATACAACAGCCAGTGACCATTTCCAACAAGCGAAAGGTCTGGAACCAGTGTGCCAGGGCCCTTATTTGGGGCAGTGCCATACTGACCTGCCTGCTGCTGGCCTTCCTCATTGGCTACATCTTTTACAGAGGCGTGCCATTCCTGTCCTGGGAGCTTTTGACTACCCAGAGCAGCTATGCTAAAAAGACTATCGGTATCCTGCCAAACCTGCTGAACACCCTGTACATCATCGTGGTAGCTATGATTATCGTACTGCCACTGGGTACTGGTGCAGCTATCTACCTGACAGAGTATGCCACCAACAAGAAGCTGGTAAACCTTATTGAGTTTGCTGCTGAGGCACTGACTGGTATTCCTTCCATCATCTTCGGTTTGGCTGGCCTGGTGTTGTTCTCCGAGATGTTTGGATTAAAGCAAGGTATCCTAGCCGGTGGCTTGACCCTGGTAATGATGGTACTGCCTGTTATTATCCGTACCACTCAGGAGAGTTTGAAGACTGTACCAAATGCTTACCGTGAAGGCTCCCTGGCCATGGGTGCCAGCAAGTGGCATATGGTTCGCACCGTGGTGCTGCCAAATGCTATTGACGGCATCGTTACAGGCTGTATTCTTTCTATCGGCCGTATCGTAGGCGAATCTGCAGCCTTGCTGTTTACCGCTGGCTTTGGCCTGGTGCTGAATGATTTCATCACAGCATTGCAGTCATCTTCTGCTACCTTGACTGTAGCCCTGTATGTATATGCCAGTGAGCGTGGCGAAACCAACATAGCCTTTGCTATTGCGGTTATCCTCATGACTTTGACCCTGATATTGAACTTCTCTGCCAACTTT
Organism: Anaerotignum sp.; assembly: GCA_963626225.1. GTDB lineage: Bacteria > Bacillota > Negativicutes > Selenomonadales > Selenomonadaceae > Anaerovibrio. The sequence goes on from CAVFWX010000027.1 coordinate 2,729, forward strand.
GCGGCCAGGAAGCTGAAGAACTAAGGATTGATTGGAGAATTTTATGGATACAATAATGGAAGTGAAGGATCTGAACCTGTGGTATGGTGACCACCACGCCCTTCACAATATCAATGTTGATATACCAAAGAACCAGATTACGGCCCTTATTGGACCATCTGGCTGCGGCAAGTCTACCTTTCTCAAGACCCTGAACCGCATGAATGACCTGGTAGAGAATATCAAGATTACCGGCAACATCATCTACAACGGTGAGAATATCTACGCCCCAAAGGTTGATGTTACCTGGCTCCGCAAGCGTGTGGGCATGGTATTCCAGAAGCCAAATCCATTCCCTATGAGCATTTATGACAATATTGCTTATGGGCCTCGTACCCACGGCATTACCTCCAAGGTAAAGCTGGACAATATTGTAGAGAAGTCCTTAAAGGATGCAGCTATCTGGGACGAGGTAAAGGATCGCCTGAATACATCTGCCCTGGGCATGTCCGGCGGCCAGCAGCAGCGTCTCTGCATTGCCAGAGCCTTGGCAGTAGAGCCTGATATCCTGCTGATGGATGAGTCCACCTCTGCTTTGGATCCTATTTCCACCGGCAAAATCGAGGAGCTGGCTGTAGAGCTGAAGAAGAAATACACCGTTGTTATGGTTACACATAATATGCAGCAGGCTGTACGTATCTCTGACTACTGTGCCTTCTTCCTGCTGGGAGATCTGGTAGAGTTCAGCAAGACTGAGGAAATGTTCTCCATGCCTAAGGATAGGAGAACTGAGGATTATATCACAGGGAGGTTTGGCTGATGAGATCTATGTTTGACCAGCAGCTCCAGACACTGAGCGAGGAAATGGCCTATATGGGGGGCCTTTGTCAGGATGCTATCCAGCATACCATTGAGGCTCTTATGAGTGGCGATATCAAGATGGCCAGGTCCGTCAACAATATGATGAGCCAGATCAGCCAGCAGGAGCGCAGCATTGAGAATATCTGCCTGAAGCTCCTGATGCAGCAGCAGCCTGTTGCCAGGGATCTTCGCACCATCTCCTCTGCCCTGAAAATGGTAACGGATATGGAGCGTATCGGCATTCAGTCCTGTGAAATTGCAGAGATTATCTGTGGCGGCAATGTAGTCCGTGCCACTGACAAGGTGAACTTCCAGGAGCTGTCTGACGAAGTAAGCCACATGGTTCAGATGAGCCTGACGGCCTTTGAAAACAAGGATATGGAAATGGCCAATGCAGTCATCAAATATGATGATGTGGTTGATAAGCTCTTCTGCGATATTCGGGGAGACCTTATTGAGAAGCTGCAGGACGAAGCTGGGGATGTAGAATGCTTTGTAGATATGCTGATGATTGACAAGTATTTTGAGCGTATTGGCGACCATGCCGTAAATATTGCCCGCTGGGTAAATTTCTCCATTACCGGTGAAATAGAAATAGTAGAATAACACCTACCCACCCTTCAAGTAGATACAGAGGCTCCCGCCTTTTTGCCGGGGGCTTTTGTATTGGGAAAATTTTACAAAGATTTTACATAATACTTTCAATAAGCTTTACATTCAGGCTATAATATATATAGGTGAAAGAATAAGCTGGTATTTTGTGTATCTGAGAGGAGAACCATAATGCATACAATCGTAGATGTAGGATCCAATACAGTCCGTATGAATGTATATGATGTGAAGGATGGCAAGCTGAAGGTGCTTTTCAGCAAAAAGGAAACCGTGGGGCTGGCCTCCTATGTCCGGGGGCAGTATATGTCTGCTGCCGGTGTTGAGCGGGTTATCCAAGTTCTGACAGAGTTCCGGGAGGTGCTGGAAAATCTCAATATCCATGAGATGCATGTCTTTGCCACTGCTGCCCTCCGTAATGTAAAGAACAGTGAAGAGGCGGTGGAGGAAATACATCGTCGTACCGGCATCAAGGTACAGGTTATTTCTGGCCGGGAGGAGGCAGAGCTGGACTTCCTAGGAGCTGCCATCGAAAGCAATATCAAGAAGGGTCTGCTGGTGGACATCGGCGGCGGCAGTACAGAGCTGGTAGCCTATAAGGATGGGGGCATCATTAGTGCCGTCAGCATTCCTAAGGGTTCTCTGAACAGCTACAACAAGTATGTAAAGGGCATCCTGCCAACTAAGGAAGAGCGGAAGGCCATCAAGAAGGATTTTGTAGGCAAGCTGGATGGGCTGCGGGCCTTTGAGGGCAGCAACAAGTACAAGCTGATCTGCGGAGTGGGCGGTACCGTCCGGGCGGCACTGAAGCTGGACAAGCTTTTCTTCGGAGAGAGCCTAGCAGAGGATATTTTGCCTGTATCTCATATCGGCTATATCATCAAGGCCATGGAGCAGAAGGACAATAGAGATAAGTTCTTGAAGAACATGAGCATGCTGTTGGATGTGGTGCCTGACCGCATCCGCACCATTATGCCGGGTATGATTATCCTCTATGCCGTAGCCAAGCGGTTCAAATGTGAGGCTATCATGGTAACCCATACCGGTGTTAGGGAGGGATTTATGTACAACTATGTACTGGCAGAGGATAAAAGCGGGGCAAATGAGAATTTGCCAAAAAGTGATGATGTATTGGAAAAGCTGGAGGAACAGTCAGGAGAAGGGCAGGTATCAGATGGCAATGAGTGATAATGAGCAGATGGAAGCAACAAAGCCTGAGATGCAGCTTAAGTCTGGTACTGGCTATACCCAGAACCGGGAACTGAGCTGGCTGAAATTCAACAAAAGGGTTCTGGAGGAAGCAGAGGATAGCAGCGTGCCTCTCTGCGAACGGCTGAAATTCGTGGAAATCTTTACCAGCAACCTAGATGAGTTCTTTATGGTGCGAGTAGGCAGCCTTCTGAGCCTGGAGGCCATGAATCCCAATAAAAGGGACAATAAGAGTCACATGACTGCCGGGGAGCAGCTTCATGCCATCTTCGACAAGGTACGGGAGCTTTATGGCCAGAGGGACAGGATTTTTGACTATCTCCGCCGCTGCCTGCTGGAAAAGGGAATTGGCCACGGGGATATTCGTGACCTGTCCAAGAAGCAGTACAGCTATCTGGAAACCTATTTCCAGGAGTGCATTCTGCCTGTATTGGCTCCCCAGATTATTGACAAGCATCATCCTTTCCCACATCTGGACAACAAGAAGCTTTATGTTTCTGCTATACTGAAGGGAAAGAAAAAGCTTATCTTCGGCATTATTCCTTTGCCTGATTGCCTGAGCCGGGTAATATACCTTTCTAAGGAAAAGACGGAATTTGTCCTGCTGGAAGATATTATTGAGGAGTTTGTTGACAGGATCTTTACTGGCTATCCGGTGCTGGACAAGGCGGTATTTGCCATTACCCGCAGTGCGGAAATCAACTTGGAAGAGGAAGAATTGGAGGCCGGGGACTATTTGGAATCCATGAAGAAGGCTATCCGCAAACGCCGCCATCTCACTCCTGTGCGTCTGGAAATCCGTAGTCAGGGCAAGTCCATTATTTCCGAGTATCTCATTGAACGCTACAAGATAAGCTCTGAGCAGGTTTTTGCCACCACTGCACCTCTCGCCTTGGACTATGTTTACGGCTTAGAGGGAAATATGACAGAGCTGCTGAAGCAGGAGCTTTATTACAGCGAATATAACCCTGTGGGAGTAGAGGAAAAGTTCCATCTGCCAGAGGGTGAGACTCTGCGGGATTTGGTAAAGAAGCAGGATATTCTTCTGAGATATCCTTATGATGATTTTGGCATCTTGCTGCAGCTTATTAAGGAGGCAGTGTACAGCCCGGATGTATTGTCCATACGCATTACCATCTATCGTGTAGGCAAGGGCCATGTAAAGCTCATGAATTACCTGATGGTGGCAGCAGAAATGGGCAAGGACGTAACGGTGCTGCTGGAGCTGAAGGCACGCTTTGATGAGGAAAACAATATTAGCTGGGTAAATGGCCTCAGAGAAGCTGGCTGCAAGATCCTCTATGGCTTTGATAGATACAAGGTTCATGCCAAGCTGTGTCAGATTACCTATAGGGAGCCACAGGAGCAGGGAGTAAAGTACATTACCCACATCGGCACAGGCAATTTTAATGCCAAGACCGCCAAGCTGTATACGGATTTTGCTTTGCTGACAGCAGATGATGCCATTGGCAGGGACGGGTCCATGTTCTTCCGTAACATGGGCATTGGCAATCTACGTGGAGAATACCAGAAGCTGCTGGTGGCTCCAGTAAATCTGAAATCTACTTTGCTGAATCTGATTCAGGGAGAAATAGAAAAAGCCCAGAATGGCCAGGAGGCATATATCCTGCTGAAGATGAATTCCCTGACAGACCGTCAGCTTATTGATGCCCTGTACACTGCCGGTCAGGCGGGGGTACGGATAGATATGATTGTCCGGGGCATTACCTGCCTGGTACCGGAGCGGCCGGGCCTGACAGACAATATCCACATCCGCAGCATCGTAGGACGATTCCTGGAGCACCCAAGGGTATTCTGCTTCGGCAAGGGGGAGGACATGAAGATGTATATTGCCTCCGCTGACTGGATGACCCGGAATACGGAAAACCGCGTAGAGGTGGCAGCACCTGTTCAGGATCCAGCCATCAAGGCAGAAATCCTCCAAATGATGGAGCTGCAGCTGGCGGACAATACCAAGGCACGGAATATTGATGCTGATGGGGAGTATTACAAGCCTGCCCTACAGCCAGGGGATGAACTGATAAATGCCCAAGAGTATTATATAAATCATAGATAAGGCAGAGTGTTCATCACATCTGCCAGGGCTGAGATATAGGGAAAAGGATTGACTAAAGTGTTCCCGGTGGCTTTCCATGAGGGCTACAGGGGACACTTCTTGTACTTTAATGAAGCGAGGTTGATGATGATGATATACTGCGTTGAAGATGATGAAAGCATCAGGGAGCTGATGCTGTATACCCTGAAGGCTTCCGGCTTTCAGGGACGGGGCTTTGAGGATTCTACAGGCTTTTGGCCTGCCATGGAGGAACAGAAGCCAAGGCTGATTATGCTGGATGTGATGTTGCCAGGGGAGGATGGCATTACCATTCTCCATAAGCTGCGGGAAAATCCTGCTACGGCAGATATTCCGGTGATTATGGCCACTGCTAAGGGTACGGAATATGACAAGGTTATGGGACTGGACTCCGGTGCAGATGACTACTTGGCAAAGCCTTTTGGCATGATGGAAATGGTTTCCCGCATCAAGGCGGTGCTTCGCCGCAGTGAAGGCAGCACATCTAAGCCGCAAAAGCAGCTGGGCTTTGGTGGCGTGTCCATTGATATTGACCAGCATGTGGTAACGGTAGATGGAGAAAGAGTGGAGATGCCTCTGAAGGAGTTTGAGCTATTGAGGCTCTTTGCAGAAAACCCAGGTATGGTATTTACCAGGGACAAGCTCCTTAGCAGCGTGTGGGACACGGATTATATGGGAGAAACTCGCACGGTGGATGTGCACATCAGCAGCCTCCGTACCCGTCTGGGAAATTGGGGCAAGGCCATCCGCACCGTTCGCAGCGTAGGCTATCGGCTGGAGGTTGCCCATGTATAAGCACAACAGATACTTGGGGATTATCATTACCGCATTGGCGGCCTTTGTTATTGCCTCTACCTTGATTATGGTTACCATGTACAGCTATTTTGCCGGAGTACAGCGGCAGCAGCTGCGGATGGAAACGGAGATGGCCAGCCAAGCTGTTATCAGCCAGCATACGGAGTATCTGGAAAGGCTACCTAAGGGAAATTATCGCATAACCTGGATTTCCCCTCAGGGAGATGTAATATACGATAGTGATGCAGATACTGGGGAAATGGAAAACCACATGGCCCGGGAGGAAGTCAAAATCGCCCTGATACGGGGCTACGGTGAAAGCCAACGGTACTCTGGTACCATGATGACTAGGATGCTGTACACTGCCCAAAAGCTGCCAGATGGCTCCGTGCTCCGTCTCAGCATGCCCCAGCATACGGTATTGAAAGTGATTTGGGATATGGGACTGCCTATTGGTGCTATCTTACTGATTGTGATTATCGTGTCCGTGGTTATATCCTCCAAGGAAACCAAGAAGGCAAACCAGGAGGAAAGCGAGGCCATGCGGCGGGAATTTACCGCCAATGTTTCCCATGAGCTGAAAACCCCACTCCATTCTATTTCCGGCTATGCGGAGCTGATGAAAAACGGCATGGTGATGGAGCAGGATATGGGCTATTTTGCAGATAAAATCTACAATGAAGCCCAGCGTATGATTCATCTGGTGCAGGATATCATTGTGCTGTCCCGACTGGATGAGGGCAAGGAAAATACCACCAAGTCCAAGGTAAATCTCTACAATATTGCTGAGGGCGTGGTAAACAGTCTGGAGGACTTGGCAGAGAAAAAGCAGGTGTCCATTGAGCTTATTGGTCAGCAGGTGGTCATGGACGGCATACCTCAGCTGCTTCGCAGCATGATTTACAATATCTGTGAAAATGCCATCAAGTACAACCATGAGGGGGGCAGCGTGGTTATCCAGATAGCGGAATACGCAGGCCGTCCACAGGTATCTGTGCGGGATACAGGCATTGGCATACCGAAAAAGGATCGTAGCAGGATTTTTGAGCGGTTCTACCGGGTGGACAAGAGCCACTCCAAGGAGGTAGGGGGCACCGGACTGGGGCTAAGTATAGTCAAGCACGCCGCCAGGCTCCACAATGCCAAGCTGGAAGTGGACAGCATTGTAGGCGAAGGAACCCTGATTACCGTAAAGTTTTGATAGAAAATAGAAAAACCTTCCTCATAAGGCTAATGTCACTCTTGGACTGTGACATGGCCCTATGGCGGAAGGTTTTTATTATATCCATATGTGGTGATTGCTGCCCCTTCTTTTGCAGACAGGGACATTATGCTTATGCTAGGCGAAGGGTAATCGCCCTTACATCTTGCGATAGCGCTGGGCGGTGCTGTGGGCATCGTAGTCCCGGTATGTTCCTGGGGCTACGGAGCCAGCACCAGTTGGCGGTTTGATATCCTGTACAATCGGAGCTGCCTGGGGTTTTACCTCTTTTACTTCCTCTGCGTCTACGGTATAGACGGTTTCTTCCTCACGGCGGCGGTTTCTGACATTGCCTGAATTCCAGCCGTTGTTGGAGCCAGGGGCAGATTTGCTGCTATTGCCGGAAAGCTTGCCCATGATTTTGCGGATAATTACATTTAATATGCACAGGGCAAAGGCAATAATGGCAATATTGGCTACTACACCCAGCACATCTGCCAGCCAGCTGCCAGCACCAAAGCCGAAAAGACTGCTGAGCATACTGCCCAACATCATGCCACCTGCCAGCATACCCATGGTTCTCAGGGCACTGCCCCAACGGGTGCCGCTATTGGCAGCAGTATTAGCTGCCGCTGCATTGGTGGAGGCGGTGGTGTTGCTCTTGGCTTTAGGGGCACTTTCCCCGTATTCGCTGGCTTTCTTAGACGGTGCATAGTCCTTGGTATTTGGCGAATCTTTCTGCGTAGCACTGGAAGCGGAGCTGTTGGAGCTTTTGGCTGGTGCAGATGCTTTTGGTGCTGGGGCAGAAACCTTTGGCATGGAAATGCGGGCACCGCCCTTGGCGGCATCTGCTACTCCAGCAGATGCACTTATCATAAAGGCTGCTGCCATCAGCATGGCAGCGAATTTTTTCTTTTTCATGGCTTATTCCTCTCTATATGCCTTAACATCTTCAGGGAAGGCATAAATCTCTCCCAGGGTATCCTTCTCACCGGACAGGTACTGGTCAATATCGTCTACATCAATATAAAGCTTGCAATCAATGTCCAGATACCCCTGCTCCCTGGCACCGCTGAGCTTTACAATATCCATGAGCTTCTGACGGAGCTTCTGGCATTCGCTGCCCTTGGCATGGATATCCAGCGTAATCTGTGGCACGCCGTATTCACTGATAACCTCGTTTAGTGTCATTCTGTTTGACATAAATCCCCCTCTTTTCTAAAACTATACTCATTTATGATAAATTTAACTTTTTGACTTTTGTGCTACATTATACCATAGGAGAGAGAAGATTGCAATTTTCCAAATGACCTAAAAATTTCTCCTTTGTTGATATGGACTTTGCCTTTGTGATAAAATAATAGAAAGAAAAAAGATTTGCCACCGCGAAACCGAAGGAAAGGAATGATATATTATGAAGGATACCACCCTTGCAAAAATAGATAATCTTATTTGTCGTTATCCGGAATTAAGTGCTTGCCGCCAGTCCTTGACCGATGCAGTAGAGGTACTTTGCCAGACCTACCGACAGGGAGGCAAGGTGATTGTCTGCGGCAATGGTGGAAGTGCAGCTGACTCTGAGCATATCGTAGGGGAGCTGATGAAGGGATTTGTGAAAAAGCGTCCTGTTACTGAGGAGCTTTATGCCAAGCTGCAACAGGTATGCCCAAATGAGGCTGACTATCTGAAGGAAAATCTTCAGATGCCCCTTACCGCTATTTCCCTGATGAATGCCGTTGCCCTGAACAGTGCCTTTGCCAACGATCAGGCACCGGATCTGGCTATGGCTCAGCAGGTACTGGGACTGGCAAAGCCAGAGGATCTCCTTATAGGTATCAGCACCTCCGGCAATTCTGCCAATGTTATCTATGCGGTGCAGCTGGCCAAGGCATTGGGCACCAAGACCCTGGGGCTTATTGGCAACCGTAATTGCCGCATGCAGAATCTCTGTGATATTGTTGTGGCAGCACCAGAGATGGAAACCTACAAGATCCAGGAGTTGCATCTGCCTATCTACCATATGTTGTGCATTGCCGTGGAAAATGAATTTTTCGATAAATAATTGACATACTAAAGCCGGTGGAGAAATCTGCCGGTTTTCTTTTTGCCTTGGAAAAGTTCTGTAAAAGTATTGAAAAAGATTCTCAATTATGCTATATTATATCTCGAGAATGATAATGAATTTCAATTACTGGAGGGGCATTATGGGTAGAAAAGAGTTGGAGCTGCTGTTGGCACAGCATTGTGCACCAACCCTGGCAGGGCTAAAGGCTGCCAGCATGGTGGCTATGCCTTGCTGCTTGGAGGAACTGAGGGAGTTTTTTCAGGCTTATGAGCAGTGCTTTGCCTGTAAGGGCCTGAAGGTAATGATTCTTCGGCAGCAAAGGCGGCATGTACTGCTGCTGCTTTATCGTCCCTTGGTGCTGCAGCGGCTCATGAGGCGAGCCTTGGCCAGGGAGATTCTCACAGCCTGCGGCTATCCTGATAGTGCATCCTTGGAGGAGCTTTTGGCGTTTCTCTGCCAGCGGATGCAGGATTCAGAGGCTTTTCCCCATGAGATCGGACTTTTTCTGGGGTATCCACCGGGGGATGTGGCAGGCTTTATCCGGCATAGGGGGCAAAAATTCCGTCATTGCGGGTTCTGGAAGGTATATGACAATGAAAAGGCGGTGCTGCGGCTATTTCAGTGCTATAATAGCTGTATCAAGAGGGTTTGCGACGGGCTGGAGGCTGGCATGAGCCTCCAATCTATGGTTCGCAGTGCAGCGTAGCTGTATCTATATAGGCGTGTGTAATTTGGACAAATTTATTAAAGGAGCGATTTATAATGAAGGTTGCAGTTGTTTTCTGGAGTGGAACTGGTAATACTGAGGCTATGGCCAATGCCATGGTAGAGGGTGCCAAGGGTGCTGGTGCAGAGGTGGAGCTCTTCACAGCTGATGCCTTTGACGGTGACAAGCTGGCAGGTTTTGACGGCGTGCTCTTTGGCTGTCCTGCTATGGGCTGCGAGGTTCTGGAGGAATCCGAGTTTGATCCAATGTTCACTGATTTGGAGGCAAAGCTCTCTGGCGTGCCAGTAGGACTTTTTGGTTCCTATGGCTGGGGCAGCGGTGAATGGATGGAAGATTGGAAGAATCGTTGCAACAATGATGGTGCCAAGGTATACGGAGATGGCGTGATTATTAATGATGCTCCTGACGATGCAGGGATTGAGACCTGCAAGGCTTATGCAGAGGGTTTTGTTAAGGAAAATGGCTAAGATAAAGTTGAAGCTCCTGGTTCGTCCAGGGGCTTTTTTAGTTGGAGGAAAATTAATTCCGTGATTTTTAGTCGGAATTATTGACTTTTTGCCTTACATACTCTTATAATAGGTATAGCCAATTTTCGGGTGACTTTTTGAGATTTAGATATACAGGAGTGTGTACCATGAGCAACAAGCTTTTAGATATTAAGAACCTGCATGCAGGAGTGGCCGGCAGAGAGGACAAGGGGGAGATTTTGAAGGGGCTGGATCTGGAAATCAACCCTGGTGAAATCCATGTTATCCTGGGGCCAAACGGTTCTGGCAAGTCCACCTTGATGAATGTCATCATGGGGCATCCACGTTATGAGGTAACAGATGGTGCCCTGAATTTTGAGGGTGAGGATCTGGCAGAACTAAAGACCTTTGAGCGGTGCCGTAAGGGCATTTTTCTTTCTTTCCAGAATCCAGAAGAAATTCCTGGCATTACCGTGGAGAATATGCTCCGTGCCTCCAAGCAGGCTGTTACTGGTGCACCAGTGAAGATCATGAAGTTCCGCAAGGAGCTGAAGGCTGCCATGGAGGAGCTGCAGATTGATCCTACCTATGCCCAGCGTTATATGAATGTAGGCTTCTCTGGCGGTGAGAAGAAGCGTAACGAGATTCTCCAGCTTTTGATTCTCAACCCAAAGCTTGCCCTGCTGGATGAAACAGATTCCGGCCTGGATGTAGATGCCGTGCAGATTGTTTCTAGCGGTGTCAAGAAATTCCACAATGAAAACAATGCCTGTCTGATTATTACCCACAATACCCGTATTCTGGAACAGCTTTCCGTGGACAAGGTTCATGTACTGCTGAATGGCAAGATTGTAGAAGAAGGCGGCCCTGAGCTTATCGAGAAGATTGACCGTGAGGGCTTTGGCTTTATCCGCAAGGAGCTGGCTGAGGAAGAGGCTCAGGAGGGTTGAGGTAATTAAGATGGAAGCAAAGAACAAGACTTTTGTTGATGATATAGAGCGTACACTGTACGACATCCGCAACGAGGATCATTCTGCCTATAAATCCCAGAAGGGCCTCACTGAGGATGTAGTACGGGATATTTCTGTCCGCAAGCATGATCCTGAGTGGATGCTGGAGCGTCGGCTGAAGGCCTTGGAGGTATATAACTCCATGGGCCTGCCTACCTGGGGGCCGGATCTCTCCGAGCTGAATATGGATGAGATTGTTACATATGTAAAGCCTGATACCAAGATGGCCGGCAAGTGGGAGGATGTACCAGAGGATATAAAGTCCACCTTTGATCGTTTAGGAATTCCGGAGGCAGAGCAGACCTCCCTGGCCGGTGTAGGTGCCCAGTATGATTCTGAGGTGGTATACCATAGCATCCAGGAGAATCTGGTAAAGCAGGGTGTTGTATATACGGATATGGAAACAGCCTTACGAGATTATGAGGATTTGGTAAAGGAACACTTTATGAAGCTGGTTCCACCAAAGGATCACAAATTTGCTGCCCTTCACGGTGCCGTATGGTCCGGCGGTTCCTTTGTCTATGTGCCGGAGGGAGTACATGTGGATATTCCTCTTCAGTCCTATTTCCGCCTTAATGCAGCAGGTGCAGGACAGTTTGAGCACACCTTGATTATTTTGGAGAAAAACTCCAGCCTGCACTTTATTGAGGGCTGCAGTGCACCTAAATATAATGTAACCAACCTCCATGCAGGATGCGTAGAGCTTTTTGTAGGAGAGGGTGCAAGGCTTCGCTATTCCACCATTGAAAACTGGTCTAGAAATATGATGAATCTGAACACCAAGCGTGCCTTGGTGGAGAAGGATGGCATTATTGAGTGGGTATCTGGTTCCTTTGGTTCCCATGTATCTATGCTGTATCCATGCAGCATTCTCCATGGTGAAAATGCTCGTTGCGAATTTACAGGCGTAACCTTTGCCTCCAAGGGGCAAAATCTGGATACAGGTGCCAGCGTTATTCATGCAGCACCTCATACCTCTGCCAATATCAGCACCAGAACCATTTCCAAGGCTGGTGGCAAGGCAACCTACAGAAGTGCCGTAAAGGTAACGCCAAATGCTCATCATGCCAAGTGCTCAGTAAACTGCGAGTCCTTGATGCTGGATGATCTGTCCCGTTCTGATACCTTGCCTGTTATGGATATTCAGGGGGACGAGGCAGATATCGGCCATGAGGCAACTATTGGCCGTATCAGCGAAGAGGCTGTATTCTACCTTATGTGCCGTGGCATTAGCGAGGAAGAGGCTAGAGCCATGATCGTTCGTGGCTTTGTAGAGCCTATTGCCAAGGAGCTGCCTTTGGAGTATGCCGTAGAAATGAATAATCTGATTAACATTGAGCTGGAAGGCACAATGGGTTGAGAAAGCGTGAGGTAGAAAATGGCAGAAAAGATTTATAGTGAAATCCCAATGCGTACCTGGCGCTGGCTGGGAGTAAACCAGGCCTCTGTAGAGGAGAGCCTGTTGGAAATAGATGGGGGCCATCAGCAGCTGGTGGTACCTGCCGGAGAGAGCCGGGAGCTGACCGTGGTATATCGTCAGCCAGGCCAGGGACAGGTCAATGTAAAAGTAGAAGATGGCGGCTTTTTGAAGCTGACCACTGTACAGATGCTGTCTGGGGATGCTGAGTTTGCAGGCAATGTTCAGGTAGATTTGGGCAAGGCATCTAGGCTGGAGGCTGTTTCCGTAGAGGTTGGTGCCGCCAAGTCCGTAGCCAAGATGGATGTAAACCTCACTGGAGATGAATCCAAGGCGGATGTTTATGTACTGTACTTTGGCCATGAAAGCCGCAAGCTGGATATGAACTATGTGCTGGTACAGGAAGGCAAGTCCACTGAGGCCAATCTCCATGTATACGGTGCTTTGACCGGCCATGCTGACAAGATTTTCCGCGGCACATTAGATTTTCGTCATGGTTCAAAGGGCTCCAAGGGCTATGAAAAAGAAGAAGTTGTGGTGCTGTCCGGCAAGGTGCGGAACCGCAGTGTACCTCTTATGCTTTCTGCGGAGGATGCTGTAGAAGGACATCATGCAGTGTCCATTGGCAAGATTGATGAAAACAAATTGTTCTATCTTATGAGCCGGGGTCTAGATATGGCTGAGGCCAGAAAGTTGGTAGTTGAAGCAGCCTTCAACCCGGTACTGGACAGGATAGAGGATAAGGCTCTTTATCAGGAGCTGGATGATTATATAAAGGAGCGTTTGGCTGATGAGTGAGGCAAGCTACAAAAAAGAATTTCCTCTCCTGCAGAGGACCATGCACGATAAACCTATAGTATATTTGGATAATGGTGCCACCACCCAGAAGCCTCAGGCAGTAATTGATGCCATGCACAATTACTACGAAACTTCCAATGCCAATCCTCACCGTGGAGCCTATGAGCTTAGCGTTCAGGCTACAGATGTGTATGAAAATGCCCGTATCCGGGTGCAGAAATTCATCAATGCCGGACATGCCCACGAGATTATCTTTACCAAAAATGCTACTGAGTCTCTGAATCTGGTGGCATATAGCTATGGTATGGCAAATATTCAGGCTGGTGATGAAGTGGTTATTGCCATTTCCGAGCATCACAGCAATCTGGTGCCATGGCAGCAGATTTGCCGCCTGAAGGGTGCTACCCTGAAATACATCTATCTGGAAGAGGATGGCAATCTTTCTCAGGCAGATATTGAAAATAAGATTACAGAGAAAACCAAGATTGTAGCCGTTGCCCAGGTCTCCAATGTACTGGGGTTGGTAAATCCGGTAAAGGAGATTGCGGCCAAGGCTCACAGCGTTGGGGCTGTTATGGTTATTGACGGTTCCCAGTCCGTGCCTCACATGGCTGTGGATGTTCAGGCTTTAGATGCAGATTTTTTCGTATTCTCTGGCCACAAGATGCTGTCTCCAATGGGTATTGGTGTTCTTTATGGCAAGGAAAAGCTGCTGAATGATATGCCACCATTCCTCATGGGCGGGGATATGATCGACTATGTGGAGGAGCAGGAAACAGAGTTTGCTCCGCTGCCAGCCAAGTTTGAGGCAGGTACCCAAAATGTTGGGGGCGCTGCCGGACTGACTGCTGCCATTGACTATCTAGAAAAGGTAGGCTTTGACTATGTGGAAAAGGTGGAACGGGAGCTGGTAGAGTATGCCCTGCCAAAGCTGAAAGCCATGCCTTATATTGAGCTTTACGGCTGCGACAGCAAGCAGGACAACAAGACTGGCATCATTACCTTTAATGTTAAGGATGTACACCCACATGATGTAGCCACCATTCTGGATGCTCAGGGTGTGGCTGTTCGTGCCGGACATCACTGTGCTCAGCCATTGATGCAGTATCTGGGACAGAATGCCACCTGCCGGGCTAGCTTCTATTTTTACAACACCAAGGAAGATGTGGATCGCTGGATCGAAGCATTGTCCAAGGTAAGGGGGGTGCTGGGTTATGCTGAATGAGCTGGACAGCATCTATACCGAGCTAATAGCGGAGCATAGCCGCTCTGTGGAGAATAAGCACCATCTCCAGTGCCCTACTGTTACCCAGAAGGGCAGGAATCCTAGCTGTGGCGATGAGATTACCTTGGAGTTGCAGGTGGAGGACGAACATATCAAGGATGCTTCCTTTACCGGTGTAGGCTGTGCCATTTCTCAGGCATCTACCTCCATTATGATTGACCTCATTAAGGGAGAAACTGTGGAGCAGGCCATGCACCTGGCAGATCTTTTCCTCAAGATGATAAAAGGCGAAATCACCGATGATGATGAGCTGGAGGAATTGGACGAGGCCATGGCATTGAAGAATATCTCCAATATGCCGGCCCGGGTCAAGTGTGCCGTACTCTCCTGGCGAACCCTGCTGGAAACA
>CAVFWX010000028.1:0-17499 GCA_963626225.1 Anaerotignum sp.
ACGTCGACAAGTGTTATTATATGACATGTGTCTAAAAAATGCAAGCCTTTTTTTAACTTTTTTAAAAAAATTTTTATCGCCCATATTTGACTATAAAAATGCAGAGAGATATAGCCTAGACCATCTTACATTTGAGACACGCAAGGCAGGGAGCTGTACCCTAAGGAGACCCTTTATCGACATCGGCACTAAGGATAAACTGACCAAAGCCATCAGCCCATCTTCGTGTATCTTTGCTGTTCTTGCGTTGTCGACAACTCTTGGCATAGTCATAGCTATGCCTGCGAATTGTCTTCTAGCAAGATACAACAAATCTACACAAATCTGGACTAATGCATCCGGTCAGCTTATCCTTGCGATTCACGAGCCCCCCTCGTGAGAGCTTAGTGTCCGCTATGTCGATATAGGAGCGAGAGCGAGTCGACGTGGGTACACTCCCTGCCTAAGAGCCTCTAACCGAGAATATCTTTAAATGCAAAAATACAGGCTATGGTCCTGGGATTAAGGACAGCCTGTATTTCTGCTAGGGACGCTATGGTTGCTTCCTAATGAAGCCTCTTTCACGCCTACGATTGAATGTATATTAGATTTTAGGAAACGGCTAAATTTTAATCAGCTGCCAATGCTGCGGCACGGCGCATAGCTGCATTGGACTTAATCTGACGCTCACGGTCCATACGGCTGCTGGAGAATCTCTTGAAGCGGCCCATGGACAGGAAGTAGCCAGCCAGTCCAATAACGGACACAACTGCGGCACATACATATACAGCCTCAAAGCCAAAGCCAGGCACCAGGCTGCCCATGCAGTAAGGGCCTACGCCAATACCCAGGTCCAGCAATACGAAATAGGTAGAGGTTGCTACACCAATCTGGCGGGATGGGGCACAATGTACAGCCAGGGCATGACAAGCCGCAGTAATACTGCCGTAGCCACCGCCCAGCAACAGGCCGCCAGCCAGCAGGATGTAGTCATGACCTGCTACAGCAATGGTCAGCATGGACAGTATCAAAAGCAGCAAGGATGGATAAAGTACCACATTGCCACCCTTGTGATCCAAAAGCCAGCCAGTCAATGGACGGCTCAGGAAGGAAGTTGCTGCAAAGCAGATAAAGAACAGCTGACCACCGATGGCAGCCATGCCCTTGGCAGATGCATACTCACCCAGATAGCTGAGAACTGTGGAATAGCATACACCACCAACAAAGGCTACCATGGAAATGCCAATGGCATTCTTTGCCACAAAATCTCTCCAAGAGAAGCTGTGGAACTGCTCTACCTCCCGCTCAGTCAAGGTACGCTCAGGCACCTTGATAAGGCAGGAAAGAACGAAAATAACCAGAGTCAAACCACCGCAGAAGAAAATGCTGGAGGTGAAGTCACCATTATTGATGAAGGTCAATGCCAGCAGAGGGCCTACGGCAGAAGCCAGGGTAACACCCAAAGTGAAGTAGCCAATGCCTGTACCCATCTTGTGGATTGGTACCAGGGCTGCTACGATGGTGCTGGCTGCAGTAGAGGTGGAACCAAAGGCCATGCCGTGGAGCAGGCGAACCACCATGAAGATATAAACATTAGGGCTCAGCAGATAAAGCAGAACCATCAGGAAGTAGCAAGCCGTACCTCCCAGGAACAGCTTGCGGCGGCCTATGAAATCAATATAGCGGCCAGCCGGCAGCCTTGCCAGCAGGGCACCTACGATAAACAGTCCGGAAGCGGCTCCGGCGGTGCTGAGTGAAACATTCCAGGTAGTGATTGCATAGCTGGTGGACCAGAGCATCAGCTGGAAGTGTACTACATACACCAAAAAGTTAATTGCGATATCAAAAATGTAGCTTGGAGTCCATAATTTCTCTCCATTGCTTGTAGCTGCAGCATTCTTCTTATCAGCTGCTTTTGTTTGCCATACCGGTTTGTCCAAAGACATTTCAGTGTGCACTCCTTTCATTTGGGCGATGTCATCCTCTTGACGAATCTTAATCAATCCGTCCAATCCCTGCATCATGACAATTCTCTCTGCATCATCCTGTGTGATGCCCATTTCCTTAGAAAGCTCTGTCATAAAGCCAATATCATTATGTCTCATCGGGAATCTATCTCCTTTCCCGCATATATTAAGCCCATGCAAAAATTTTGTCTAATACATTACCGTCATTTGTTCCTATGCACAAACTGCATGAAGAAGTGTATAGTAAAACCGTTCAATTCAGCAGTGCAGCTGTAATGGCAGTATTTCTGCCAAATAGTGTATTTTTGCTATTATACATTTCATGCATAAAAAGCCATATACAACTTGCATGGCGTGCATTATTGTTTTTCAAAATTACTTGGGATATAATCTATGTTGTTTTAATAGCGAGAATACATATTACATACATAACCAAAGGAGTCCTCTTTAATGGAATTGCATCAACTGGAATATTTTCGTGCCCTGGCCCATATCAAGCATTTTACCAATACAGCCAAGGCCATTGCGGTTTCCCAGCCGGCCCTTAGCCGCTCCATCGCCAAGCTGGAGGCAGAGCTGGAGGTACCTCTCTTTGACCGCAGCGACAAGCAGCTGGAGCTGACAGATGATGGCAAAAAATTTCTTTTCTATGTAGAAAAAGGACTTCATCAACTGGAGCTGGGCAAAAAGGCCATTTCCTCCTCCTCCCCCAACAATGGCACGGTACGGCTTTCCTTTATCCAGTCCTTGGGAGGATATTTTGTGCCAGAGTTGCTGTGTGAATTCCGGGAAAAATATCCTAATATTTCCTTTACCTTGAATCAGGATGACCCTGTAGCCCTAGGTGAGCAGCTGCGGGATGGCAAAACTGATCTCTGCCTTTGCTCCGCCATGGTGCCTGTGGAGCGTGTGGGCTGGATGTATCTTTGCTCTGAAGAGCTGTATCTGGTGGTACACAAGGATCACCCTCTTGCCAAGAAGGATCGCATCAGCCTCCAGGACGTAGAAGGAGAACCATTTATTGTCCTAGAGCCTCAGTATAATCTCCGAGTGCTGGCAGATCAGTTCTTCGATTTAGCAGGACTGTCCCCAAATATCATTTTCGAAGGGGCTGATGTTTTTTCCGTGGCCGGACTGGTACGGGCAGAGCTGGGCATTACCCTGCTGCCAAAGATACCATCCCTATGCTCACCGGAGCTGGTATTCCTGCCACTGTCCTTCCCTGTGTGCCAGAGGGCTATCGGCATTGCCTGGAACACCGCCTCCCCTCTGTCAGAATCCGCCTCCATCTTCCAAAAATTCATCCTGAACAAATACATCCATCAAGTAGAAGAATAATAACCTGAAGTTATACAAATTCCATCATCTACATACCGAGTACAATAAGCAAAATTTATTGTGCTCGGTATTATTTTATTTATAGTAACTTTTAATATACTGTATACAAAGGTTTTACAGTTGCTTAACATAAATTTTGTTTATCATAGTATTGTTTTGGGATTTAAAAATACTATGCTTATTTTCTATAATATTATTGCTTTTATTTATCATAAGGTGTACAATACTTCTTGCGAGACAAATTCGTAATACAAATATCTTTTGTAAATAGACACTAGGAGGGAAACATCTTATGTTCAAGCGTATTCTTATTGCCAACCGTGGTGAAATCGCCGTACGAATTATCCGTGCCTGCAAGGAAATGGATATTGAGACCGTGGCTGTGTACTCTGATGCCGATGCCAACGCCATGCACGTGCAGCTTGCTGACCTTGCCTGTCATATTGGCCCTGCAGATGCCATAGAAAGCTACCTCAATATGGACGCTATCTTGCGTGCCGCCCGGGAAACCAATGCAGATGCCATTCACCCAGGCTATGGCTTTCTCTCCGAAAGTGCTGAATTTGCCGACAAAGTGACCCATGCAGGCCTTACCTGGATCGGGCCTCTGGCTGAAACCATCCGCCGTGTTGGTGACAAGGATGTGGCCCGTGCCTCCATGGAGCCTTCCGGCATACCAATGTCCAAGGGCAGTGAGGTCCTTACCAGCAATGAGATGGCTATGGAAGCTGCCAAGGAAGTAGGCTATCCTGTTATTTTGAAACCTGTTTCTGGTGGTGGCGGCAAGGGCATGTTTGTAGCCAACAACGCCAAGGAGCTGCAGGAAATCCTCCAGATTGTAGATGTTACCAAGATTAAATTCTATTTTGAACATTACATCGTCCGCTCCCGTCATATTGAGGTGCAGATTGTGGCAGATAACTATGGCTCCATCATCCATCTAGGAGAGCGTGAATGCTCCATACAGCGCCGCAACCAGAAGCTACTGGAGGAATCACCTTCCATTGCCTTGACAGAGGATATGCGGCAGGAGGTAGGCATGCTAGCTGTCAAAGCCGCCAAAAGCGTACACTACACCAGCATCGGCACCGTAGAATTCCTACTGGATCTCTCCAACAACCAGTTCTACTTTATGGAAATCAATCCTCGTGTCCAGGTAGAGCATGGCATTACCGAGGCTGTTACCGGCATTGACCTGGTACGCACCCAGATAAAGATTGCCTCCGGAGAGCCTCTGGGCATCTGCCAGCGGGATATCAAGTTCCGTGGCCATGCCATTGAGTGCCGCATAAATGCCGAGGATCCTGACAACAACTTTATGCCATCTCCTGGCAAGATTACCAAATGGCATGAGCCAGGTGGCCCTAGGGTCCGGTTTGACAGTGGCTTCACCGCTGACCTTTCCATTGAGCCGTATTATGATTCCTTGATTGCCAAAGTCATTACCCATGGCTCCACCCGTGGCGATGCTATCAAGATTATGGATCGTGCCCTGCAGGAGTTCCAGGTAGAAGGGGTAAAGACCACCATACCGCTGCACCAGCAGATCCTCCGGGATGATTATTTCCGCACAGGCAATATTGATACCCAGTTCATCAAAAACCGCCTCCACGTATACGAAAAAGCACCTATTAAGCACTCCCTAAAGGAGCTTCAGGAATATGCCAAGAAAGTAGATGCGAATATTTATTTCAACTGACATATAGCTAGATAGAACAAGCAGTTAGTAGCGTAAAAAAGGCATGGCATGTGCCTGAAGCAGGTATTCTTTGAGCCTCGGTGCTTAGCGATTCGTGAGCCAAAATTTATGTCCGTCAAAAGGACATAAATTTTGCCCCTCACGAGAGCTTAGCATCCGCTAGGCGAAAAAAATAGCGAGAGCGTGCCTGCAAGGGCACTGCCATGCCTTATTCATGCACAAAAAATGGACTTCTCACTAGGAAGAGGTCCATTTTTATTGCTTATATTTACTTTTCGCTAAGGTACCACTGGATAATAGCCTGAGTGCCCTTATTCTCTAGTCCTCTTGCTGCCAGCTGGTCATATAGCTCCTTTGCCTTTTCCAGCCCTGGCAGGTTCAATCCAGCTTCATGGGCTGTTTCAATGGCAATCCTCATATCCTTGATGAAATGCTTGATATAGAAGCCTGGCTTGTCGTCCCCCTTCAGCATTCTCCTGCCAAGATTAGACAATGACCAGGAGCCTGCTGCTCCGGTTTCGATAGTTTCCAGAACCTTGTTGGCATCCAGCCCCATTTTTTCCGCATAAACCAGGGACTCAGCAACTGCCATCATGCCTGCGGCAATGGCAATCTGATTTGCCATCTTGGTATACTGGCCACTACCAGCCTTGCCAAAGTAGTTGATAGTCTTGCCCATGGCCTGGAACATTGGCAACAAAGCCTGAAAGGCTGCTTCGTCGCCACCAACCATAATAGCCAGTGTAGCATTCCTGGCTCCCAAGTCACCGCCGGAAACCGGTGCATCCAGGGCAGCTATCCCCTTTGCCTTTGCCTCCTCATAGAGCTTCCGAGCCAGCTTTGGACTTGATGTGGTCATATCCACGATATAGCCACCAGCTTTGGTGGAAAGCACACCCTTTTCTCCCAGATATACTTCCTCCACATCCTGAGGATAGCCTACCATGGAAATCACTACATCCGCCCAGGCTGCCACCTCTGCAGGTGTAGCAAACCATGCCATGCCCCTATCCAACAGTTCCTGAGCTTTTGCCTTGGTTCTGGTGTAGATACCCAGCTCATAGCCTGCATCCTGAAGATGCTTTGCCATGCTGCTGCCCATTACCCCTGTGCCAATAAAACCTATTTTCTTTACAGTCATCATAACCCCTCCTGTAAAAATCAATGAGCACTTTTCTTAATCATAGCATTATCTTTTTCCTAAGACAAGCATTTATCCTTGCTGGCAATACAAGGCCCATATTTTCCTATAGGCCTGCTCCAAATCCTCCATATATGCCTTGCCATCCATTAGCCTGGAACTGCGGAGCATATCAGGCAACTCCCTATGGAGCCGATTCAGCAAAATGCCATTCTTGGCCAGCTGCACAGCCTTGGCCACATATTCTCTAGGATTATTTGCCACCAGCTCCGGCAAGCCTGCTGCTTCAAGAATAGTAGCACCATAGCGAGAGCCATGGCTTTTGCCCCTAAGGGTAATAACCGGCACCCCCATATACAGGGCATCGCAGGTGGTAAGGCCTCCATTATAGGGTGCTGTATCAAGGATAATATCTATATCCCCATACTGCATAAGGTAATCCGAGCTAAAAGGCCTCAGCTCCAACCTATCAATATCTCCCCCCAGCCGACCAAAGCGTTTTTCCACAATTTCCCGCCCGGATGGTACGCTGCAGATTTTGCACTTGATGACCAGCTTGGAATCGGGCACAGCCTGCAGGATATTCCGCCACTGCACCAGCATTTCATCTGTTACTTTCGCAAAGCTGTTGAAGCTACCAAAGGTGATATAGCCATTTTTTATAGCAGGAGCATCCTGCCCCCGGGAACGAAATTCCCGCATGGTTTCTGGGCTATAGCAAAGATGGCACCCCTCCAACCTGAGAGGAGCCTCTGTAAAGCCCGTTTTCCCCGGTCCTAAAGGCATACAGCATTTATCCGTCAAAAAATAATCTATCATAGGCAGGCCGGTGGTATTGATATAGCCAATGCCAGAAACCTGCACCGGAGCTGGTCGACATGCCATGACCGGCAGGCAGTTATTATTGCTGTGGCCAGACAAATCCACCAGTATATCTATATGGTCATCGTGGATGATCTTGCCAATTTCCTTGGGACTTCTTCCCCCAAGGCTCCGCCAATGATCCGCCATTTTCTTGAACCGATTGGTAATATGATCCTCCCTGCCGGTGGAATAGCCATAAACCGTAAAATCCCGGCGATTGGCATATTTCAGCAAGGCCGTAAAGAAATATGCTGCCGCATGAAGGCGAAAATCCGGGGAAATATAACCAACCCTGATGGCATGGGCATTACGCTTTGTCCTGACATCATGGGGAAATCCTACCTGCTGGGGGTACATTTTGCCATATTCCCCATGCTTTGTCGCCAAGGAATAGGATCCCAAATAACGGTAATTGCTGATAAACAGCCCCTTGCTGAAATAACTGGCTGCCACTTCAGCATCTGCCACCATTTCACTGACTGCAAAGGCAGCCTTGGCCGCATTTTCCGTTTCTCCTGCCAGCAAACAGGTATCCGCATAAAAGCTATAGCCCCGCATAATCAGCTGACGGTCTATTTCACTCCATTTCTGATACCCTCCCCCAAAGCCATAGCCAATGGACGTACTTTTTCCCGCTTCATAGGCATCAAAAAGTTTATCATAGGCATTTATGGCATCTAGCAGCTCATAATTTGCCCCATAATAAAGGGCTTGGGCCAACAACCCCCGTAGGGATATACCTACCTTTTTCTGCTGCTCCGGCAACTGTGCCAATTTTCCCAGCCACGCCTCTGCCTCGGAAAAATCCTGCATATATACCGATGCCTCAGCTATAATTGCCATGGCTTCAGGGCTATCCGGCTCTTCTTCCAGCATTTGCCGCCCGCAGGCCCGCATGCTGGAAATATCCCCCTTATTAAAGCAGCTTTCTGCTGATTTTATCCATTCATTAACAACCTGTAAATCCATATTCTCACCATATTAGTATCTTTTATATTTCCGGCTGCAGCTCCTGACCATATTCCTTGAGAAATATCTTCTGATACCTCTTGTAGGCTGGATCCAGTGGCTTTTCCTTTGGGCAGTGGATACACCAGCAGCTTCTCTGATGAGGTACCACAACTCGATAGCCCTTCCTCTGAAGATCCTTGCACATGCTGATTTCATAAAAATGCCAGCCCGCAAAGAGATCCTCCCGCCATGGCAGATCCTCCTGGGTAGCCATCATCAGGCCGTCAATGGCTTCCACATCCATATAAGGCTCCGGCGGCTCCATGCAGGCTGTTTCCACGGTGCACTCCGGTTCGCAGCCATGGAGCACCTTGCCGTAGGTACGCATGCCATCCCACCAAATGCCGGAAGCTGGCAGCCTTCTAGCTCCTATAACTCCCAATGCTCCAATGGTTTCATCCCGGAATATCTGCAACAAGTCAAAGACAAACCATCTATTGACAATCAAGGCATCCTGATGGAGGTAAACCTTGTATCTTGCCTCTGTCAAAGCCGCTCCCTGATTGTACCCCTGACACATGGATCTTGCTCCCTTGATGGGAATATACTCCGCCTCCATACCCTCCGGCAGTTCCAATGCCTCCAGATACAGCCTGCACTCCTGATATTGTTCATCATCATTGACACAGGTAATAAAGGCGATTTTTTCTCCCGACTTTACAGCCAGCTTTCTGGTAGTAAGAGCTATCTGCTCCCTTTCCATAGGCTGTTTCTGAAGCCAAGCCAGGATATATTCCTGCTGTTCACTATCATCATAAGCCTCTGCCAGCTCCTCTAAAAGTTCCTGCCAGAAATCTTCATCTTCCTTTTGCCAAGCAGATAGCTGCCATAGCAAATCATTAATATGGATAATTGTTTCCCTGATAAAGGATGCCAAATAGGCTGGGAAAATCATATTTTCCTGGCACAGCTGCCACAAATCCGACAGATTTTTCTCTGCCTGAATGCCGTATTCCAATCTTCGCAGCAAAAATCCCAGCTTTTTGCGAATTTCCGGTGTATACATCCGCTTCAGCTCCAGTATTTCCGGCATGGACTTGGCTGCCTGCAACATCCAGCTATGAACCAGCAGGTCATTATCAATATTCTCAAAACCAGCCTCCCACAATTTTTCCACCAATCCCTTGGGTGGTTCGCTGCCCCATACCGGCAGCATATGCACATCCTTGTAGAAGGAAGCCGACATAAGCTTGGTCATTTCGCTGCGGGCAAAAACCCGTGAACAGATATGGTAAAAATGCCCCTCCATGAGATTTTCCAGCACACGCCAATAGCGGATATTCAAAAAACTCATGAGGATATACCCTGTATCCTTGAGGTACAGGCCCAGTCCAGTGGCAATATCCTGGGGATTACCAGCCTGCTCCAGGCAGTTTTCTCCCAGCACATAATCAAAATACTTTTCCTCTAAAGGTAGCCTTTCTGCCAAATAGTTCACATGGCACCAATGAATATCCAGCTCTGCCAGCTCCTGCTCCCTGTCCTCGTCAATTTCAGCTGCGGTGCACCACAGTTCCCCATGAGGATACATCTGTCGCAGGGGCTTTAGGTACTCATGACTTTCAATTACCAATATTTTATATGGCAACTCTCCCGGCGTGAGAAAATCCAGCAGTCCCAATTCATGTTCTTCCTTCATATATGTTCACCTCAAAATGGCCAAAACCTGCAGAAGCCCTGGCAGATTTGCCGGGGCTTCCTTTTGCTATTTAATATTTTCCGGATGTTTCAACAGCCAGCCTGTAATGCTCTGCCACCCCATCCATTCATCATGGTATTTCATATTCCCAAGATTGCTCTGGACATTTTCTGCTGAAGCAGGTAGTTGCTGCCATACATTATCCTTGTAGAAGCCAATGCTTTCCTCTGTCATCCAGCTATATGGCGTAACCACATGATCAAGCTTTTCCATAAGGGATGGCTTTAGGCTATAATATGCAAATCCCTTAGGGGCAATAAGCTCTATCAGAGTAGGCAAAATATTTTGATGCTCTCCCAATACATTATCTGCAAAAAATTCCGGCTTCAAATCCCGGTGATGCATGGAGAAGGATGTCAAAATCCTTTCTCGCAGCTGCATATCCGTCCTTGGCAGAATTCCCTTATCAAAAGGCACCACTGCAGATGAATGATCCCCTGTCAGGACAAAGAGACTGTCCGGATATTTTTCCCGCATCCTATGGACAAAATCCCCTACAGCCTTGTCTGCGTAAAGAATCCCTGCAAACCGCCGCATATCCATATCTCCAGCCTTCAAACTCCCTAATGGCAGCTTTGCCGCATCCTCCTCATGGATGCCATATTCCTCATAAGGGATATTATAAGGACCATGATTGGATGTGGTATAGATAAAGTGAAATTGAGGTTCAGATTCCTCACTTGCCTCTATCCGCTTTGCCACCTCATCCAGATAGATATGGTCATACACACCCAACCAAGTCTGTGGAGAATTTGGCGGACAGAAATCCGGCCCCCCATGGGCTTCATGAAAGCCTACAGCAGGAGCAAAATGCATGAGGCTCCCCCAGTTAAGGCTGCCTCCATACCAAAAACTAGTATGATAGCCCAGCTTCTGCATCTGATATGCCATGGCCGTCGGCACCTTGTCCAGATTGGCATCCCAGATAATTTTATTCTCGTTTAGTTCCACATCGCAGTCATAGATGCCTAGCAGCAGGCTGCCTAGTGCCGTCTGGGAAATCATGCCCGCCGGCTGGAAATTGTTGATAACAAGGCTTCCTGGCTCCTGCCTCAATGCCTTGGTATATTTCACCACATCCAGCATACCATAGATATCATCATATAGGCCCTGGCAATGGCTTTCCTCCAGGATAAAGAAGATATGGCTTGGCTTTTTGATTTTTGCTCCTCCCGCATGGCGGACAAAGGACATGAGAGGATTATCCTGCTCCCGTCCCTGAAAATCCGGCTGCACCTGGCGGATACTTTCTGCCATGGCAGCATCATCCCGTGCCATAAACTCCGGTGCTGGATGCTTCCAGACAATCTTCAGTGCCACCAGGTCATCCAGGGTTGCTTTCCCCAGGAACACATCATTCTTGACCTCCTTCGGCACCTCATCCCATTCCGGCTTCAGACGATGGCGGAAGGTACCTCCGAAGTTGAACCAGTAGTACAGGGCAATGGTAAAAAGGAAAATCCCCGTATTTAGTCCGTACTGGCTGATTGCTCCCCCTGTTTCAGGCAAATCCAAAAGGGGCAAAGATTGGAGCCAGCTGCCCAGCAGAGCCAGCAGGATGCCATATACTGCCCCTCCTGCCAATATCATGGCTCCATGATTCTGGTTGAAGAAAATATCCAGCAGATTTTTCTTGTCTGCATTCTTACCCAGCCACATATTTCTGTTGTATATATCATGGAAATGATAGTAAAACAGCATTTTACCTACAAAGGCAGCATAGAGAATCAACCCATACAGCACAAAAAGCACCAGCCGCACACTTTGGCTGATGCCCATATATGCCCCTATAAAGCTGGCCGGCAGAGTAACAGCTACCAACGTCAGCAAATAAAAACGGGAATTTATATCCATGCCCCACCAAAAGCCATAGCTGAAGCACTTTCTCAGCTGACTCTTAGGCCACTGGCTAATTTTTTTTGGACCATCCAGCCAAATGAAGATAAAACGAAATATTGCACACAGAATAGGCGGTACTATTGCCAGTCGCAAATCCTGCTGCCACCCCATAAAAAATCCTGCAAACCCCGGTATATCCATTATTCAATCTTCCCCGCTTCCAACAATCTCATTTTGCCTGCAGCCAAGAGCAGCCCCATCAACAGCCAATATTCCCGCATAATGGAAACCTGCAGGATACTGCTTTCCAGCATGCCCTCCAAATGAATGCCGGCAAGAATCCAAATACCAATCATACCATAAGAAGCAGTATTCACAGAGCGGCTAATGGATTTTTCTGCCTGATAGAGCTTCACCAGCCTGTAGAGCACATAGCCCTGAAGCATCAGGAAGGACAGCAAGCCCAGGATGCCGCTTTCCATGAGAATCTTGTTGAAGCTGTTCTGACTAAAGGCTGCCTGCCAGGAAAATTGGCCGTTCCAATCTCCCAGGGTAACAATACCGTACATAACCAAGGAAAAAATCAACAGAAATGCTGGCAGCTTTTTTCCTGCCAGTACCGTCTCATCCGGACGGCACATGAGATAGAAAATCGGCAAGGCCATCAACAGATGTGTGGCATAAAATGAGGACTGGTTACTGGTGCCTGTAGGAGAAAAATCATCCCAGAAAATAAGCTGATATGCCCCCATGGCATCTCCCACAAAGACAGATACCCCAAAGGCAATCATAATCCATGCCATGCGGCGACGGGTCTGAAGATACCCAAGTCCCATAAACAGGGGACTTATGATATAGATGCTTCCCCAGAGATTTCCCAGACTGCCCCCAAAATCTCCGGATATCAAAGTGGCTAGAACCTGCAGAAGACAGTAAATCCCCACCACCTTCACCAGCCCCTTGTCCATATCAGGGAACTTGCCAGTACAGATACGCTGTACCAACATCAAAAGCACCCCCAGCACGATGCACAGGCTGGTGGCCGCAATGGACAGATTTGAGGTCAGTGCAAAGAGCATCATGACTATATACATTAATTCATTCCAGATTCCCAAAATCCTCACTCCTAGAGATTATTCGCCAATCCTATTCCCAGGTTTCTCCATAGGGGGTTTTATGAATATGGCTTTTTTTCCATTCCAGAGCAAAATCAACCACCTGCTCCAGCATATGGCTCTTGTGGTAGGACAGCTTGCTTTGCAAAAAATCGCTACCTGTCATCAGCTTCTTGGTTTCGTAATTATAAACCTTTGCCTTACGGTACTCGTAGGAACCCTCCTCTGTATCAAAATAAGCCTGATAGCGGTACATATAGCCCCCATGCAGCTTTACCAGGTACAAATCCAGAGTTACTTCATGATCACTAGGCATTTCAATGGAATTTACGTCTACATAATAACCTGTACTATTTTCATAATCCACAAAATACCGGTCGGCCTTGGCTTCTGCCTGGGAACTCCACCCCGTAATAAGGCAAAAACAGGCTGCCAGCAGCAGCAAAAATAATTTTTTTCTTTTTCTTTTGCGTAAATCCACTAAGCAGACTTCCTTCCAAAGGTATAAATGTTGTATAATGTTTCTGTAAGTTATTTTATGATTTATAATTTTTATGGTTGACTGGTAGATACTACCGCCTTGACCATTCTTTCAAATTTTGTGCGTGGCAGCATAACCAGGTGCTGACAGCCCTGGCATTTTATCTTGAAATCCATGCCTACACGGGTTATTACCCATAAATCACTGCCACAGGGATGGGGCTTGCGCATTTTCACAATGTCCCCAACATTATATTTTACTGGCATAAAATCACCCTAACTATATATAAGGAGAGTATATAAATGAAAGTATCTATCTTGCAGCTTCCCATTGAGGAAGGACAGATTGAAAAGAATCTTGACAGCATGTCTGACATGCTTGACCAAGCCATGAATGGTACCCACCGCCCAGATACAGTCCTCCTGCCTGAGCTGTGGAATACAGGCTTTTATCCCCAGCCTATCAGCGAATATGCTGACAGCCTGGACAACTGGAAAAACCATATGAGTAGATTGGCTGCAGAATACGCCGTGAACCTGATTGCCGGCTCTTTGGCGGTAGAACGGGGCGGACATATCTACAATACCTGCTATATCTTTGACCGCACAGGCCAGAATATAGCCTCCTATGACAAAACCCATCTTTTCTCCCCTAGTGGAGAAAGTAAAGATTTTACCCCCGGCAACCGCATTACCACCTTTATGCTAGATGGCCTGAAATGCGGCATCATCATTTGTTACGACCTACGTTTCCCAGAGCTGTGCCGCCAGCTGGCTCTCCAGGGAGTATCCATACTCTTTGTGGCTGCTGCCTGGCCTATTGAGCGTATCCAGCACTGGGACACTCTGCTGCGAGCCAGAGCCATTGAGAACCAATTCTTTGTGGCTGCTGCCAACGGCATTTCCTCCCATCTAGGAGATACCATGCACCTAGGAGGAGGCTCCGCCATATATGATCCATGGGGAAGCCTCCTGGTGCAGGGCTCCACTGACAAGCTAAAGGGAGAAATCCTCCAGGCAAATCTTCAGCCTGGAGTTATTGACCAAATCCGCAGCCGCATCAATGTGTTCCAAGACAGACGATCTGAGCTTTACAAGCTGTAAGCATTAAACATTGAAGCGGAAGTAAGTTACATCTCCGTCCTGCATAATGTAGTCCTTGCCCTCCAACCGTACCTGTCCCTTTTCACGGGCAGCTGCGGTGGATCCGGCGGCTACTAGGTCATCGAAGTTTACGATCTCAGCACGGATAAAGCCACGCTCGATATCAGAATGAATCTTGCCAGCAGCCTTTGGTGCAGTGGTGCCTTTGACAATGGTCCAGGCACGGCACTCATCAGAGCCTGCTGTCAGGAAGGTCATCAAGCCTAAGAGATCAAAGGCCGCATGGATGAGCTTTTCCAGGCCGGACTGATCCAGTCCCATTTCCTGCAAGAACTCCTTGGCTTCCTCAGCATCCAGCTCTGCAATCTCAGACTCTACACGGGCAGAAATTGCCACTACCTCAGCACCTTCAGAGGCAGCATATTCCTTTACCTTCTGGACATAAGGGTTCTCTGCATCAGCAGTAGCCACCTCGTCCTCACTTACATTAGCTACATAGAGAGTAGGCTTCATGGTCAGGAAATTCATTTCCTTGATCAGTTCCTTCTCATCATCAGACAGCTCTACGCTGCGGACAGTCTTGCCCTCATCCAGAGCTGCTTTTATTTTGTCCAAAACCACCTGCTCAGCCTTGGCTTCCTTCACACCGGCCTTAGCCAGCTTTACCAGCTTCTGGACACGACGCTCCAGTACTTCCATATCTGCCAGGCACAGCTCAGTATTGATAATCTCAATATCACGTATAGGGTCAATGGAGCCCTCCACATGGGTAATATCTCCATCCTCAAAGCAGCGAACTACCTGAGCTACTGCATCTACCTGGCGAATATGCTCCAGGAACTTGTTGCCCAGGCCTTCCCCCTTAGAGGCACCCTTTACCAGGCCGGCAATATCCACAAAACGGAAGGCTGCCGGAGTGGTTTTCTTGGAATTATACATCTCATGGAGCACCTGCAGACGCTTGTCAGGTACATCTACGATACCTACATTAGGCTCAATGGTGCAAAATGGATAGTTTGCTGCCTCGGCACCAGCCTTGGTAATGGCATTAAAAAGGGTACTCTTGCCTACATTTGGCAGGCCTACGATTCCTACTTCTAAGTTGCTCAAAATTAATTTCCACCTTATCTATAAAAAATTATTCTCTATATCCCCTTGGATTTTTCTGCTGCCAGTTCCAGCTGTCACGGCACATATCCTCCAGATTCCGACTGGCTTCCCAGCCAAGGATTGCCTTTGCCTTGGATGCATCTGCATAACAGGATGGCAAATCTCCCTCCCGGCGAGGCCCCATAACATATTTCACAGGCACATTATTTACCTTTTGGAAGGTATTGACAATATCCAGTACGCTATATGGCTTGCCGGTACCCAGGTTGAATACCTCTATTCCTTCATGGTTGGCAGAGAATTCCACCGCCTTTACATGGCCTTCTGCCAGATCCATAACATGGATATAGTCCCTTAGGCAAGTGCCATCCGGTGTATCATAGTCATCACCATAAATAGTCAGCTTTTCCAGCTTCCCTACAGCCACCTGGGACACATATGGCATGAGATTATTCGGTATGCCCTGTGGGTCCTCCCCAATCCTGCCAGACTCATGGGCACCAATAGGATTGAAATACCGCAGCAGCACAACTCCCAACTTAGGATACGCATGGGCTGCATCAGCCAATATCTGCTCCATCATGGACTTGGTCCAGCCATAAGGATTGGTACACAGGCCCTTTGGCATATCCTCCTTGTATGGGGATGGATTCTGGGCACCGTATACAGTAGCAGAGGATGAGAAGATAAATTTGTTTACTCCCTCAACCTCCATAGCCTCCAGCAAGGACAAGGTAGTATTGATATTGTTTCTATAGTATCTAAGAGGCTGCTGTACAGACTCTCCCACAGCCTTCAACCCCGCAAAATGTATGACAGTGTCAGGCTTTTCCTTGGCCAGGATTTCCCTTACCGCAGCTGCATCCTGCACATCTATTTCATAAAGGGCTATTTTTTTGCCTGTCAGTTCCTCCACACGACGTACTGCCTCTGGGGAACTATTGGCATAATTATCAGCTACTACAACTTCATGTCCGTGATTCAAAAGCTCCAAAGCCGTGTGGCTGCCGATATATCCGGCACCCCCTGCTAAAAATATCTTCATGATCTTACTCCTTCATGAGGTCAGTGAGATAAGCCTCGAACTGAGGTCCCAAGTCCTCCCTGCGAAGGGCGAACTCTACTGTGGCCTTCAAAAAGCCCAGCTTGTCTCCCACATCATAACGCTTGCCATCAAAGCAATATGCCCATACTGGCTCAATGGCAGACAGCTGCTTCAGGGCATCTGTCAACTGGATTTCTCCCCCCTTGCCAGGCTGGGTATGCTCCAAAATCTCGAATACGCTAGGAGAAATAATATATCTTCCTAGGACAGCTATATTGCTAGGTGCTTCCTGTACATCAGGCTTTTCTATCATATCAGATACCTTGATAAGCTTGGATCCGGCAATTTCCTTGCCTTCCACAATGCCATAGGAAGAAACCTTCTCCTGAGGCACCTGCTGACAGCCCAGTACAGAGCCACCGTAGGCATCATAAATATCTATCAGCTGCTTCAAGGCTGGCTTCTGCCCCTTAGCCTTGTCTGCATATACCACATCATCCCCCAGCAGTACCGCAAATGGCTCCCCTGCCATAAAGTACTTAGCACAGAGAATGGCATCTCCCAGTCCCCGCATCTTTTTCTGACGAATATAATGTACATTGATATCTGCCGTTTCTCGTACAATAGCCAGCAGATCATTCTTGCCCTTTTCCTCCAGCTCCCTTTCCAAGTTCGGTGCAGAATCAAAATGATCCTCAATGGCACGCTTGGCATGGCCACTGATAATCAAAATCTCCTCAATGCCGCTGTCCAGGGCCTCCTCTACAATATACTGGATGGTAGGCTTGTCCACAATAGGAAGCATTTCCTTTGGAGTTGCCTTGGTAGCAGGCAGGAATCTAGTACCGAAACCTGCTGCTGGAATAACAGCCTTTTTTATTCTTGCCATAAATTTACACCCCTAAAAAAAATTTTACTCATATCATTATAACCCCTAGGTTATTCAAAGGCAAATGAAAAAACGGGACACTACGACAGCATCCCGTAATTTTATGATTTAATTAGTCTGCCTTAGCAGGTGTGGCACTCATCATAGAGGCCAGCCTTCTTCAGAACGCGAACCATGGTCTCGCCGATCTGTGCTACGTTCTCAGCAACCTCGATGCCT
>CAVFWX010000029.1:0-17050 GCA_963626225.1 Anaerotignum sp.
CCCTCCAAATTTGATTCTATTTTAACAAAGAAGTAAAAAAAATCAATTATTTTATCCACATTTTTTAAGACTTTTCCACAACACAAAAAGAGCCATCCTTACGGACAGCTCCCTCCATAATTGCACTCAAATGTGGTTCTCAGTTCTCAACATAGATGACATTAAACTTAATATCCTGATTATAATTCCCGAATCCTCTGCCAAATATAGTACAGCCACCAGCATTGCAGGCATCAGCCGGAGAAGCTATACGAAAAATAAATTCACTGCTTTCATTCAATACTAAATCACTGATACGCACAGGAGAAATCATTAGACCATCCATATAGGTTCCAGTGTTATTGATACAAAGCAATTTTAGAAGTCCATATTGATTCCAGTTTGGAGTAAACCACTTAGGCGTAAATCTTCCCCGCACTTCACCATAATCTCCAGGGCTTGTCCAATGCCCCAGCTCCTTGCCATTAAAGAAAAAGGACAAATCACTTGGCCAGTTTTCAGCTACGCCAGGAGCCTCTGAAGATAATTCCATGGAAAATTGCATTTCCTCTACACTTTGTCCCTTTTGCAAATAGTTAGGCAGCCTATATTCAACATATCCAGATCCAAACCACAATATACCGGCATTAACTCTCTGAGGATCTGCAAAAAAAGCTGGATCATCTACATTGCCAATTAGCTTTTCAGTCGTAGCTATACCGCAGGTCGGCATAATTCGGTAATTGATATATTGCCCTATAGGCATTTCCGTTGAATATATCTTCTGCTTTTGGATAGGACGGCCTAGGTTTAGCAGAAATCCCTGCTCCAGCAAAAAACAGGATTTGCGTGCCCCGCTATCGTCAGGAGACTGTCCAAATTCCACCAGCCCGGCTTCATTTAGCTGGCGTATATTCTGTGTTATAGCAGCCCGGCTTACCTGAAAAATATCTGCCAACTCCATCATGCTGGCACCTGGATGAACTGCTAAGTATCGCAAAATTTCTATTCTAAGCTTTGAGGACAAAGCCTTAGAAAAAACAGCTATTTCCTCCTGTGTAAATAATTCCCGCATAGCACGACTCCTTTAATAAAGTATTTCCTTAATTATATCAGATACAATCATAAAATACTAGAATGTTCTGGAATTTTGTCAATGGGTTTTATACGATATCATAAAAGCAATCAGATAAATTAATAAAAAACTTGTTGACAATAATACAATAAACTAGTATATTACTATACATAAGGTATTAAAGTATTATCTTTATTATTGCATCTAATTAAGTTTTATCTTAATTAGGAAAGAGGGGGATTTTATGCAAAACCTATATCCAAATCCGTTGGTATTCCAGCGTGCAGACCCATTTATTTACAAGCATACTGATGGATACTATTATTTTTCCGCCAGCGTACCGGAATATGACAGGATAGAAATTCGTCGTTCTCCTACCTTAGCAGGACTGGACACTGCCGAACCTTATGTAGCATGGCATTGCCATATTGATGGTGAAATGAGTCATCTCATCTGGGCACCGGAAATCCATTACTTGAGAGGCAAGTGGTATATCTATTTTGCCGCTGCCCCAAATGACGAAGTGACAGGCATTACCTTCAATCATCGTATGTTTGTTATTGAAAACCCTAATGAAAATCCTCTGACACCTGATTGGACAGAAAAGGGACAAATCAAAACTGGTCTGGAAACCTTTTCTCTGGATGCTACCGCCTTTGAATACAAAGACAAACTTTATTATATATGGGCACAGGAGGATAGGGCTGTTTGTGATGAGTCCCATTCCAATCTTTATATTGCTGAAATGGAAAATCCTTGGACCCTAAAAACTAAGCCTGTTCTTTTATCAAAACCTGAATTTGACTGGGAAACAAAGATATTTTGGGTCAATGAAGGACCTGCTGTTCTTATCAAAAATCACAAGGTATTCCTCACCTACTCTGCTAGTGCCACAGATGAAAACTATTGTATTGGCATGTTGACGGCTGATGAGGACAGCGATTTGCTGAATCCTGCTTCTTGGACAAAGCAGCCAAAGCCAGTTTTCGTTACCTCTTATGAGAATCATATATATGGTCCAGGCCATAGCTGCTTTACAAAATCTGAGGATGATTCTGAAGATTTGTTGGTATATCATGCCAGGAATTACACCGAAATTACCGGTGATCCATTATATGATCCAAACCGTCATACACGGGTACAGCCTATCAGCTGGCAGGCAAATGGATTCCCGGATTTTGGTCATCCGGTAGCAGAAACAAGGCAGATGGAACAAAAGTAATTTTGAATATTCTATGAAGGGGTGTACATAGATATGGAAAATACAATGAACGCATCATCAGGAAAGAATTTTTGGGGCTTTCCTGTTACTCATTTCTCTTATTTCTTTACATGGGCTATTGTCTTTGGTTATCTGACTCTATGGCTTGAACAGGAAGCTGGCTTTAATGGTGTTGAAGCTGGTTTCGTATTCTCCATGATGGCTGGTGTATCTTTGCTTTTCCAGCCAGTATTTGGCATTATTTCTGACAAGCTTTTGATGAAAAAGACCCTGGTACTGATTATTGCCATTGGCATGATTTTTGTGGGACCTTATTTTCAATGGGTATTTCATCCTCTGCTGGAGGTAGGCCATACAGCTGCTGCTCTGGCAACAGGCATATATCTAAGCTTTATTCTTAACGGCGGCGTTTCTGTTATTGAGCAATATATCCAGCGTGCCAGCCTCACCAACAAATTTGAATACGGCCATTCCCGTATTGGAGGCTCCTTGGCAGGTGCAGCTGCTTCCCTAGCTGGCGGTCAGCTTTTCCTCTGGAATCCTAATGCTATTTTCTGGGCCTGCTCAGCTGCTGCCACATTATTGACCTGCTGCCTGCTCTTTAGCACCAAAATCAATATGGAAAATATCTCTGCAGTTAGCGGGCAGGACACTTCCACTCAGTTTGACTGGAAAATGATTTCTTCTATTTTCAAAATGAGAAATTTCTGGATTCTCTCCCTGTTTTATATTGGCACATCTGCTATCTATGATGTTTTTGACCAGCAGTTCATTATCTTCTTCAAGTCATTCTTTGAAGTTGCTGACGAGGGTACCTTGGCTTATAGCTATATGACCAGTTCCCAGATTGCCTTGGAATTTGTACTTATGATTCCTATGCCATGGATAATCAATAAAATTGGTTCCAGAAACGGCCTGATTGCCTACGGCATAATCCTAGCTCTGCGTATTCTTGGATCTGCCCTTGTACCAAACCTTACCTTGATTATCGTCCTGCGTCTCCTTGCAGGTTTGGAAATGCCACTGCTTCTGATTTCTATTATGAAATACATTGCTGGTGCCTTTGATCTGCGGCTTTATGCCACTGTCTATGCATTTTCATCCAATTTTGCCAAGCAGATTTCTGTGTTCTTTATTTCTTCCATTGCCGGTACCATGTATGATCAGATTGGCTTCCAGCAGACTTATTTGATAATGGGCATTATAGTCGCTGTAGTCACTGTATTCTGTGCCTTGACCCTCAAAAAAGAGGATCCTGTGCAGGCTGGCGAAATTTCATAATTGCCATTTCCCTTAATTTTACATACCATTTTACCAGGCTGACAGGCTTCCCTCCTGCCAGCCTCTTCTTTTAGCTAGCACAACATAAAAAATCCCCTGCTGATATACAGAACACAGCATATCAACAGGGGATTTATTCATAGGGGAGATGAGGTATTGATTTAGTTAGGAGAATTTTCTGCCAGTGGTTTCCTCAAATTCGGCAACCATCTGGTTCCAGGAGTCCTCAATATCATCACAGAGGCCAAAGAGACCGCTGCGACCGATGATATATACATCAGGACGGGAGTCATATATTGCCTTCCAGTGAGCCTTGTTGGTAGAGCCATCCAGCTCAACCTCATAGTGATACTCTGGATGCTCCTCCCGGAGTTTGCGGAGCTCCACAATCTTGTCCAGCATCTTGACCTGGAATCTCTGTCCGGCAAAGCCAGGATCCACAGTCATGATGGTTACCTTGTCCAAAAGGTCCAGATATGGCTCGATTACGCTGAGAGGAGTCTCAG
This sequence comes from Anaerotignum sp., assembly GCA_963626225.1. Taxonomy (GTDB): domain Bacteria; phylum Bacillota; class Negativicutes; order Selenomonadales; family Selenomonadaceae; genus Anaerovibrio. Next base: position 4,064 of record CAVFWX010000029.1, read on the forward strand.
GGTTCAGCACCACGCCAGCCTTTAGCCCTGCATCGTGAATCTGGTCAATAAGCCTGAAGGCAATGCCATTGGTATTTTCTGCTGGGAAACAGATTACATCGCATTTTACATTAATCAGCTCCTGCACCCAGAAGGTTGGGTCAGTTACCATGAGATGAGCAGACATTTCTTTGTCTGTAAGCTTCCTGGCCTCCTGGAGAAACCATGGAGACAGGCTAAGATTTGGTACAAAATGTCCATCCATAATATCAATATGGAAGGAATCTACCTTGGTATCCAAGAACCTGAGCTGTTCTCCGAATTTGTCCAGATCCATGGTCATGAGGGATGGTGAAATATGTATATGCTGTTCCATAGTTATAGTCCTTTCTGCTTATTAGCTGATCTTGATGTCTCCCAGGTCGATATCTTCCTCGTCCTCGGCATCGTCCACAACAACTTCCTCTACGGCATTCTTCTTAATCAAGGCGTAAACAGTACCTGTTACCAGGATATTCACTACCAGTGCCATAAAGCCAGCCATAGGATTGGACATGGTTGGCAGCATCAGGAAGCCACCGAAAGGTACGCTGGCATCTGCACCAAATACCATGGTTACGGCACCGCCGCAGGCACCACCAATAGCAGCAGCTGAAATACCACGGACTACATCATTCATAACGATAGGGATAGCACCCTCTACAATGTTTACAGCACCCATTGGCACGGCAGATTTAAGGGTTTCCAGCTCTACCTTGGTGTAGATGTTCTTGCCCAGAAGCTTGCCGATAAAGTAAGCCAGACCAAAGCCGATAGGAGTAGCAGTATTTACCAGCTGCAAAGCTGTTACAGGCTCATTGATGCCCTGGGCCTGAAGGGTCAGTACAAAGGCAAAGCAAGTCTTGTTGATAGGGCCGCCAAAGTCTACGATACAGAGGGCACCGATTATCATGCCCATTACCAGGTTGGAGGATGTGCCCATGTTCTTCAGGAAACCTGTCAAAGCATCAGTAAAGACAGCTACTGGAGTACCAATGATGTAAACCATAACAAGACCGCTGATAAGAGAACCTAGGAATGGTACGATCAAGGTAGGCATCAGGCCTCTGGCCCACTTAGGAACCTTGAAATACTTGATGATGCCCAGGCAGAGATAACCGGCTACATAGCCGCCCAGCATACCGCCAATAAAGCCAGCACTGATAGCATTGGCTGCCAAGCCCACTACCATACCAGGTGCTACACCAGGCTTGCCAGCAATAGAACCGGCAATACCGATGGCAATAACTACAGGCAGCAGCCCCAGTGCCTTGGCACCCATGGTAGCCATGGCCTGCCACAGGTCAAACTGTCCTGCTACCAGACCGTCCTGAACAGTTCCCCCCAGGGACATACCGATGGAAATGATGAAACCTGCACCGCATACTACCGGAATCAGAAAGGATATGGCTGTCAGCAAATGTCCCTTAGGATTTGCTGCTTTCCAAAGCTCTTGCATTGTCATTTTTACTTACCCCTTTTATAGCTAATTATTATTATCTTATAACTTATTGTTATCATTATACCTATAGCTGTACCCTAGTGGCCTGCTCCCCTAGGAGCAGAGCCATTACAGCCATATATTGTTGCTAGATGAATTTGCCTTAGGCCAGCTCGTGGAGCTTGGCAATAAGCTTGTTTGGAGATTTGATGGCTACCTGAGTAGGTACCTTTACTACCTTCTTGCCGGCAAAACGCTCTTCGCCGCTAATCTGTACATCCACAGCCAGCAGAACTACATCAGCAGCTGCGATTTCTGCATCTGTCAGCTTGTTCTCGATGCCGATGGTACCCTGGGTTTCCATTTTGATGTTGTCCCCAGCCTTCTTTGCAGCAGCCTCGATTTTTTCCTGGGCAATATAGGTATGGGCAATGCCTACGGTGCAGGCAGATACTCCAACGATGTTCATGATAAATCCTCCTCTATAATACGATACTTCTTAATTACTGTTTTGAAATCAATACTTGAATGCGTCCTTTACATCCTCTGCTGTATCTGCCTTGAGCAGTGCTTCCACTACTTCCTCACGGCCCAGCTTGCGGGCAAACATTGCCAAAAGCTTCAGGTGCTCATTAGCTCCCTCCTGGTCATTGCCTACAGCAAAGAGCACAATTACCCGGACGCCATTGTCATCAAGGGTTTCCCACTCAATTTCCTCGTTGATGGTAGCAATGGCCACACCGATTTTGGCAACAGCCTCGCTTTTGCCATGAGGGATTGCTATATAGCCCCCAATGCCTGTGCAGCCCTCCTGCTCACGGATATATACATCCTTCAGGAATCCAGCTGCATCCTTCAGGTAGCCAGCCTTTTCCAAGGCTGCTGCCATCTGCTCCAAGGCTTCTTCCTTGTTGGCAGCCTGGAGATGTGGAAGAACAGTCTGCAAATCTATTACATCCAATACACTTTTTTCCTCAGCCATATTCTGCCTCCTATTTTATTTCTCTGTTTTTTGACTAGTCAATTGCTTTCCTTTGATGATTCTATTATAGCAGCTTGTATGGTATTTATTTATCCTGAAATGTCCATAACTGTGGTCATTTTAGGCTGTCCATTGCAATGGACATTGGACAATATTAGAAAAAAATATAGGAAGTGTCTCCTAGCAAGCCACTTCCTATATAAAATCATATTATTAAGCTTTTGAAAAGAACTGTTTCAGCTCTGACGGCGTATTAGCCTCTGCCATGGCAGCAGCAATATCATCATCTGCCAAATTTGACATAAGCTTCTTGGTCATGGCAGTGCCTGCTTCATCTAGCTTGCCGGGAATTACCAGCATAAAGACAAGCCTTACCTGATTTTCTCCGTCCCAGTTCATGGCCTTGTCCAGTATCCCTGCTACCAGAAAAACCCTTTTTATATCTGCAAAGATAGCATGGGCAAGGGCTATACCCGGTGCTACACAGGTATCACCGATTTTTTCCCTAGACATGAGAACCTGCACCAGCTCCTGCTGGCGGTTGGCTAATTCCACAGGTATGCCATGCTGCTCCTGTACCTCCTGCAGCATATTGGCAAAAAGCTCCTCCTTGGAGCTACCTGTTTTGGCATTTATAAACAGCATATCAACTATCTCCCTGTAAAGCTTTCAAGGCCTTTCGGACATTTTGCTTGTCCCTGTCTATGAACAGGGTATTGACCAATACCACAGGCACACCCCAATCCTGCTGTAATCCCACTGTGGTCAAGATCATATCCACCTGCTCTGCCTGGATACGCTCCTTGGTAATGGAGCCAGTAGCAGCCGTGCCAATAACCTCCATCTCCGGGAAAAACCTGGCTACCTTGGTTTTTAGCAGTTCTGAGGTTCCCAGGCCTGTAGTGCAAATAATCAAGGTTCTTACCTTATGGGGATGCTGCTCCAGGTATCTGGCAAAATACAAGGTGATAAAGCCATTTTCATCGTCATCAATCTCCGGCAAGGCAAATCTAGCTGATGCCTGCTGTGATATTTCCCTGACAATTTCAAAAGTGTCCCCATATTCCTGGCAGATATCCTCCAAAAGAGGATTCTTCACTGTCAGACCTGTCCTAAGCCTGTTCAGCAAAGGCTTGATATGGCTGGCCAGCCCCGGCAAATCCCCTGCTGAACCTGCCGTATTTATGTCCATGGCCTCAAAAAACATTTTGATGTAAAAATTGGTTATTTCCATAACCTCATCAGACACAGTATATGGTGCTGGAGCGTCCTCTCCCTTTTCCACCCTGGAACCGTTGAGATATGCACAAATATTGGCAGTTTCAGAAAGTGGCAGCTGCCTGCAGAGATATCCCTCCATATTAGCAGCAACCTTGGCTGCTATGGCATAATATCGGTCATGCTTCAACTTAGCCTCATCAACCTCAGCAGCTCTGTCTACACCGCCCTTGCCAGCTCTTTCTAGCAGCACATATAAATGGGTCATTAGATTTATATTGTAAGGTGCCGGAATCAGGCTGTCAATTTCCTTTTCGATAAATTCCAGCTGATTGATGACAAATCTTAGTGCCGCCTTGTTGAAGCCCACAGAAATATCACTCAAATCCTCAAAATTGATGAGATTTAGCTTTGCCATGATCTCAATCAGCAAGGTGCGGATATTTTTCTCCGGGCCGGATATCATCAGCCTACCATCGTTTTTCTGCAGCTTCAGCCCGTGCTTTTCCAATAGCTTGCTGATGCTGTCCTGATCCGTGTAGATGGCAGATGGGCTGAGATAATATCTGCTAAAGAGATGATCCTCCCGCAGGGACAATGGTGCCTGGAAAAGCAATTCCTTCACCACATGGAGCCGCCGCTCCACTGGGGAAAAATTGTAATAAACGCTTTTCTTTTCCTGTTTTTTCTTGCTGTTGAAGGGACTTGCCAGATATGCCTCATAATTAAGCCGTATTCCCTTGCCCTTTTCCGCTTCGATAAGCTGACTTTCCCCCTCGTCATTCAGCTTCTTTACCATGCGATATAGGGTTTTGGCAGATATTTCCAGATCCTCTGCTATTTCCGCTACAGTCACAAATCCCTGCTGCCTTACCAGCAGATGTACCAGCCGTTCCTCCCGTTCCCTACCCTTCATGTTTTCACTCCTTCCATATTGATTAGCTGATATTATTATAGCATTTAGAAGTGGATTTTATATCGTTAATCTGTCCACTGCAATGGACAGTTTTTTTGCAAAAGAAAAAGGATTTACAAATGTAAATCCTCTGCTATACTGTATATGGTGGAGACGAGGGGGATCGAACCCCTGACCTCTTGAATGCCATTCAAGCGCTCTCCCAGCTGAGCTACGCCCCCATGCACAAGTAGTATAATACATGAATAGGGATATTTTGTCAAGTAAATTTATAAGAATTTTTGATAAAAATTCCTTCATCCATAAATATTGCCTATTTCCTACCCTGAAGCTGGCGGATAAGGTGGACTGCACCTATGCCAAGGCCTGTTGCCTGGGCGATTTCCTCCACCTCATAGCCCTGAGCCAGCATTTCCCTTGCCTGCCTGGTGGCAGCCTCTGTATCCAGCCCCTGCTCTGCTGTCTCTATCATAGTGCTAGGTCGTGCTGTACTCTCTGATGGCTTTGGTGGTTCATGGACAACTGGAGCGTAGCTACTGCCGCTAACTAGATTGTCTATATTGCCAGTCTGGATATCCACTGCCTGCTGCAGGGAGTCTGACTGCTGTACTGCCTGCATGGTGTTGGACTGGGCTTCGTACTGAGCCTCCAGCTTCATTGAGGCTTCCCTGATAAGCTCCCAGGCCTTTTCGTCTGAGGTGCTCATATCCATAGCAGCTGGTTTTGCCTGTTGTGATTGTCTAATCTTAGATATCTGAATCGTTTCCTCTGGCGACTGATATTGCCCAGTCTGTGGCTTTACCTGTGGTGCAGGAGCTGCTGGCTGTGCTCCAGCCTGCAATGCTTCCAAATAGTCTATTTTCTGTTGCAGCAGCTGTGCCTTGTAGTCTGCCTCCCGAAGCATTTTTTCAAGTCTGTCCACATGCTCCGTCATGCGGCTGATAATCTCATCTGCTGCCTGCTCCAACTCATAGCGAAGGCGGCCTGTGGCTGCTTCCAGCACCTCTGGATCATCTTCTGCCTTGTTGAGATGATGCCTTGCCAGCAGAGCAATAACAGCTCCAATTATAATAATGAATCCAATTATTTCTGTTGTCATATTTCACTCCGTCCAAATCTGCAATACATCGAAAAAAGTGCATGAGGATCCCCATGCACTCTAGTTTTTGTGACTGTTTTAGCAGCTGATATCTATGCGGTGGCCCCGATACTGGTCCACTGCCATAGGCGGTTCCTGGTTTTCCTCAGCACCTTCCAGCGCCTCCATGATTTCCTTGGGAGATTTACGCTTTCTAGGGCCTCTCTCCTTGCCGCCATTTTTCTGCCTCTCGGGATTTTCCTTGATTTTCTCCCCCTCGGCATCATCCTTGGTGCGGACCTGGCTCTGTTGCCTCTCTATCAGCTGCTTTTGCTCCAAGGTCTTCATATCGTGCTGCAATGCCGCCTGCTGGTTCATATTATGCTGCATCTGTCCTACATCTGCCGCCTGTGGTGCCACCATACGCATATTCATTGGTGCAAAATCCATAAGTCATCGCCTCGTATCTGCTCATCAGCATTATTATCAATAAGCTCCTACTACAATGAAATCATCCTTGACGTACTGGGTGCAATGGGTTTCCTTCACCTGCACATTTTTCATAATGGAATTGATGCTCATGCGGACTCCCGGATACATGATATCCTGCACCCGCACCTTGCCGGACTGCATCTTCTGCAACTCTTCATTGATTTCATTTAGCTTTCTTTCGCTGCGTTCCACCTTGCCTGCCAAAGGAAACTGGGAACGTACCAAATTATTCAGCTGCTCCACCTTGTTTGGGGGCAGCAGGCTCATGTCAAGCTTCCCCAAGGTGGCCAGTGTCTTGTTCAGCATCTCCAGCCGTTTCTTGGATTCATTATATTCCTTCAGTACCTGCTGGTATTCCTTCTGCAGCATTGGGTTCACACCTACGCTAAGGCGGGTAATGACATTTGCCTCATTGCCGATGCATTTGGCACGGATTTCCTCACCAGCAGCTATATTGCCACCAGTTATCTGCCCCTTGCCCTCATCCATAATCAGATGATGCCCTGCCCGAATAGTGGAATGCATGGCAACATCCTGGATAAAGATGTCCCCGCCAGCCTCTATATCGGCATTCTCTGCAAAGGCAGCCCGAAAATCCCCCCTAGCCTTGATGGTTCCTCGGTTCATGCCCCGGACACCGCCCTTGATGAAGATATTGCCCCCTTCAACATTGGAACCACTAACCATGCCAGAAATCTCAATATCTCCGCTGGCCTTTACTATAAAGCCTGCCTCCACGCTGCCTAGAATGGTTACAGCACCGTCAAAATCAATATTGCCAGTAGCCATGCCTACATCGCCTTTGATTTCCAAACGTGGATCTACATCTATTTTATTGCCCTTATCCACAATCTGTCCATCCATGTCGGCAATAACAAAATTTTCCTCCTGAACAATAGTATTTCTGCCATTCGGTAGAGGTTTCGGCTTGCCATTCTTGGCAGGAATCCTGTCACCATGGATATTGACGCCAGGTACTCCCTTGGTATGGGGAATCCGCTCCGCCAGCAATTGTCCTTTCACCGCCCGGAGGAACATATTCAAATTCTTATAGTCAGCCCTGTCGTGCTCATCAACCACTGGCACGCCTTTTTCTCCCACATTAAATTTACGAATAATGGCTGCATCTGTGCCGTTAATAGGAGCCTGTCCCCATGCCACAATGGTAGTTCTGGCATTATCATGGGCCTCCTGCACCGCCTCGGCATCTATGCCATAGGTAACATTCTTTATAGCCAGAGCCTCATTTATCATATCCACGGTTGGCACAGTCTGCTTGCTACCGATTTCAAACCGCACGATAGCAGAGAGCTTGTCCTTGGCTACATCTACAATTACCTTGCCATATTCCACATGCTCCTGAAGATGCTCCTGCTCCACATCTTCCTTAGAATCCTCGTCAATATCATTGGGTATGGTAAATTCCTTGCCTAGCCGCACTGGCTGGCCTGTATGCTCCTTCAGGGTTTCTGTCATAGCCTTGACATCATAATCAAAGGCATTGAATCTTTTCAGTATTCGCCGCATATCTGACATCTCAAACATGAGGCCTACATCTTCCCGGGGATAAACTGTCAGGAAAACACCATCAGAACAGAATTCAAAGAGATAGCCTTCCTTGGCTCCTCCAATTTTTGCAATAACCTTATGTACTTCTATATTGTCATCCTTGTGCTCATCCATGTACAGTCCCCCTGGTTGTTTTACAAAACCCCTTTACCTGTGCGGATAAGGGTATTGGACATCTATATACAAAAATATCAAAGGCCGTCTATATTGGCCAAAAACCCCCGCAGCTTAAACATTGCCTTGGTATGGAGCTGGCAGATACGTGCCTCTGATAAATGCATTATCAGGCTTATTTCCTTCATGGTAAGTTCATCGTAATAGTATAAGGAAACTACCAATCTTTCCTTATCGTTTAGCTCATCTAGTGCCTTGATAAGGGTTTCCCTAAGCTCTATATATTCGGCACTGCTATGAGGATTCACATCCATGGCTGTTGCAGCCTCAGACTTCATATATTCCCCTAGGGGGATAATGGTTGCAGCATTAATCTGCTGCTCCAGGTGATGCACCTGCTCCACACTCATATTCAGAGCTTCTCCTAGCTCCTCATCAGTAGCGGCCCTGCCTAGCTTTCCCTCCAAGCTGGTGACAGCCGTTTCATATTTGCGGATTTTTTGCCGCAGGGACACGGATATCCAGTCTCTGGAACGAAGATCATCCTTCATGGCCCCGCTGATGCGTACACCGGCATAAGTTTCAAATTTATTTCCTCTGTCAATATCATATCTGGCCACCGCATCCATCAGGCCAAAATATCCGCTGATAATCAAGTCATCCCTATCAACATGAGGCGGCAGGCTCATGGCTATCCTGCCAGCAATAATATTTACCAGTGGCAAATAGTGTTCCACCAGCTGATTGCGTATATCAATGCTGTGGCTACGGCCATAGGCCTGCCACAAGTCATCTATATCATCAACTGATTTATTGTCCATATCCACCATGCTTCACCACCATTGCATTTTTGCTAGCCTTCGGAACTGCCGGTCACCTTCCTCAGGGAATCCGTATTCAGGGGAGCAAAGCCATCGTCCTGGGCTTCAGGCTTATGATTAGTCTGTTCTTCAACTTCCTTTGTCAGTTCCCCTGCCTCATTCTGGATATCCTCCCTAATGGCAGCTATCTGGTCCTGGGTCTTAATGTCCGCCAGAGCCTCCTCCGTGTCCTTAATCAGCCGGCCATACCCTAGCCTTTCAAACAGAAAAACACCGATATACACCAGTACACCGGTAACTAAAAAAACACCAGCTGTCCGCATGAGAATCACGGATATACGGACATCCCCCATCAGCCCTGCAGCCATTGCCGTAAGGCCGGCAATAGCTGCAAAGACCAATGCTGCTGTCAACTTACAAATATCAAGCATATTAGATTTCCTTATTTCCCTTGTCTATGGTTTTTACGGTATATACACCGGTAGACAGGTCTATCTGGACAGTACGTCCATAGTTTTTACCCGTATCTTCTCCTAAAATAGGAATAGACAGGCTTTTCAGTATCGCTTTGGAGGCTTCCACATTGCGTACTCCCACCCGCATGATATCCGAAGCGTTGGCAAAGGCAAACATCTGGGCACCCCCTGCCAGCTTGGCTACCAATCTGGATTTTACCGCACCCATTTTCTGCAGTTCCTGCAGCATATCTGCAATTCCCGTATCGGCAAATTTGGCCCTGTTCTCATTGGAACGGGACTTGCTGCTGTCTGGCAGCATGATGTGCAGCAAGCCGCCAATCTTAGTCTGGGGATCATACAGGGAAATGCCGATGCAGGAGCCTAGTCCATAGCTTATCAGTGTGGCTGGTGCACGGCCTACCTTGTAGTCGGCCATGCCAACCTTAATCAATTCCGCCATATTACTCCACTCCCACAGCTGCTAATATAGTCTCCAATGAGCCTGGATCAGGCACCAGGAAGAAATGTCCCCTAATGCCGTCATCATCAGTCTTGAACTCTGTCTCAATAACCAGGGCATGGTCACCCATCTGCCCCAGCTGCACCAGCACAATGCTGAGAATAGCTCCTGCCATATCCATGGCCAAGGCCGGAATAGATGGCAGGAGAGAAATGTTGGTAAAATTAAACAGTGCATTAAGATATGCTCCAGACAGGATATTACCTATTTCCATCAGGGCAGACTCCTCCATAAAGTCCAGCTTCTTGGTATCTCCATGGTTTTTGCCCATAAGCATATCTACCAGATAAAAGGCACTATCCTTTGGCAGCAGGAACAAAATATTGCTTGGTGCCTTGCCGTATACCCGTAGGAATACGCCAACCACCAGGGTATCAGGTCCTCCCACCAGCTCCGGAACCTCATCCAATGGCACAATAGAAACCCTTGGTACTTCCATATCTATGCGGCGATTGATAATCTGCGACAGGGCTGTGGCAGAATTACCAGCACCTACATTGCCTATTTCCCGCAGTGCATCCATCTGGGCTGCAGAAAGGCTTGCAATATCATCTGACATTTCTCTCATCCCACCAATCTATCCAACAGGCAAGGCATTATTCCTCGCCGCTTAATCCGATAATCTCGCTGATGTTCAAATGAATAATCAGCCTGCCGTCAACCTTGCCAATGCCCGAAATAAACTTGGATCCACTGTCATTGCTGGCGGTAATGGACCTGGTCGTATCAAAATCCTCACCATTGATGGTGCGTACCTCAGTGACAGCATCCACCAGCATGCCTACAGAAACATCCTCATACTGAACAATGACAATCCTGGTATTGGAGGTATACGGCGTATCCTCCAACCCCAGCCTTCTCTTGAGGTCAATAACCGGCAGTACGCTGCCCCGGAGATTGATAACGCCCTTGATAAAGTCAGGGGCAAAAGGAACTCTAGTAATATCCGTAAGTCCTTTGATTTCCTGTACATTGAGAATACTAAAACCGTATTCCTCGTTTCTCAGCTTAAAAGCAACAACCTGAACCTCGTCAGCAATAACCTGATCATCCTTAGCCATTTTCCGTCCCCCCTCGATTACATCAACGCACTAACATCCAGGATCATAGCCACATGGCCATCACCCAGGACAGTAGCACCAGCCAACATCTTCAGGCCGGACAACAGCTTGCCTAAAGTCTTGATTACGATTTCCTGCTGTCCAATAAGATTGTCTACCACAATGCCTATCTTGTGATCCCCTACATGGACAACAACTACGAAGATATCATCTTCCTCATTGGACTGGCCCTGAGGCACGCTGAGCACCTCATTGAGACGGGCAATAGGAATAATCTGGCCACGGAGGACAATAACCTCCTTGTTCTGGACAGTCTTGATATCATCAGGAGTAATATTCAAGGTGCTGTCAATGGAACCCAGAGGAATAGCATACATCTCATCCTGCACCTTTACCAGCATAGCCTGGATAATGGCCAAGGTCAGAGGTAATTTAATCTTGAATACAGAGCCTTCGTCAATCTTGGTTTCCACATCTACATGGCCACCCAAGGACTCAATCTTGCTGCGGACAACATCCATGCCTACGCCACGTCCGGATACGTCAGTAATGGTTTCAGCAGTGGAGAAGCCTGGCAGAAAAATCAAGCGAACAGCATCAGCATCTGGCAGAGCATCTGCATCCTCACGGCTAATCATGCCCTTTTCTACAGCCTTGTTGCGAATCTTGTCTGCATTGATGCCGGAGCCGTCATCTGTAACCATGATGACAACATTGTTGCCCTCATGACGGGCAATCAAGCCAACCTCACCGGTACGAGGCTTGCCCTTTGCTTCACGGTCATCAGGATGCTCTACACCATGATCCAGGGAATTACGGAGCAGATGCATCAGTGGATCGCCGATTTCATCAATAACGGTACGATCCAGCTCTGTGTCCTCACCCTCAATGGTAAGGTTGATATCCTTGTTCAGCTCCTTGGCCAGGTCACGAACCATGCGAGGGAAGCGGTTAAATACCTGGCTTACAGGCACCATTCTTACCTTCATAACTACGGACTGCAAATCAGTAGTTACCCGATCCATCTGCTCCAGGGTCTCTGTTAGTTCTGTCAGACGATGGGTCATGCCAATCTGCTCCAGACGTACCTTGTTGGTAACAAGCTCACCTACCAGGTTCATCAGGGTATCCAGCTTTTCTATATCCACACGAACAGATTGTCCACCTACATGGGCCTTCTTGTCGTGTTTGTCATTGGCCTTTGCCTTGGCTGCTGCTGGCTTTGCTGCTGGCTTGGCTGGTGCCGCAGCAGGAGCAGCTTTAGCTACTGGTGCGACTTCCTTCACTGGCTTTGGCTCCGGCTTCTTCTCTTCCAGCACAATCTCCGTAGCCTTTACTGCCGTAATTTCAGAAATGGAGGAAACTCCGTCCTCTATCTTCTTTGCCTCCGCATCTGTTACCAGGCACACATCAAAGCTGCGGTCAAATTTTTCCTGCTCCAAATCCTGGGTTGGAGGAACAGACTTGATAACATCTCCCAGCTCATCCAGCACATTCATAACCATGTAAGAACGAGCGGATTTCAGCAAACAGGTCTCTGCAATCTCTACATGGACCCAATATGGAACCAAACCACTGTTTTTGGCTTCCTTGATAACCATCAAGTCAGTATCATTCAGCTCGCCGCCCTCAGGTGCCTTAGTACCAACGACTGCAGCTGGTGCCGCTGCTCCTGAAGCCTCTGCTTCGGCCTGGGCAATAGGCTCCCCTTTGGCAATGGCATTGACCATACGTACCAGCTCAGATACATCCACTGCATCCTCGCCATCGCCGTTGCCGATGTTTTCGATCATTTCCTGGAGAGCATCTACGCACTTGAAGATTACATCAATAATCTCCTCGCTGACCTTCAGCTGTTCCTTACGGAGCATATCCAAAAGGTTCTCCATATCGTGGGTCAGCTCTGCAGTCTTGGTATAGCCCATGGTGGCGGACATGCCCTTCAATGTATGGGCATTGCGGAAAATCTCATTAAGGACAGACAAATCCTCCGGAGCATTTTCCAGGCCCAGCAGGCCATCGTTCAGCGACTGCAAATGTTCCCGAGACTCATCCAAAAACATCTCCATGTACTGGTTTGTTTCCATTTCTATTCCCCCTGATTTGATTAATTCCTAACTCTTTTCATGATAGCATCTGCTATCTGTCCTACCGGCAGCACATCGTCTGCAATGCCGGCCTCCACAACGGACTTTGGCATACCATATACAACGCAGGTCTCCTCTGCCTCTGCAATTACACAGCCCCCTGCTTTCTTTATCTTCTTCATCCCTGCTGCGCCATCACATCCCATACCGGT
>CAVFWX010000030.1:0-16951 GCA_963626225.1 Anaerotignum sp.
CTCGCTCTTATATCGACGTGGGTACACTCCCTGCACTTATTAATCTAAGAATATCTATTTACACTACAGCCTGACCGCCCTTATCTTTGCCCAAAATCCGCTTGATAATAACCGCACATGCCAAATCTCCCACAACATTGACACAGGTAGCTCCCATATCAGCCAATGTATTTACGGAAATATACACACCTAGAATCAGCTCTATTGGCAATCCTGCTATAGGTGCCAATGCTGCAAAGGCTGCTATTGCACCTCCCGGTACACCTGGAGTACCGATGCTCAACAAGGTGTTTGCTATAAGTACCGTAATCATGGTACCGATGGACAGCTCTATGCCTAGTGCACTGGCAAAGAAGGTTATCATAAAGGACATGACGATAGAAACTGCATCCATATTGATGGTAGCTCCCAAAGGCAATGTAAGGGAGGCAATTTCCTCTGGTACCTCCAACTCCTTGGTAGCACATTCCATGGAAATCGGCAAGGTAGCATTAGATGAGCAGGTGGAAAAAGCGTTAAGCCCTGCTGGAGCAATAGCCGTAAAGAACTTGCCTACTGAACAGCCTCCTACGAACTGTACCAATCCACCATATATAACAACAGCATAAAGGAAATAAGTAACATACAGGGCAACCATAACCTGGGCCAACTGCACCATGGTTTCTGTGCCGTTGGTATACATAACCGTAGCAATACAGCAGAATACGCCAACAGGTGTAAAATACATAACCTTGGTAACTACCCAGATGCAGATTTCATTTAGGCTCTCACAAAACTTTACAAAGCCTTCTGCCTTTTCCTTTAAGGAAAGACAGGCCAGGCCCATGATTACAGAAAATGCCAATACCTGCAACATATTTCCTTCGGCAAAGGCACCAATTGGATTAGATGGGATAATATTCTGGACAGTATCCAAGATGCTCTTGAACTGTACCGCCTCCACTACTGTATCAGTAGCGGTAATGGTGGCTCCTTCCCCTAGATGCAGCAGCCTTGGCAGCACCAGCCCCAAGCCAGAGGCCAGCACTGTGGTGGCTGTAAACCATAAAATTGACTGAAAGCCGATTTTACCGGTTTTGGCAATGGAACCAATGCCCATGATACCCATGACCACACTACAAAAAACCATTGGAAAAATCATCATCTTCAGGGCTGACATGTACAGTGATGCCATAACACTCATTGGGGTATACAAGGCATCCGGCATAATAAGTCCTACCACCACGCCCAGCACCAGGCCCAGGGCAATCCACATGGTGTTTTTCAGCATAGGGCTTTTGCCCTTTGCTTTGCTCGATACATTTGACAATATAAATCCTCCTAACGCAGAAAAACCGCAAAGCAAAAAAGCCCTGCGGTCAACTCTGACATTTTTTTGACCGGCTCTCAGGCCAGTGTTTAACAGTGTCATTATAAACCTTAGATTATTCTATGGCAAATTAAATTTGATTTCTACTTTCTATGACTGATATTCCACAGCCATGTTCTTGCCATGTCGCTTGGCCAGATACAATGCCTTATCTGCCAGATTAGCTAGGGAAGCCACATCCCTGCCAAAATCAGGATATAGCACATAGCCCAGGGAAACTGTTACATCTATGAATGGGCATTCTGCACGGCATCTGCCTCCCACATAATTCACAAAATTATCCATCATCTGGCCGGCACAGTTACTGTCCGCATCGTAGCACATGAGGATAAACTCATCACCACCAATGCGTCCTAGCACCGCATCCTTGCCAAAATAATGCCGCATGGCATCAGCCACGCAGATCAACAGACTGTCTCCTGCTGCATGGCCCAGGGTATCATTGACGCTTTTGAAATTATCCAAATCCATGTATACGATAGCCCCTGGCCTATGGGGATTTGCCTCAATATGCTGCCGCATCAGCTCCAATGAATGTACTCTGTTGTACAAGCCAGTCAGGGCATCAGTAGCTGCCATCTGCTCCAACATCAGCTCCCGCCGCTTCACTGCATCAATATCATAAACCAACACATACATCCACTTGTCCGTGTATTCATCTAAACTGAATATATTAATGGTGGTTCTGAACCAATTTTCCTTGCCGTGAAACCGCCGACGGTATTCTATGGAGAAGTTTTCGTCCTCCTGCAGGCTGCGAAGATGTTCCACATCAAAGAAATCCAAGAACTTCTGCCTGTCCTCCTCGATTACCCGGTCCAAGGCCAGCTCCCGTACAGCCAAATCGTAATATCCAGACAGAACCCTAGTATCTCCCATCCATTTTTCCAGGCTATCATCTGCCACAAAGAAATTCTTGTTGAGATTTACCGTTAGGTCATATATGGAATCTCTAATCAAGGAACCCATCAAATAGCTATTATGCTGCTGTTGCTGCTGGGCTATTTTTTCCTTGGTAATATTCTTCCAGGTTCCCATGGCATATTCCGGCATTCCGGCATCGTTTCGCACCACCTGGGCAGTGAAAGCTGTCCATTCCACCTGGTCTGCATCTGCCTGAAAGGCAAATTCCGCACAGACATCTCCCTTGGTCTTAGGGGAAAGCAGCTGCCTGATAAATTCCCTGAAGCCCTGGCGATACTCTCCCACAAAATCCAGAGATTCCTCAAAGCTGTAAGGAAAATTTTCCATATACACATAGGAGTCATTCATAAAATCAGCCTTTTCATAGGCTTCGGCAGGTATATCTGTGTTAAAAAAGCTGATAGCCCCCTGGCTCATATCCCAGTACCAGCAGTTAATCTTGCTTTGGCACAGAGCCTCCATAAAGAGGGCATCCTTGATATTTGCCTCTCTGTCATAATAAAGGCGGATTAGATATTTATTTTCTTGAGTCGTCGAGCTGATACAGAAAACATGGGCAGAGCAATTCAATACCATGCCACTACGCTTCCGAAGCTCCACAGATATCTTCACATCCTGCCATTGCTTTTCTAATGCCTGCTGAAGGCTGCGAAAAAACTTGTTCCGTTCTCTGACAGGTATCATATGCTCCAAATACATCCCCTGCTGCCAGTTGTATCCCTGCCACCCCAAAAGCTCCTCAAAGGCACTGTTAGCACTTTCTATACGTATGTAATCCTTGTTTTGCACAAGATAAAAAACAGGCCCCACTACCCTGTCCAATAGTTGTACTGATTCAACATGGTTGGCTAACAGCCAGGAAATCATTCCATTCTCCATTATTCTTCCCACCATTACAAAGTCGATTTAAAACGTTTTCTAGTCAAATCTTCCTATATTTTACCATATATTGATATATATTGGCTATATCTATTTTATAACCCCTAAATTATTTCATGGCAAATGATATCTCAAAAGAAAAAGGACCCATCTCCATGAGGCAGGTCCTTGAATGTTTTTTAATTGGAAATAGCCTTTCTTACTACATCGTAATTGGCATCCTCTGCTGCCACAAAGCCATCAATATGTGCCTTGTTCATGGCATTTATGCACTGGCTGCCGCTGTTCATGATATTCTCGAAGGCCTCTGTCAGGGACTTGATGACATCCTGTGGCAGATTTGGCCCCGCTGCAATGGCATCCTTTGGAATAGGATCCGTCATAAAGATAATCTCCAAATTGGCATCTGCCCTGGCTCCTGCCTCCTCAAAGGCATCAGAATAGGTGGCACCTGCCTGAACCTCCCCATTAATAACCGCATCAATAACCTTGTTGTGGCTCCCCAGGAAGCTGGTGCTGCCGAAGAAAGTGTCTGGATTCTTTCCCTCAGCCAAAAGAGCTGCCCTAGGGTATACATAGCCGGAAGCAGACTTTTTGTCTACAAAAGCAAAGCTCTTGCCCTGGAGATCATCCAATTTGGTAATGCCGCTGCCTTTCCTAGCGATGATATAGCCCGTATAGGATGTGGAATTATTCAGCTTAGGTGTTACTAATGGCGTAATATTGGTTTCCCTTTTGGCAGACACATAGGCAGCCGGTGAGAACCAGCCCACATCGGCAGTTCCGTTTTTCAATGCCTGACCCAGGGCTTCATAGTCATTTACAATTATAGTCCTGGCCTTGTAGCCAATCTGCTTTGCCACCAAGGACAAAATAGGCATATAGCTTTCCCTTATCTTATCTGGTGAGGTAAATGGATTTACAGCAAAAATCAGCTCATTGGACTTCTTAAATGAGGCAGCTATCCGCTGCAGCTCCTCTGCCACCATCAGCAGGGATTTGGCATAGCCGCTGATGCTGGCCATATTGTTGATCTGATGGCCTACACTGTCATTGGTTTCCCGGGTATGTCCTGCAATATCCACGGTAGCCTGACCAATATTCTCAATAACCCTGGCCATTTCCCCTGTGGTGTCCTTCTGTTTACTGGACATATTGTTCAGGGTATCTACCACATGCTCTATGGTATGGATATTCTTTACCATTTCCCCCATAGCCTGGGCAGATTCTCCTGCCATGTTTTCCACAGACTGGAGACGGCTGCTGCCCTCCCTCATACTCTTGGTAACACCGGCAGTAGTACCGGTAATCTCGTTGACAATGGCTTCGATTTCCTTAGTGGTTTCCTCGCTTTCTGCAGCCAGCTTGCGAACCTCCTCCGCAACTACGGCAAAGCCCTTGCCATGCTCACCGGCACGGGCTGCCTCAATGGCTGCATTAAGGGCCAGCAGATTGGTCTGGCTGGCAATGCCACGAATCTTCTCCACAAAGTTGGCAATCTTCTCAGAGGCAAGATTCAGCTGGTCGATATCCCCTACAGCAGCCTGAACCACCTGGCCAACGTTCTTAATGGCCTGAGTAACCTCATTGACATCCTTCCGATATTTCTCTGCCAAATCTGTGGATTCCTGGCACTGGGCCAGACTGGAATGAGCTGTTTCGGAAATATCCCCTGCTACAGTGGCAATCTCCATTACTCCGGCCGAGGCCTCCTCCAGGCTGCTGGCATTGGTCTCCGATTTGGAGCTAATATCGTTTGATAGTCCTCCCAGCTTCTGAAGAGCTGCCTCAAACTGATTGATACCCCATACCAACTGCTGGGAAGCAAAGGCCATTTCCTCAGACAGTCCCAGCATGTCAAAATCATCCTTGGCTACCTTGCTTGCAGGCTCAGTGGCTACCGGCACCGGCTTGGCCGCTGGCTTCGCTATCGGCTGAAGGGTAGGAACCCCATCTTCCTCCTCCAGCACCTTGCTGATGCCTATAGCTCCCAGAACTGCCGCTACTAAAACAGCCACTGCTGCTCCCCCAAATACTCCCAGACCAGAAGCTGCCAGTGCACCAGCTATACACCCTATTGCTGTACATAGCACATGGCATAGTATTAACTTGCCCCTCATAATAAACCCCTCCGCCTTTTCAAATAAACTGCATCACCACAAAAATGCACAGACCAATAGAAGCTCCTACGATGGAGCCATTCATGCGAATCCACAGGAGATCCGGCTCAGCCTTGTCATATACCAGACGGTTTATCTGTTCATCAGTCATGGTACCCAGCACGTCATTGGCTATGTTCCCCAACATATCCCTTGCTTGCAGTGCCCCCCTGGCTGCCAGCTGATAAATCAGTCCGTTCAGTTCATTTTGCAGCGTTGCATTTGCCTTGAGAAGCTCCACCAATTTGCCTATAAGATCCTCCAAAAGCTGCTGCAGCTGTGCCACAACCTGCCCCTGTCCCAGATCATTCTGTTTTAGCAGATACTCCCCAAAATTTAAATTCTCTAACTTATTCAACAGGATAGCATTTAATTCCTGCCTAACAGCAAGATTTTTTTCATAAAATACAAATAAATTTTCCAAGGATGCATGGAACTGTTCATACTCCGTGGTATTTTCCTCCTGAACCAGCTTCAGCAGCTCTTCCAGCCGCTTCTGCACCAGCTCCGAGGCCTCCTCCACATTTACGATGTTCATGGACTGGGCAAAGCCAGCCATCATCATGGCCATAGGTCCCTTCAGCTTGGAATCAATATATGCTTCTATATAGTCATTGACTTTTTCCTTGAACTCAGGCTTGACCACATAAGCCCTTAGTTGCACCAGGCCATGGGCTACCATAGGCTGCAAGGTTCTACTTTCCAGCTGCAACTGGGACAGCCCCTTCAGTTCCTTGCCGGACTGCCTACCATATTGATGAATCCACAGGGGCAATTTTGCCCCCAGCCAAACAGCAGCCCTCTGCCGCTGCTGCTTTTCCTCCAGCCAGCCCAGCAATCTGCCAGCAAAATCTATTTTCCTGATTTTCCTCACCAGGGTACGACGGCCGAAAAATTCCTCCCGCAGCATCCTGCCAGTGGCTTCAATAAAGCTTTTTCTCCGCCTTGGCAAGATAGCTGTATGCCAAGGAAATCCCAAGGGCTTGCGGAAAAGTGCCGTTACGGCAAACCAGTCGGCAATGCCACCTACTAGGGCAGCCTCGGCACAAAATAAAAATCCTCTGGCAAATACATTTCCCTTGTACTGCATATTAAGACACAGGGCAAAGGCAAAAATCACCGCCGCAGCCAAAAGGGTTTTATCAGCCTTGTTCAACTTGCTCCACATCATGGTGCCAACACCTGCCCCGTAAAATATACTATGGCATACAATGCCATGCCCACCAGGGAACCTACCACAGAGCCGTTAATCCGTATCATCTGCAAATCATCTGCCACCTTGGACTCCGTAAACTCCACTAGTTCCTCATCTGTCAGCTTGCCAAGCCGTTCCGCTATCATGTTCACAATCACATCATGGCGGCTATGGATTTCCTCCGCCAGCCAGGACTTTAACCAACTATCAGCCTTTTGTTGCCACTGGCTGTCACAGACAAATTTTTCCATATTTTCCTGAATAAATTTACTCAGCTGCTCTGCCAACACCCCACGGGAGAGAATATTTGCCAGAACTTCCTCCACCATGGACTCAATCTTTTCCTGGGTAAGCTTCTTCTGCAGGATATTTGTCAAAACCTGCATAGTCTCAGGCTTCTTGCCTAGTTCCATCAACCTGTCAGAAAGCCAGGCTGCAGCCTGCTTCTCTGTATCTACATCCTCTGACAGGGAAACCAGCCATTTATTTGCTTTTTTCCATAGCTGCTCCGCCAGCATTTCCCCGGAAAGTCCCAGCATGCCCATCAAAAAGGCACGGCTGCTGACTGCATCACCGTATTCCTTCAAGAGCTGGTCAATATGGGCGGCTATAAGCTTTTGCAGATCCTTGTCCTGCAGAAGCTCCGCCCCACCAGCTGCCAGAACGTGAACAAGCCGGCGGGACATTTCCTTGTCAGAAAGTCCCTCCAGCATATCCCGGGCTACCTGAGCCAAAAATTTTTCTCCTACAATTTCCTGAACTACCGGAGCTATTTCCCTAGCCAGGCTCCTGGCATCCAGCTGCTCCTGCACCAACTGACAGATGCTGCCAATATATGGCATCAACCGCCTCTGGCCGTAGTGCTTCACAAAATTTCCCAGGAATTTGCCTAAATCCTGCTGGGAAACAAACTTCATGATGTTGTCTGCCCCTAGCAGATCGTCTGCCGCAAAATCCACCACCGCCTGCATAATTCGCTGGCGGTTGCGGACTATGATTTCTGTGCGATAGGAAATCCCTAAAGGCTTGTGAAAGAGAGCTGTTATGGCGAACCAATCAGCCAAGCCCCCAATGGTGGCGGCAAGAAAGCCGTTATGTACCATGCCCCCTAAGAAGCCTGTGTGGGCCAGACCAGTTGTGCCAGCTGCTCCTACCATGCTGATGGCCAGGGCCGCTGTTGCCTTATATTTCTTCTTCATATATAAGCCCTTACGCTTTCTTTCTACCAACATTCTTCAGCTTTGGATTTTTCTCCTTGGCTACAGACAACATGAGCTTCAAGCGGTTCAGCTGGTTGACCTCGCTGGCACCGGCATCACAGTCTATGGCAAGGATATTTGCTTCCTTATAGTGCTTTCGCAGGCTATGGATAACTCCCTTGCCGGTAATATGGTTTGGCAGGCAGCCAAAAGGCTGTAGGCATACCACATTGGGCACTCCATGGCGAATCAGCTTTACCATCTCGCCGGTCAGGAACCAGCCCTCGCCAGCCATATTTCCCAAAGAAACATGCTCCTTTGCCAGGGATGCAATTTCCTTGATGGTATGTGGCGGCAAATAACGCTTGCTGTGCTTCATGGCCTTGCGGACAGGACGGCGATAAAATTCCATCAGCTGAATAAATACCTGGGACATAAGCTTGCTCTTTAAGGTACCGTCCAGCAGCTCCCGCTTTACCACTGCATCATAAGCAGAATACATGAAGAAGTCTACGAAGTCAGGCATTACCACCTCCGCACCTTCTTCCTGAAGCACCTTCTCAATATAGTTGTTGGCCACAGGATGATACTTGGCCAGAATTTCTCCTACGATACCAACCTTTGGCTTCCACATATCCTCATCAATAGGAATTGCCTCAAAGTCATTGACAATGTCCTGGATATTCTGGGAGAAGCGGCGGTAGCTGGTCTTTTCCTTAGACAGCTCCTCCTTGCATTTTGCCATCCAGCGGTCATAAACCTGCTGTGTTTCCCCTGGATTGATTTCATAGGGCATGGTGCGGTTCTTTACATTCATCAGCACGTCGCCATATACCGCTGCCTTAATAGCCTCAATAAGGCTTTCCCGGGTAAACTTAAAGGCATCTGTTTCCAACCCCCAACAGGCAAAAACAGGTACCTGAGGATAGCCTGCATCCTTCAGTGCCATTCTCAGTACATTCATGTAGTTGGTGGCACGGCAGGCACCGCAGGTCTGAAACAGCATAATAGATGTATTGTCCGGATCATATTTGCCGCTCTTCAATGCATTCAACAACTGCCCAATAACCACAATAGCCGGATAGCACATATCATTGTGGACATATCTTAGACCCACATCCACAGCAGATCTAGGCATTGGCGGAATCACCACATTGTAGCCATATTTTTTCAGCACCGGTCCAAAAAGCTCAAAGTGAATTGGTGCCATCTGTGGTGCCAATATAGTATGGTTCTTCTTGCAGTCCTCAGTAAAATGAGGCCGCTCAGAGATTTCCAAGGTCTTGAACTCCACCGGCTTACGCCTTGCCAATGCCGCAATCAAGGAACGAAGACGAATCCTTGCCGCTCCCAAATTGCTGACATCATCCAGCTTTATCATGGTGTAAATCCGCTCATGATCCTCCAGAATGGACTTGACCTGACCAGTGGTAATGGCATCCAAACCGCAGCCAAAGGAGCTGAACTGAATCATGGTAACATTGCTGTGCTCTGCCACAAAATGAGCGGCATGGTACAGGCGGGCATGGTAGCTCCACTGGTTCACAATCTTCAGTGGCTCAGAATGTACCGGCATATGATATACTGCATCCTCGGAAATAATCGGCAGATTGTAGGACTGGATCATCTCAGGAATGCCGTGGTTGATTTCCGGATCCATGTGATATGGACGGCCTGCCAGCAGGATAACATGCTTCCCCTTGGCCTCTGCCTCTTGCAGGATTTCCTGTCCCTTTTGACGGACTTCCTGACGGTATGCCTCGATTTCCTTGTAGGCAGCTTCGCAGGCATGAGTGATTTCAGCCTTGGAAATGCCTTCCCGCTGACCCAGCTCCTCATAAAGCCTCTTGACCATATGCTTAGGGCTATGGATTGGCAGGAATGGCTGGATAAAGTCCACATTTTCTTCCTGAAGGATGTCCATATTCCCTCGGATATTTTCCGCATAAGAAGCCACTACCGGACAGTTGAAATGATTGGAGGAACTATTTTCCTCGTCTGTCATATTGTAAGGCAGACAAGGATAAAAAATCTTCCTAACTCCCTGCTCTATCAAATCCATAATATGGCCATGGGCCAGCTTGGCAGGATAGCACAAAGAATCTGATGGCACAGTGGCCATGCCCTTGTAATACATCTGAGCAGAGGACTCCCCGGACAGAACCACCTTATAGCCCAGGTCTGTCAGCAGGGTAAACCAGAATGGATAGTCCTCGTACATATTCAGTACCCGTGGCAGGCCAATGGTGCCCCGCTTGGCATTTTCCAATGGCTTGTAGTGGTTGAAAAGCCTATCGTATTTGAATTTATAAATATTCTGTACCGTTGCCTTTTTCTTCTGCTGGCCTGCTCCCCGTTCGCAGCGGTTGCCAGTAAAGTACCGTCCCCCATCTGGGAAGTTCTGCACCGTAACCTGGCAAGAATTGCCGCAGCCACGGCAGCGGAAGGATTTGCTGGTAACAGTAAAGCTCTCCAGCTCCTCTGCTGGCAGGATGCCAGAATGCTCCTGGCCGGATTCCAAGGCAAGGATGGCTGCACCATAGGCTCCCATCAGACCAGCAATATCCGGACGGATAACATTCTTATGGAGCAGCAGCTCCATGGAACGAAGCACTGCATCATTGTAGAAGGTACCACCCTGTACCACAATATTAGCCCCTAGGGTATTCACATCCTTCAGCTGCATAACCTTGAACAGGGCATTTTTGATAACAGAAAGAGCGATGCCGGCAGAAATATCCCCTACCTGGGCACCATCCTTCTGAGCCTGCTTTACCTTGGAATTCATAAAGACGGTACAGCGGGTGCCCAAATCCACAGGAGCCTTAGAGGTCAATGCCTTTGCCGCAAATTCCCCAGCGGTCATTTTCAGGCTCTGGGCAAAGTTCTCAATAAAGGAACCGCAACCGGCAGAGCAGGCCTCATTGAGGATAATGCTACCGATATTTCCCTTGTTTACATAAAAGCACTTCATATCCTGGCCGCCAATATCCAACACAAAGGATACATCAGGACAAAATTCCTGTGCCGCACGAAGGTGAGCAAAGGTTTCTACCTCACCATCATCGGCATGAAGTGCTGCCTTCACAATGGCCTCACCATAGCCTGTGGTAAATACAGAAGCTATGTAGGTGTCAGGATTCATGGCAGCGTAAAGCTCCTTCAGCTCCTTGATAACGGTCTGGAGAGGGGAGCCATGATTGCTGCCATAGGATGTATAAAGCAGCTCCTTGTCCTTGCCAATAACAGCCAGCTTAGCAGTGGTAGAACCGGCATCAATGCCCACATAAATCGGGCCATGATAAGCAGAAAGCTCTCCCTTTGGCACCTGGTCCTGGTCATGGCGGGACTTAAATTCCTCATAGGCTGCCTCATTTTCAAACAACACAAAATCGGCCTCTCGCTGCTGCTCCGCCACGGCCTGGTCGGTTTTCTTAATGCTTTCCTTGATTTCTTCCATGGTAACAGGCCTTGCCTCCTCAGACATGGCTGCACCAACCGCTACAAAGTAATTGCCGTCCTGAACCTCTACAATATGTTCCTTGTCCAGCTTCAAGGTTTCAATAAACCGCTTCTTCAGCTCCGGCAAGAAGTGGAGAGGCCCACCTAAAAATGCCACATGGCCGTCAATAGGCCGTCCCTGAGCCAGATTGCTGATGGTCTGGTTTACCACTGCCTGGAAAATGGACAGGGCAATATCTGCCTTGGAGGCACCATCGTTCATCAATGCCTGGATATCCGTCTTGGCAAATACGCCGCAGCGAGAAGCTATTGTGTATATTTCCTTGCCCTTGGCTGCCAGCTCGTTAAGGCCTGGGGCATCAGTGGACAGTAGTGATGCCATCTGGTCAATAAAGGAACCGGTACCACCGGCACATACGCCGTTCATACGCTGCTCCGGAGCCTCACCAAAATACGTTACCTTGGCATCCTCACCCCCCAGCTCTACTACGGTATCAGTATGAGGAATCATTTCCTTTACTGCTGTAGCACAGGCAATAACCTCCTGCACGAAAGGCAGGCCGATACGCTCCGCAATGCCCATGCCGGCAGATCCTGTCATGGCTAAGGAAAAGCTCTTTTCCTTTACAACCTGCTCCAAGGCTGCCAGATTTTCCTTCAATACTGCATTGATTTCAGAAAAATGCCTGGCATATTTTTTGTAAACCAGCTGCCGTTCCTTATCCAGAACGACAACCTTAATCGTGGTTGAACCGACGTCGATTCCCACACGGAAAATTGAATTCAAAATTGTCACCACCTGAGAAAAACTTATCTAAAACTGCTATAGGCAGCAGCATTTTCCCAGTGCTGCCCCCTTGCAGAAATTTACTTAGTCCAACACTTTACTTGGACATACTCCACACTATTATAATAAATAGGAAGAAAATGTGCAAGAAAACAGCCCCCATATTTTTATGAGGGCTGCTAAGTCAACCAATATCTGGCTTTATTCGATTTTCAAAATAGCCATGAATGCTTCCTGTGGCACCTCTACCCGGCCTACGGACTTCATGCGTTTCTTGCCTTCCTTCTGCTTTTCTAAGAGCTTCCGCTTACGGGAAATATCACCACCGTAGCACTTGGCCAGCACGTCTTTGCGCATAGCCCGGACATTTTCCCTGGCAATAATCTTGTTGCCGATGGCTGCCTGAATAGGAATCTCAAACATCTGCTGAGGAATGATTTCCTTTAGCTTGGCTGCTAGTTGACGGCCACGGGTAGCGGCATTATCCACATGAACGATGGTGGACAGGGCATCCACTGCCTCGCCGTTCAGGAGAATATCCAGCTTCACCAGCTTGGCCTGCTGATAATCTGCCAGCTCGTAGTCTAGAGAAGCATAGCCCCTGGTGGAGGATTTCAGCTTGTCAAAATAGTCATAGATGATTTCGCTAAGAGGAATATGATAAACAATCATAACCCGATTCACATCCAGATAGTCCATGCCCTTGAAATCTCCCCGCTTGGCCTGGGAAATCTCCATTACCGCACCAACAAAATCATTTGGCACAATGACGGTGGCCTTTACATAAGGTTCCTCAATATACTGGATGGTGGTAGGATCCGGCAAGTCCGATGGATTGTCCACTGCAATCATCTCGCCGTCAGTCTTATGAACATGGTAGATAACGCTTGGGGCTGTAGTAATGAGCTTCAGGTTATACTCTCGCTCCAGACGCTCCTGAATAACATCCATGTGCAACAGGCCTAAGAAGCCGCAACGATAGCCAAAGCCCAAGGCAATGGAGGTCTCTGGCTCAAATACTAGGGCTGCATCGTTCAGCTGCAGCTTTTCCAAGGCATCCTTCAAATTATCGTAGTCCGCGCTATCCACCGGGTACAGGCCGCAATATACCATAGGAGTAACGCCGCGATAGCCAGGCAGCGGCTCTGGTGCCGGATTATTAGTTCCGGTAATGGTGTCGCCTACCCGTACATCTGCCACCTGCTTCAAGGAGCCTGCCACATAGCCAACGGAACCTGGCCCTAACACCTGAAGCTCCATAGGAGCTGGACGGAAGCAACCGATTTCCGTGGCCTCAAAGGTCTTGCCAGTAGCCATAAGCTTCAGCTGGCTGCCTTTTTTGATTTCGCCATCCATAACACGGATATGAGCAATAGCCCCCTTGTAAGAATCAAAATAAGAGTCAAAAATCAATGCCTGAAGTGGCTTCTGACTATCTCCAGATGGTGCTGGAATCTTCTCCACAATGGCATCCAGGATTTCCTCGATTCCCTGACCGGTTTTGGCAGAAGCCAAGATCGCCTCAGAAGCATCCAAGCCAATAACATCCTCGATTTCCTGCTTTACCCTATCAGGATCCGCACTTGGCAGGTCAATTTTATTGATAACAGGAATAATCTCCAGATCATGCTCCAAAGCCATATATACATTAGCCAAGGTCTGAGCCTCTACACCCTGGGCAGCATCCACAATAAGCAATGCACCTTCACAGGCGGCAAGGCTCCGAGATACCTCATAGGTAAAGTCCACATGGCCCGGAGTATCAATCAGGTTCAGGCAGTACATTTCCCCATCCTTGCCCCGGTAGTCCAGACGGACAGTCTGAGCCTTGATGGTAATGCCTCTTTCCCTTTCCAGATCCATATTATCCAAAACCTGGGCAGACATCTCCCGCTTGCTAAGGGTGCCTGTATATTCAATCAGCCTGTCGGCTATGGTTGATTTGCCATGATCTATATGGGCAATAATAGAAAAATTGCGTATTTTCTTGGTGTCCATGGGTATCTTCTTCCTCTCGATTACAGTCATATAAATTCATATTATTATACCATGGAAGAATATTTTGCCGCAACATATAAAAAAGAAGTTGCATTTTCTTTAGCTTCGTGCTAGAATGTTTAGGTATTGAAATCCTAAGGGGGTGAATTAATTGCCAAATATTAAATCTTCTATTTTGAGTGTAAAGACTGACGCAAAGCGCCATGCAAAGAATCTGGCTGAGAAGTCCCGTGTTCGCACTGCTTCCCGCAATGTATTGGAGGCTGTTGAGGCTGGCAACGCTGATGAAGCAAAAGCCCTCCTTACCATCGCTTGCAAGACTATCGATCAGGCTGCTGCAAACCATGTATATCACAAGAATGCTGCAAACCGCAAGAAGTCTCGTTTAGCTCGCAAAGTCAACGCTTTGGCTAAATAATTTGCATGAAAAATAAAGGCCTGTCCTCCTAGAGGGCGGGTCTTATTACATTTTAAGCATATTCCATACATTACAGTCCCAATGGGGCTGTTTTTTTTGTAAAATTTTTGTATACTTGCCATTTATCATGTAACTTCCTTGAAGCAGCAAAACATTTATTGTATAATTTTATATAAAATCAATGCATAAACATACAAGCAATGATATATATGACTACAGGAGGCATGTGCATGAAAATCAAGCAGCAATTTATTGCCATGACCAGCGTAGTGGCAGTCCTGATGGTAATCATCTGCGGTGCTGGCTACTACATGGCCAATTCAATGCTTACCAACAGCATTGAGAATCAGCTAACATCCATTGTCAAAAGCGAGGGAAATTCCCTAGAAACCTGGCTCACTGGCCGGGCTGCCATCCTGGATGGCGTAGGCAATGCCCTTTCCCAGCAGCCGGCAGAGGTATCTGATACGGCAGCATCCATCCCTTACCTGGGTGCCATTGCTGGTGATAAAAATATTGCCGACCTGACCAACGGCGTAGAAAACGGCAGTGCCTTCAGCTGGGTAGATGGAGATATCAGTGGCCCGGACTATGATCCCCGTAGCCGTGACTGGTACAAGGAAGTAAAGTCCACTAAGAAGCCATTGTATACCGAGGCCTATGTCTCCTCTGGGGGCAGCTTTGACGGCAAGCTGGTAGTTTCCTATGCTGTGCCTGTTATCAACAATGGTACCTTCCGAGGAGCCATCTGCGAGGATATCGGCCTTGACATTCTGGATGAAACCATCAAAGAAATCAATTATGAAGGTCAGGGCACCGGAATCATCATTGACAAAAAGGGCCAGATCCTTGCTACCTCCGCTGGCCAGCAGGTTATGTCCTCCATTCGTGATGATGCTGATTTGTCCGGTCATTATGATGAAATGCTGTCCAAGGCCAACGGTTTTTTCCAGGTAAACATCAACGGCGAAAAGCAGCTTTTTGCCTATACCACCATGGCAAGCTCCGGCTGGATTATCGGCCTCTTTGTGCCTGAGTCCTATGTATTTGCCCCACTGGGCACCCTGAAGATGATTTATGCCATTATCTTCGTTGTCAGCCTTATTATCATTGGCTTTGGCGGCATGGCCTTTGCCAACAAGATTACCGGCCAGCTCCTTCGCTTGAAGGAGCACGCCCTTGCCCTGGCTGATGGTGATTTGACCCGCCCTGATTTGGCAGTTGAGTCCGAGAATGAATTTGGGGATTTGACCACCTCCTTCAACACCATGAAGGCACATATCCATAACCTTATCAAAAACATGAGTAATGTTTCCCAGCAGGTAGCGGCATCTTCCCAGCAACTTACTGCCGGTGCCACCCAGTCCGCTGAGGCCTCCACCAATGTAGCGGAAACCATTACCCAGATTGCCGAAGGCATGCACAGGCAGACCAGCAATATTGATGCTGCCAAGCATGAGGTAGATGCTCTCTTTGATGAAATCCAGACCATGGCAGACAACACCAGGGATATTGCTAATTCTTCCAACGATACTGCTGAGGCCGCCAAGCAGGGCGAAGCCCTGATGCGGGATGCCATGGAAAAGATGGAGCACATTGAGTCCAGTGTTATGTCCTCTGCCAATACCGTTCGCATACTGGGTGAAAACTCCAAGGAAATCAGCATCATCGTTGATACCATTGTTTCCATTGCAGATCAGACCAATCTGCTGGCCCTCAATGCTGCCATTGAGGCTGCCCGTGCCGGTGAGCAGGGCCGTGGCTTTGCGGTAGTGGCCGAGGAGGTACGAAAGCTGGCAGCTGAATCACAGACTGCTGCTGAGCAGATTCAGGCCAAGATCGCTTCCATCCAGGCTGATACAGATCATGCTGTAGTTGCCATGGAAAACGGCACTGCCGAGGTGCAGCAGGGCACTGATGCCATCCACAATGTAGGCCGCCAGTTTACTGATATTATGAAGCAGGTAGCAGATATCAAGGATAAGATTGATACCTTCCAGGCCGCTTCCCAGAAGATTGCTGAGGGTGCCAACAATATTGTGGCTGCTGTTGATTCCATTGATGAGGTAAGCCGTGAGACAGCTGCCAATACCGAAACCATCTCTGCTGCGGCAGAGGAGCAGTCCGCTTCCTCCGAGGAAATCGCCTCCTCCTCCAACGCCTTGGCTGAAATGGCTGTGGAGCTACAGGATTCCACCAGCAAGTTCAAGGTATAAATTTAAACCATTATAGGCTGACAGGTAAAATCCTCCTGTCGGTCTATTTTTGTGCCTTAGTACGTGTCGCCGCCCTACAATGCCACACAAGAAAAAGCCACCCCGGATAGGAGCGGCTCTCTCTTAGTTTTAACCATCAGTGCCGATGCACCAACGGAATTGTTCGATGCATTCCTCGATGAAGTCTATGCTATTGATAATGTTTCTTGATTACGTTTTTGTTCAAATTCAACTTGCAATTTACCTGTAAAAAATTTTAACTACACTTAGAGTTATTCTCAAAAAACATGTATATCGTATTTTAACACATTTATCACTTAGCGAAAAGATATTTTTATTCAGCTA
>CAVFWX010000031.1:0-16809 GCA_963626225.1 Anaerotignum sp.
CCCCCAGCATAGTAAAATAAAGACAAAGAAAGAGATGCTACCGATAGACGGTTAGCCTACATTTTATCGTGGAATTAACCGCTTGGTTGCAAGCTTGGGGCGGTTATTTCCGTTTATTGGCATCCTTGCCAATCATGTAGCCGAAGCTGAAGACTGTTATGGTGTACCCAAGTACACACAACAAATCGGTAACAGACATGGCATCACGCCCTCCTATAGTTATTCCGGCAAGCCGGTTTCTATATAAGCGGAGGGTCACAGTCCCTCCGGAAAGTTTCCAAAGGGCTAACCGCCTACCGTTATGGTAGCATCTCGTTCACATTATACCATATATGTATTCTATTTGCAAAGAAGAATGTTATAAAACATAAGTGAGCCACCCTTTGCCTGGGTGGTTTTTTCGTGCTTGCTAGTTTTTTCGCCCAGTGCTACTATTGTTTGCCTTTAGTATATATATTCTAAAACGAAATAAGACAAAGAAAAGAAGCTGCCGGGATAGGGCAGCTTCTTTTGGGATATATGTGGAAATTTATGGGATAGCTAGATTATTTGCCGAAATAACGCTTCAGCAGGCCGGCAAAGCCCTTGCAATGACGGGCCTCGTCCTTGCACATCTCATGTACGGTATCGTGGATGGCATCCAGGTTCAGCTCCTTGGCACGAACAGCCAGCTTCTTCTTGCCATCGGTAGCACCAAATTCAGCATCTACACGCATGGACAGATTCTTCTCGGTGCTGTCGGTGAGAACCTCACCCAGCAGCTCAGCGAACTTGGCTGCATGCTCAGCTTCCTCAAAGGCATAACGCTTGAAGGCCTCAGCCACCTCAGGATAACCTTCACGGTCAGCTACACGGCTCATGGCCAGGTACATGCCCACCTCAGAGCACTCACCGTTGAAGTTGTCACGGAGAGCCTGGATAACATCCTCAGCTACGCCCTGGGCAACACCTAGACGGTGCTCGTCAGCCAGCTGCATCTCACCCTCAACCTCTTTGAACTTATCAGCTCCAACATGGCAGATTGGGCACTGCTCTGGTGCAGAATCTCCCTCATGAACATAGCCGCAAACGGTGCAAACAAACTTCTTCATATTTTTTCCTCCTAGATATAATACACACATCTTCTACGATATAATATAATACACACACTTGGCAGCAGCCAGCTCCTAACCTGGCCTTGGGCTGCCTTAGGTCTCTCAACCTTATGGCTTTATTATAGCGGAATCCTTATGGATTGAAAATAATGATTTAAGGCTAAATAAGTAGATTTTTCTCATATATCTTCAAATATCTCTTATTTACTTTATTTTACATAAAACATAAAAAATATTAAAAGATAATAATTATTAATTACAGCATATTGCACAAAATAATCCTATATGATTTTACCAGCGAAGCTAATTACTACGAATATCTTTACGAGCAACTTTCATGTGTGTTAAAATTAAATGTTGTAGAAAAACTAAAATATTGTCTTTCCGGCAGGGGCAGCCATGATTTGTGAGCCTGTTGCCGGGGCAAGGAGTATATATTATGTTTGAGTATAAATCAGCCTCTCCAGAGGCTACCAGGCAGCTGGCACGGGAGATTGCCCAGATTATCCAGCCTGGTACTGTTATTTGTCTCAATGGAGATTTGGGCGCAGGAAAGACCCTGTTTGTCCAGAGTTTGGCGGCAGCCTTGGGAGTTGAGGGGGAGATTACCAGCCCTACCTTCAACCTGATGAATGTATATGAAGGCAGGCTGCCTATCCATCATTTTGACCTCTATCGTTTGGAGGAGGAGTACGAGCTGGAGGAAATCGGCTTTTATGATTATGCCGACAGCCCCGAGGGATTGGTGCTTATCGAGTGGGCGGAGAAATTCCCTGATTGCTTGCCAGAGGACTATATATCACTGGAAATCCGCCGTACTGATGATGAACAGCAGCGGATACTGGATTTCGCATTAATAGGAACTAGATTGGAAAATGTATATAAGGAGATGGAAAAGCTGTGCTGATACTGGCAATAGATACAGCCACCATGGTTTCCAGCGTGGCTGTGGCAGATGAAAAGAAACTTTTGGCGGAGCTGACGGTGCAGACCCGCTTGACCCATTCAGAGACACTACTGCCTCATATCCAGCAGGTTTTGCAGATGGCAGGGGTGGAAAAAAAGCAGCTGTCAGCTGTAGCCATTAGCCTGGGGCCTGGCTCCTTTACGGGATTGCGGATAGGCTTGGCTGCTGCCAAGGCCATTGCCTACGGTTTGAATATTCCGATTATCGGAATTTCCACTACAGAGGCATTGGCATGGCATTATCCTGTGCCAGGAGTGAAAATTGTGCCATTTATTGATGCCCAGAAGGGCAATGTATATAGTGCCGTATATAGCTGGCAGGGAGATGGCTTTCAGGAGGAAAGCCCTGTTCAGGTATATTCCCTAGCAGAGGCACTAGAGCTGTGCGGCAATCAGCAAGGAGCTGTCATGGCTGTAGGTGATATGGTGCAGAAAAAGCTAGTAGGCCGGGAGGATTTGCCAGCCAATCTCCAGATACCCCCAAGCCACATGGTTATGCCAAGGGCTGCCAATGTAGCCATGGCAGGGGTGAAGCGGCTGATTGCTGGTGAAACGGATTCTGTTATGAATCTAGAGCCAGTATATATTCGCCGCTCCGAGGCAGAGGTGCTATGGGAAAAGCGTCAGGCGGCCCAGGCAGCAGCCACTGAAGACAAGCAGGTGCAGTAATGGATACTGACAGCATAAAAGACAAGATTATCTTTCAACGGATGGTGCAGGAGGATGCAGACGGGGTAGCCCGGGTAGAGGCAGCCTGTATGCCTGTGCCCTGGTCACGCCAGTCCTTTTGGGAGGAAGCATCCCATACAGATGCCTACTATTTAATAGCTATAGACACCGCCAAGGATAATCTGATTATCGCCTATGCCGGCTGCTGGGTACTGGCCAACGAAGGGCATATTACCAATGTAGCCGTAGACCCGGCCTATCAGGGGCTAGGCCTGGGACGGAGGCTCATGGAAGAACTAACAGCCCGTGTAAAGGAACTAGGCGTAGACTCCATGACCCTGGAAGTCCGCCCTTCCAACACCAAGGCCATCAACCTCTACACCAGCCTAGGCTTCCGCAGCGTCGGCCAGCGGCCAAAATACTACACCAACCCAGTAGAAGCTGCAGAAATCATGTGGAATACGAAGCTTTAATATTTATCTTAGATAGTAATCTGTGAGTGGTAGGCAGATGTGAGGAGCTGCAGGCAGGTGTACCCTAAGGAGACCATTAATGAACATCGGTGCTTAGCGATTCACGAGCCATGATTTTTGTCTGTTGGAAAGACAAAAATCATGCCCCTCGTGAGAGCTTAGCATCCGCTATGTTCATTTATGAGCGAGAGCGAGTCGACGAGGGTACCCTGACTGTGGGGACTCACATCGCCATACTCCACAGCTAATAATAGAAAAGTTCCATGACTGCGGTGACTCACATCGCTACAACGAAAAGCACGAATTATGGAGAGATTATGGACGAGAAAATTACTCTTGCAATAGAATCAAGCTGCGATGAAACCTCCGCCGCCATCCTGCAAGGTGGCCGCCAGGTTCTATCCAACATCATTGCCACCCAGATACCGGTGCATCAGAAATTCGGCGGGGTGGTACCGGAGATTGCCTCCCGGAAGCATATTGTCAACATCATGCCTGTTATTGACGAGGCACTAGCCAAGGCAAATGTAAAATTAGAAGACATTGACCAGGTAGCTGTTACCTACGGCCCGGGACTGGTAGGTGCTCTGCTGGTAGGTGTTTCTGCTGCCAAGGCTCTGGCCTTTACCCTGGATGTACCCCTCATCGGAGTCAACCATCTGGAAGGGCATATTTTTGCCAATTTCATCAGCCATCCTGATTTGAAGCCACCATTTATGGCTCTGGTAGTGTCCGGAGGCCATACCTCCCTGGTGCACGTCAAGGACTACAATTCCTTTAGCCTCATGGGGCAGACCCGGGACGATGCTGCGGGAGAAGCCTTTGACAAGGTAGCCCGGGTTATGGGGCTACCATATCCAGGAGGCCCTCAGATTGACCGACTGGCCCAGGAGGGCGATCCTCACGCCATTGATTTTCCCAAGGCACTTCAGGAAAAGGGCAATTATGAATTTAGTTTCAGCGGCCTAAAATCCGCCGTGCTGAACTATCTCAACAGCATGAAATGCAAAAAGCTGGAAATCAACAAGGCTGATGTGGCAGCTTCCTTCCAGAACACAGTCATTGAGGTGCTGATAGCCAAGGCTCTCAGTGCTGTAAAGGAAACTGGCTGCGACACATTGGTGCTGGCTGGGGGCGTTGCTGCCAACAGTTCTTTGGAGTCCCGTCTCCGGGCGGCAGCAGATAGCCAGGGCATCCGCTTCTGCTATCCAGACAAGATCCTCTGCACCGACAATGCCGCTATGATTGGCTGCCGTGGCTATTATCAGGCCCAGGCTGGCAGCTTCTCAGATCTTTATCTCAATGCAGTGCCGGGGCTGGAGCTGCAGGACTTGTAATATTAGGAGGCAGTTGCTATGGCAGTGGAAAAAACAGGTCACCATATTAAAAATCTAAATACCATTTGCCGCCAGAATACCACCCTGACGGCCATGCAGACGGAAACCTTGAAGCGTATCGCCCAGTGCCTGCCCTTTATTGCAGATCTGGCCCATGCCTATCTTTATCTCTATGTGAAAACCAAGGAGCCAGGGAAATTTCTGGTGCTGAAGCATTACCGTCCCAACACCTTCTTTTCTGAGGTGGAGCTGACAGGGGAGGGAGCCATTGTCCCAGCGGTGGAGGAGCCTTTGATTGCTGCTGCCTTTGACCATGGCAAATTCATCCACGGTCAGAGGGAGTGGCGTTTTGGCCTAAACCTGGATATGTATGTCCAGCCAGTACGCTCCGGTAACGAAATTATTGCCGTAATCAGCATGGAAACTGGACACAGCTATGCAGAATCCAGCAGCTATCACCAGCTGATGGACACAGCCCTCTTTATGATCGAATATGCCAAAAAGCCAGTGAACAAGGAGCAGTTCAGAACCCTGACTCCGGGCACAGGCATTATTTTGGCAGATCACAACAACCGCATCGTCTTTGCCAATCTTTCTGCTACCCGCATTTACCGGGCATTGGGCATTAGGAGCCTGGTAGGGTGCCGTCTGCCGGACAGGGAGCTTAGCTCCATGCTCCACAAGGAAACCATTGACAGCAGCCGTCCCTTTGAGCGGGAAATCCAGATTGGAGATTTTGTGCTGGTACAGCGGGATATAAAGCTGGAGGAGGGAGGCGTTCTTCAGCGGCGGATTATGCTCCTGTCCGATGTGTCGGAGCTTAGGAAAAAGGAGCGGGAGATAAAGATCAAATCTGCCGTTATTCAGGAAATTCACCATCGGGTGAAGAACAATCTCCAGACCATTGCCAGCCTGCTGCGGCTACAGGCCCGTCGCTCCAAGGTGCCGGAGGTAAAGTCTGCCCTGCAGGAAAGTACCAACCGTATTCTCAGTATGTCGGTGGTACATGAATTTTTGTCCCAGCAGGATGCAGAGGAAATCCGGGTCATAGAGGTTACTAGGAACATTCTCAATACAGTGGCCCCTAATATGCTGTCGGGAGATTTTCAGCTAAAGCAGGAATTTACCGGGCCGGAGGTGGTACTGCCATCCCGTACCGCCAGCAATCTGGCGGTTATTATCAATGAGCTGATTCTAAACTCCATTGAGCATGGCTTTGAAGGCAGAAGCCAGGGACTTATTGGCCTCCACACAGAGGAAACCATGGATGGCTATATTTTGGATCTTTATGATGATGGCTGCGGCCTGCCAGAGGATTTTGACATTGCCAAGAGCCGTTCCCTGGGACTGCAGATTATCCGTACATTGGTAGCTGACGATATGGGGGGAGAGATTCAGCTATTTAATCAGGAAGGAACTCATGCCAGGATTACTATACCGAGAAATCCCGAAGGAGGAGAATATTAATGAAACCCTTGAAAATTGTCATTGCCGACAATGAGTCCGTTATCCGCATGGATGTTAGGGAGATGCTGGAGGATGCAGGACATGAGGTTGTTGGCGAAGCTGTGAATGGCAAGAAGGCTGTGGAGCTGGCGAGAAAGCTAAAGCCGGATCTCTGCATCTTGGACATCAAGATGCCGGAGATGGATGGCATCTCTGCGGCAAAGATTATTACTGACGAGAAAATCGCTCCGGTGCTATTGCTGACAGCTTTTAGCCAGGGAGATATCGTGAAAAAGGCTACGGAGGCAGGAGTGCTTGCCTATTTGGTGAAACCGGTACAGGAAAGCAATCTTTTTCCTGCCATTGAAGTGGCCATGTCTCGGTATCAGGAGCTTCACGAGCTGGAGGATGAGCTGTTTAAGGTAAAGGATACCCTGGCCATGCGAAAGACCCTGGACAGGGCAAAGGGAATTCTTATGGATGCCCACGGCCTGACAGAATCCGAGGCCTTTAAGCGGATTCAGCAGTACAGCATGGCCAAGCGGAAAACCATCAAGGAAGTAGCTGAAGCCATTATCCGGGCGGCTACTAAATAAAAGGCAAAAGAATCATCAAAAGGTGATTTTTGCAGAAATTTGGGAGTTGCTGGCTGAAAAATACAACTACCTAGTTGAGAATCAATATCAGATAAAACAATAAAGGAAATGCCCTGTCAGTAAATTATTGGCAGGGTATTTTTTACTGATTCATTCGAGGTGTACAAAAGTAGTAGACAAGCAGACAGAAATATAGTATTATAACCTACACGGTATAGAAGCTATATAATATAACTAATATATATCGTACCATAAAAGCTGTGATTTTAGAGATATATGTGGAAGGTGATATGTATGAGCAATGTTGATCAGGAAGCTTTGGAGCTGCATAAGGAAAACCAGGGAAAGTTGGAAATTGTCAGTAAGGTGGATCTGACTGACAACAAGGATTTGACCCTGGCTTATACACCGGGTGTTGCTGCCCCATGTCTGGAAATCAAGGAAGACTACAATAAGATTTATGACTATACAACCAAGTCCAACATGGTAGCCGTTGTTACCAACGGTACTGCCGTACTTGGTCTGGGCAATATCGGTGCTGGTGCTGGCCTGCCTGTTATGGAGGGCAAGGCTGTGCTCTTCAAGAACTTTGCCGGTGTAGATGCAGTGCCTCTGTGCCTCAACTCCCGCAGCGTAGACGATATTTGCCACACTGTAGAGATGCTGGAGCCAGGCTTTGGCGGCATCAATCTGGAGGATATCAAGGCTCCTGAGTGCTTTGACATTGAGAACCGCCTGAAGGAATCCATGAACATTCCTGTATTCCATGATGATCAGCATGGCACTGCCATCGTTGTAGTATCTGCCCTGATGAATGGCTTCAAGCTGGTAGGAAAGCAGTTCAAGGATGCCAAGGTAGTAGTAAATGGTGCTGGTGCTGCCGGTATGGCCATTACCCGCCTGCTGCAGGCTGTAGGCACCAAGCATATTATCCTTTGCGATACCAAGGGTGCCATCTATGAGGGCCGTGCTGAGGGCATGAATCCATACAAGGAAGATATTGCCAAGCTCACCAACCGTCAGAAGGAAGCTGGCAACCTGGTGGATGTTATCAAGGGGGCCGATGTATTTATCGGTGTTTCCGTGGCTGGCTGCGTAACTGAGGACATGGTTCGCTCCATGAACAAGGATGCCATCATTATGGCCATGGCCAACCCTACCCCTGAGATTATGCCGGATCTGGCAAAGAAGGCAGGAGCACGGATTGTGTGCACTGGCCGTTCCGATTTCCCTAATCAGGTAAACAACCTGCTGGCATTCCCAGGCATCTTCCGTGGTGCTCTGGATGTAAGGGCAACTGATATCAATATTGAGATGAAGATTGCCGCAGCCAAGGCCATTGCCTCACTGATTTCTGATGAGGAACTAAGCGAGGACAATATCATTGCCAGCCCATTTGACAAGCGGGTAGCACCAAAGGTTGCTGCTGCTGTGGCACAGGCTGCCATTGATACTGAGGTAGCCACCAACGAAGGCATGACCCCTGAACTGGTAGCCGAGCACACCGTTGAGATTCTGGGTGCCTAAAAAATATTGAAGTTCATCTAGGCTTCTAAAAAACATAACGCTGGAAGTTGTACCCCAAAGGAGATATATGCTCCTTGGCACGCGTCCAGCGTTTTTTGTACCCAAGAAAAATTCTTTCTGCCCTAATATATAGTTGTTTTTTTCTGCTATATATTATAAAATTGTACTTAACTACTAGAAAACGGAAATAAAAGCAATTAGAAGTATCCAGGTATTGGAGGGGCGCTGGAAACATGACTAACAAGAGAAAGGATCCACGGACAGGGGAAAGACTGGATGTAGAGCAGCGGTTGCTGGAGGCACTAGAACGGGAGCATCATCAGCTACAGCTTATGGAGGAGTACCAGAAGCAGCGGGAGGAGCAGCTGGCTATTTTTGATGCTCTGGCTGCATCCTATGCCAATGTACTGCTCATAGACATTAGCCAGCGGAAGCTAAAAATCCTCAAGGTAGAGGGCTATGTGGAGAGGATGTTTACCAAGCCACGGGATGAGTTTTATGACTATGATGAAATAGCCATGTTCTATGCCCAAAACAGGGTGCACCCCAAGGATAGGGAGAGGATGGCAGAAGCTCTCAGTTTTGATATAGTAAAAAAGAAGCTATCTACTGGCAACGCATATAGTGGCAACTATATGGTGCTGGAAGAAGGGGAAACCCACTATTACCAGTTCAAATTCATTGATGCCGCCAATGTAGGCTTTATCATTGCAGGCTTTCAGAATATAGACAGCCTCACCCAGGAAGTTCGCCAGAGAAAGGCTCAGATGGAAGCCCTCTGCATGGACTACACCGTAGTGTTTAACTGCGACCTGATGCAAGATACCATGTCCATTGTTAAGGTAAAGGAGTTTTCCCACGCCTATGACAAGGGGGAGAATACCCAGTGCTTTTCCCGCTGGAACAAATATTATTATGATACATTCATTGTCCAGGATTCTGACGGCAAATATCTGGAGGAGTTTGACAACCAGCATCTCATGGAGTATCTGCAAGACCATGACTGCCTGATTACCAGATACCGGGTAAAGCCAAACAAGGCTGGCATGGAGTATTTTGAGGTGCGGGTGGTGCCGGTTTACCGTAGCGAAAGCTCCTTTCAGGTTATGCTGGCCTATCGCTCCATTGATGAGCTGGTGGCCAATGAGCATCGCCAGCAGCAGCAGCTTTCCCGGGCACTGGCAGAGGCAGAGCAGTCCAACCGTGCCAAGACTACCTTCCTCAACAGTATGTCCCATGATATCCGCACACCTATGAACGCTATTTTGGGCTTTGCGGCATTGGCTCAGGCAAATCTCCATGATGAGGCACTGGTGGCGGACTACCTGGGCAAAATCAATACCTCCAGCACCCATTTGCTGAATTTGATTAATGATATCCTGGATATGAGCCGCATCGAAAGCGGCAGCGTACAGCTGGAGGAAAAGCCGGTACACCTGCCATCACTCTTGAAGGAATTACGGGACATGGTGCAGGGGCTGGCTGATGCACGGCAGCAGCATCTTGACATTGATACCCAGGGGGTACAGACAGAGGATATTGTGGTGGACAAGCTGCGGCTGAACCAGATTCTCCTGAACATTGTCAGCAACGCCATCAAGTTCACTCAGGACGGGGGAAAGATCTATATCCGCCTTCAGGAGCGACCTTGTGAGGAGGTGGGATATATTACCTTGGAGTTTGTTATCCGGGACAATGGCATCGGCATGTCCAAGGACTTTGTGAGCCATGTCTTTGATACCTTTACCCGGGAATATACCGCTACGGTCAGCGGCATTCAGGGAACAGGCCTGGGCATGGCCATTACCAAGAATTTGGTGGAAATGATGGGAGGCACCATTGTGTGCCAGAGCCAGGAAAGGCATGGTACCCAGTTTACCGTAACCTTGAAGGTGCGGAAGGCAGAGAAGATAGCTGGCACCCAGGAAGTGGAGAACAAGTTGCTGGAGCCTGAGCAGCAGGCAAAGCCAGAAAGCTACGATTATAGGGGCAAACGCATTTTGCTGGTGGAGGACAATGAGCTGAACCGGGAAATCGCCACCGCCATGCTATCTGCCACAGGCATGGAAATAGATACTGCCGAAGATGGTGCAGAGGCAGTGAATATCATCAACGAGGCACCGGCGGACAAATATGATTTGATTCTCATGGATATCCAGATGCCTAGGATGGATGGATATACTGCCACCAGGGAAATCCGCACTTTGCCAAACAATACCAAGGCAAATATCCCTATTGTGGCCATGACCGCCAACGCCTTTGAGGAGGACCGCCGCAAGGCCTTTGAAACCGGCATGAACGGTCATGTGGTAAAGCCAATCTCCATGGAAGAAATCGCCAGGACTCTGGATGGAATCTTTGCAACCAAATAAAAAAATTCCCGGCTGACAAAGCCGGGAATTTTGTGCTGAAACAAAAATAACCGCCATGACAGTCTCACAAACTTAGCGGTTACTTCTGCGTAATAGATTAACCAACGAGCGAGGGGACAAGCCGTCTGCCGGTGGCCTTTTTCTTACTCTTATTATAACACCTAGCTAGGGACAAGGCAAATAGATTTTATCTGAAAAATGTGTATTTTGCCATGACTGCCAACGCCTTCATTGACGATGTACAGCTTAGCCTGGATGCGGGCATGAACGAGCACCGTACCATATTGACAATCTGGGCGAGGAGGTTATGCCTTGCTTCCTGGGAGCACATCCTGGCTTCAACTGCCCTCTCACTGAGGATACCAGCTATGAGGATTACTATCTGGAATTTGACCAGGAGGAGGACTGCACAGCTGCCACCAATCTGCCAGACAGCGGCTTGGTAGACAGGACTGCTCGCCAGTCATTCCTGCAGGGCAAAAAGCTGCCTTTGGACTATAGCTATTTTGCCATTGATGCTGTGACATTGGACCAACTGAAGTCCCGGACTGTTACCCTGAAGACAGACAAGCATAGCAAGGGAATCCGCTTGGATTTTGCGGACTTCCCATATCTGATTCTCTGGTCCACCGCCAACAAAAGCCCATTTATTGCCCTAGAGCCATGGAGCGGCCTCTCCACTTGCACCGATGAAAGCGATGTATTCGAGGAAAAGGCCAATGTCAGCCTGATACCAGCCAAGGGAGCCAAGGAATTCACCCTAAAAATCAGCATCCTGTGATGTATAAAATTTAAACAATATTAGCCATGCGGCATAAAAAGCACCATCTAGGCTTGTCAGAAACGACAGCACGCAGATGGTGTTTTTGTGTTAAATATCATTTGCCCTGGAATAATGTAGGGGTTATAATAAAAATGTGAGAGTTTTCATGTTATTATATATAATTATGTGATTTTTTACACATAATTATATGATTTTATGTGATGAGGTGCTGTGATGTATAGACAGATGATGGATAAATTAGTGGAATGGAAGAACTCTCCCTATCGAAAACCTTTGATTCTCAAGGGGGTGCGACAGGTTGGCAAAACCTGGCTGCTGAAGGAATTTGGAAAAAAACACTATGACAATATTGCATATTTCAATTTTGATGAAAATGAAGAATACAAGGAGTTTTTTGCCACTACAAAAGATGTACAGCGAATACTAGAGAATCTCATGTTTGCCATTGGGCAAAAAATTCTCCCCGAAAAGACCCTGATTATTTTTGATGAGATTCAGGACAGTCCCAATGTTATCAACTCCCTAAAATACTTCTGCGAAAATGCTCCGCAATACCACTTGGCATGTGCTGGTTCTCTGCTAGGTATTACCCTGGCACGTCCGGCATCATTTCCTGTGGGTAAGGTTGATTTTCTCCAAGTCAATCCCATGACCTTTACGGAATTTCTTTTGGCTAATGGCAATGAAAACCTTGTTGCCTACCTTGAATCTATCAAATCCTTTCAACCTATACCGGGGGCTTTTTTCAACCCATTGCAAGAAAAGCTAAAGATGTATTATATGACAGGCGGTCTGCCTGAGCCTGTACTGATGTGGACTGAAGCCAAGGATACTACTGCCATGCAAAACAGTCTCTCTAACATTCTAAACGCCTACCAACGAGATTTTGCCAAGCATCCTGATACTCATGAATTTCCTAAGCTATCCATGATCTGGCAATCTATTCCTTCCCAGCTTGCTAAAGAAAATAAAAAATTCCTTTACAAGGTTGTTAAAAATGGAGCCAGGGCTAGGGAATATGAGGATGCTCTGCAGTGGCTGGTAAATGCAAGATTGGTACATAAGGTATTCCGTAGCAGTGCACCTAGGCTGCCTATTGCTGCCTACGATGATTTGTCTGCCTTCAAAATCTATCTTGTTGATACAGGCCTGCTCTGCAGCCTTGCCCAGCTTTCGCCAGCAGCATTTAAGGATGGCAGTCGGCTTTTCACTGAGTTCAAGGGGGCTTTGACAGAAAATTATATTCTCCAATCCTTGGTTAATCAGTTTCCAGTAACCCCTCGCTATTGGTCACAGTCTAACCCGCCGTATGAAGTTGATTTCCTGATACAGCGAGAAAATGATATCTTCCCTATTGAGGTCAAGTCTGATACAAATATTTCTAGCCGAAGCCTGAAAAAATTTAAAGAGCTTTTCCCTGAGCAAGTAAAGCTTCGCATCAGATTCTCCCTAAATAATTTATCATTGGATGATGATATGCTAAATATTCCTTTATTTATGGCAGACTACACGGATAAATTGATAGGGGCAGCGTTGGCTTGTTCATAATTTTTTAGAACAGATGAAATATATTTGACTATAAAAGCTCGAAAGGGTATTGCCAAAATCCTGCTGGGAGATTCCTTTCAGATATTGCCAATGTTGAAAGAAAAATCAGTTGATATGATTTTTGCAGATCCGCCTTATTTTCTCAGCAATGATGGTATCTCCTGCCGTGGCGGCCATCAAATGGAAAATCTGGTGGAGAGCTATATTAGCCGGGCGGGTTTCGTAAAGGACAGTACATACTTCAAGGAGATGTATCTTCATGAGGTAGAAGCTAAATGGGGCTATAATCTGTCAGAAATCAGTGCTGATGGTATCGCCAGGAAACGCTTTGACTTTGTGGTAAAGCCTGAGAACAGTCAGGAAGTATATATTTGCGAGTGCAATTTCTATACATCCAGTGGTTCCAAGCTGAATGAAACAGCCAGAAGCTTCAAGGCTATTGCTATGGAGGCGGCTAATATACCGCATGTCAATTTCGTGTGGTTTACAGATGGGGCAGGCTGGCAGAAAACCAAGGGAAATCTCAAGGAAACCTTCATGGTATTGGATGATGTGTACAATATAGCCGATTTGAAGTCAGGTATCATCAAGGAGCGTTTTACATAAACAGGAAAATTAGCATAAATTTTTCTTGACTTATTGACTTTTTGACGAAAAGGATTTATTATAATACTTGCAGTTAGCACTCAGGCTAATGGAGTGCTAACAACGAAAAAGTTTAATATTATTTTCAAATATCAGGAGGCAGATTGACATGATTAGACCATTAGGTGACAGAGTCGTTATCCAGGTTGCAGAAGCAGAGACCAAGACCGCCAGCGGCATTATCCTGGCAGATACCGCCAAGGAGAAGCCTATGAAGGGCGTTGTTGTAGCAGTTGGCCCTGGCGAGTTCAAGGATGGTCAGAGAAGCCCTATGGATGTAAAGGTTGGCGACGCAGTAATCTACTCCAAGTACGCAGGTACTGAGGTAAAGGTTGACGGTGAGGATTATCTGGTATGCCGTCAGAGCGACATTCTGGCTGTAGCTGAGTAAGGATTTTTCAGCAAATCAAGATGGTGAGCGAAAAGCTTTCTATATAATATGAGAGGCTTTTCCCACAATCTACTGTCTATATATTGGAGGTAAATACAAAATGGCAAAGCAGATTTTATTCAACGAAGAAGCACGCCGTGCACTGGGCAAGGGCGTAGATGCATTGGCTGATGCAGTAAAGGTTACCCTTGGTCCAAAGGGCCGCAATGTTGTACTGGACAAGAAGTTCGGTGCTCCTACCATTACCAATGATGG
This sequence comes from Anaerotignum sp., assembly GCA_963626225.1. Classification (GTDB taxonomy): domain Bacteria; phylum Bacillota; class Negativicutes; order Selenomonadales; family Selenomonadaceae; genus Anaerovibrio. The sequence goes on from CAVFWX010000031.1 coordinate 14,104, forward strand.
TGTTACCATTGCTCGTGACATTGAGCTGGAGGATCCATTTGAGAACATGGGTGCACAGCTGGTGCGTGAAGTTGCTACCAAGACCAACGATATTGCTGGTGACGGTACTACCACTGCAACCCTGTTGGCTCAGGCTATGATCCACGAGGGCATGAGAAATGTTGCCGCTGGTGCCAACCCAATGGTACTGAAGAAGGGCATTGAGACAGCTGTAAAGACCCTGGTTGAGGAGATCAAGTCCGTATCCAAGTCCGTAAACAGCAAGTCCGAAATCGCTCAGGTTGCTACTATTTCCTCTGCTGATGCCGAGATCGGCAGCTATATTGCTGATGCTATGGAGAAGGTAGGCAAGGAAGGCGTTATTACCGTAGAGGAGTCCAAGGGCATGGAGACCAACCTCTCCGTTGTAGAGGGCATGCAGTTCGACCGTGGCTATATCTCCCCTTACATGGTTACTGATACCGACAAGATGGAAGCCGTAATGAACGATCCATTCATCCTCATTACCGACAAGAAGATTTCCTCCATCAACGAGATTCTCCCTATCCTGGAGCAGGTTGTAAAGATGGGCAAGGAGCTGGTTGTTATTGCTGAGGATCTGGACGGCGAGGCTCTGGCTACCATCGTTGTAAACAAGCTCCGTGGTACCTTCAAGGCTCTGGCTGTAAAGGCTCCTGGCTTTGGCGATCGCCGCAAGGCTATGCTGGAGGATATTGCTATCCTTACCGGTGGCCAGGTTATCTCCGAGGAAGTTGGCCGCAAGCTGGACAGCGTAACCATCGAGGATCTGGGCCGTGCTCGTCAGGTACATTCCTCCAAGGAGAATACTACCATTGTTGACGGCATGGGCGACAAGGATGCCATTGCAGCTCGTGTTGAGATGATTAAGAAGCAGATTGCTGACACTACCTCTGACTTTGACAAGGAGAAGCTCCAGGAGCGTCTGGCAAAGCTCTCCGGCGGTGTAGCAGTTATCGAGATCGGTGCAGCTACCGAGGTAGAAATGAAGGACAAGAAGTATCGCGTAGAGGATGCTCTGAACGCTACCCGTGCTGCTGTTGAGGAAGGTATTGTTGCCGGCGGCGGTACTACCTTTATCGACATTCTCCCAGCTCTGGACAAGCTGGAGGCTGAGGGCGATGTAAAGACTGGTATCAATATCGTTCGTCGTGCTATTGAGGAGCCAGTTCGCCAGATTGCCAACAATGCAGGCCTGGAGGGCAGCGTTGTTGTTGCTGAGGTAAAGAAGGCCGGTGTAGGTGTAGGCTACGATGCAGCTAACGATGTATATGTAAATATGATCGAGGCTGGTATTGTTGACCCTGCCAAGGTTACTCGTTCCGCTCTGCAGAACGCAGCCAGCATTGCAGCTATGGTTCTCACCACTGAGACCTTGGTTGCTGACAAGCCAGCTCCAGAGGGTGCAGCTCCTGCAGCTCCAGCCATGGGCGGCATGCCAGGCATGATGTAATAGGCTGATTTGCTCGTAATAGCTATTACAATCTAAAATAAATACAAAGGCGGTGGTCCTATGGGCTGCCGCCTCTTGTTTTGCCTTGATTTAGGCAATATTACTAATTATGCAGGTAGATTGCATAAGTTTACAAGAAAAATTCTTAAAAATCCCAAGATTATTTCTTTGAACGCTACATTGACAGATAAAAAATAGGGTGATAATATACAGTTCAAACATAAAAACTTGTCGCAATGATGCGGACAGCTTCCCGTTGGCAGCATTTTTGCCGACGGGAATTATTTTTTATTTTTATATTTATTCACAGAAAGAAGGATTTTTATGAATGGTTTAACACTCATTGGCATAGCCGTAGTAGTGTTTGCCGCAGGCTATATGGTTTATGGCCGGTGGCTGGTAAAAACCTGGGGCATTGATCCAAAGGCCAAGACTCCTGCCTATGAGTTTGAGGATGGCCAGGACTATGTGCCTTCCTCTAGGTTTACTGTATTTTCCCATCAGTTTTCCTCCATTGCTGGTGCAGGCCCTGTAACAGGCCCTATTATTGCCGCCATGTTTGGCTGGCTGCCAGCTTTGCTGTGGTTGCTGGTAGGTGGCGTATTCTTTGGTGCGGTACAGGACTTTGGTGCCCTTTATGCTTCTGTCAAGAACAAGGGCATGTCCATCGGTATGCTCATTGAGCAGTATATCGGCAAGACTGGCCGCCGCATGTTCCTGCTGTTCTGCTGGCTCTTCTGCCTGTTGGTTCTGGCAGCCTTTGCAGATATCCTGGCCAACACCTTCAACGGTACACTAAAGACTGGTGAGCCAAATATCCCAGCCGGACAGGCAGCCATGATTTCCATGCTGTACATCATCGTAGCCATGGGCTTTGGCGTATATATCCGCAAGTTCAACCCATCTGGTGCAGTGAAGTTCTTCGTTGCCTTGGTACTGGTAATCCTCATGTTTGCTGTAGGTATGCAGGCACCACTGCTCTTTGATGTAAATACCTGGCGTTATGTAACCTTCGGTTATTGCTTTATCGCCTCTGTACTGCCAATGTGGCTTTTGATGGAGCCTCGTGACTATCTCAGCTCCTTCCTGCTGCTGGGCATCATCATCGGCGGTGTAGCTGGTGTGGTTGTGGCCAACCCTGTTATTAACCTGCCTGCCTTTGTAGGCTTTGAGGTAAACGGCAAGCCACTGTTCCCAATTCTCTTTATTACCATTGCCTGCGGTGCCGTATCCGG
>CAVFWX010000032.1:0-16792 GCA_963626225.1 Anaerotignum sp.
GAGGGCTATACGCCACATTCCATAGCAACAGACTTGACCAACCGTGGGATAAAGACTCCTACTGGAAAAGATAAATGGAATGCCCAGACCATACGCAGGATGCTGTCCAACGAGAAATACAAAGGTGATGCCCTCCTGCAAAAGGAATTCACAGTAGATTTCTTGCAAAAGAAGATGAAGAAGAACGAGGGCGAGGTGCCTCAATACTATGTGGAGGGAAACCATGAAGCCATCATCAGCCCAGCGGTATTTGATATGGTTCAAGCTGAGATTGCCAAGAGGAAGAAGGAGAGGACCAGATACAGCGGCGTAAGCATATTTTCCAACAAAATCAAATGTGCCGACTGTGGCAGATGGTATGGCTCCAAGGTTTGGCATTCCACTGACCCATACAGGAAGGTCATATATCGCTGCAACAATAAATATAATGGAAGAAAATGCACCACTCCCCATGTTACTGAAGCGTAAATCAAAGAGATTTTTATCAATGCATTCAACCAGTTGGTGTCAGAGAAAAATGAAATCGTTGCCAATGCAGAGCTTATCTGCAAGACACTGGATAATGTAGAGGGCTTGCAAGAGGAGAAGCAAAAGCTGGAGGATGAACTGGCAATGCTGGCAGAAAGGTCGCAGGCCATGATTGCGGAAAATGCCAGAGTTGCCCAGAACCAGGAAAGCTATCAGAAACGCTATGATAGGCTGGTTCAGCAGTATGAGGCAGCCAAGTCGGAATACGATGAGCTGGTGGAAAAGATCCATCAGGCAAAAGCTAGGGCAGAGAGGATTAGGCAGTTTATAGGAATCCTGAAAAAGCAGGATGGTATTATAGCAGAATTTGATGATGGTCTGTGGGGCAGCATGGTGGATTGCATAACCATAAGCAGAAGCTATGGATAATAAACAGATTTTTGCCAGTGCTGACAATGCGAGCGTGAAAGCTTCTACTAATGTTACTGATGCAAACACACTGGCAGGTAAAGATTTGACTGCGGCTAAGACAGCATTGAAAGGTACTGTTGACATATACATCGTGATAGGTATTGCGGAATACAATGCCAAACATGGTGCTGATGGAAAAGCTATTGATGTAAGCAAGCTGACCGGCATAGTAGTTAATGATGATATATGGGGCTTGACGGCTGCTGATGACGAGCTTTGTACTTTGGCAGAAGAAATTGCCGCTGATGACCACTATGCTGATTTGTTGGCTGATACCACCCTTGCTAACCATAGCAATCTCATCGACATGGATGCAAAATATCAAGGCACGGAAGGTACTCTAGGTAATGGTATAACCACCTTGGCGGCTGTCAAGGCCACCGGGCGTTATTCAGAGCAGGAATTGGCATTGATATCAGCACCATGATCTATTTTGATTGAGGATGAAGGTCGCAATATAGAAATAGTGCAATTTAAAAAGCATGAAAAGGTGCTTTCATGCTTTAGTTTTTATATTTATCCTAAAAATTGATACAGCTTATATGCCAAGAAAATAGCAATGTAAATCACCACAATTTTCTCTACCTTGTACATAATGCGGCGGATGGAGCCTTGCAGCAGGCGATAAAACATAAAGCCACCAATGGCTCCATAGTCTACGCCGTTCATATGCTGGCCGCTAAGCAGGCTAATAATATAGTCTAACACTGGGTACCTCCGAAAAAACGAGAAATAAAATAGGCCCGAAAGCCTCGTACAAATGTAGTATAACACAAATGCTCGTAATTGCAAGAGCATAAATAAAATTTTTACAAAAAAATTCTCGAAAAATATTTGACAAACCTATATCAGGCTGATATAATTCTTAATTGTTCGGTGCTTGCACGGAGCACAACCCACATCGCGGGATGGAGCAGTAGGTAGCTCGTCGGGCTCATAACCCGAAGGTCAGAGGTTCGAGTCCTCTTCCCGCAACCAATTAGTTTTCATGCTGATATAGCTCAGTAGGTAGAGCGCATCCTTGGTAAGGATGAGGTCACCAGTTCAACTCTGGTTATCAGCTCCATTTCTGGCTGCGTAGCTCAGTTGGCTAGAGCATTCGGTTCATACCCGGAGTGTCAGGAGTTCAAATCTCTTCGCAGCCACCAACAGAAAATATCTCCTCGTTTGCGTGACGGGGAGCTTTTTTTTGCAAAAATTCCCATTTTCGTGTATGATAACACCTAGAATGTTCAAAGAAAATGCTTGCAGAGGCGTGGATATCAGACACCGCGTTATGAATAGGTATTTTTGTCGTTAATATTTATGGTTGGTTTTCCGCCAGAAGGAGGTTTGATATTATGAATATACCCTTTGCCCATCTGCATGTACATACGGAGTACAGCCTTTTGGATGGTGCCAACAGAATCAAGCCTCTGGTAGCCCGGGTCAAGGAACTGGGTATGGAATATATTGCCATTACGGATCATGGCAATATGTTTGGTGTTATGGAGTTTTACAAGGCCTGCCAGGCTGAGGGGATAAATCCTGTTATCGGCTGTGAGGTTTATGTGGCTCCCAGGGATCGCCATGAGCAGTACGAGGTGGATGGTACCAGGTACTACCATCTGATTCTCTTGGCAGAGAACAATGAGGGCTATAAGAATCTGGTGCAACTGGTGTCCCGTGCCAATACTGAGGGCATGTACTACAAGCCTAGAGTGGACAAGGAGCTGCTAAGAAAGTACAGCAAGGGACTTATCTGCCTTAGTGCCTGCATAGCAGGAGAGGTGCCGGCCTGGATTATCCGAGGGGATATGTATCGGGCGGAAAAGGCACTGCAGGAATATCTGGAGATATTTGGCAGGGAAAATTACTTTATCGAAATACAGGATCATGGACTGCCAGAGGAGAGAAAGGCCATGGCAGGTATTATTCCTCTGGCCAGGAAGTACAATCTAGGGCTGGTGGCCACCAATGATGCCCATTATCTTTTGCGGGAGGACAGCGAGTTCCATGAGGTGCTGCTGTGCATCCAGACAGGTAAGACACTGGAGGATGATAACCGCATGCGTTTCTCCAGCGATGATTATTATCTAAAGACGCCGGAGGAAATGGCGGCTATCTTTGAGGAATATCCCGAGGCTATTGCCAATACGGTGAAAATCGCCCAGCGGTGCCATGTGGAATTTGACTTTGAGCACAGGCATCTGCCGAAATTCCCTCTGCCGGAGGGCATGACAGATGAAATGTACCTTCGCAAGCTCTGCACCGACTATCTGCCGGAAAAATATCCGGAAATCACCCAGGAGGTGAGGGATAGGCTGGAGTACGAGCTAGGAGTTATCCACAGCATGGGCTTTGACAGCTATTTTCTCATTGTGTGGGATTTTATCAATTACGCCCGCAGCGTGAAGATTCCGGTTGGCCCTGGCCGTGGTTCTGCTGCTGGCAGTATCGTGGCCTACGCATTGGGTATTACGGATCTGGATCCATTGAAATACGATTTGCTCTTTGAGCGTTTTTTGAATCCTGAGCGTGTTACCATGCCGGATATTGATATAGATTTTTGCTATGTCCGCCGTGAGGAAGTAATTGAGTATGTAAAACGCCGCTATGGAGAGGATCATGTCAGCCAGATTATTACCTTTGGCACACTAAAGGCCAAGAATGCCATTCGAGATGTGGCTCGGGCCATGGGGCTGCCATATAGCGATGGGGACAGGGTGGCAAAGCTTATACCTGGTGGACCGAAGGTAACATTGGATTCCGCCATGGAAGCTGTGGCTCCCTTAAAGGAACTTTATGAAAGCGATACTACCGTTCATCGGCTGGTAGATATGGCCAAAAGAGTGGAGGGCCTTAGGCGGAACTGCGGCAAGCACGCCGCAGGCATCGTAATAGCCCGAAATCCCATTACGGACTACATGCCTATCATGATTGCCGACGGGGCTTTGGTAACCCAGTTTGAGAAGGATTTAGTGGAAGAGCTGGGGCTTTTGAAAATGGATTTCCTGGGGCTTCGTACCCTGACGGTAATGGACGATGCTGTAAAGAATATCAAGAAGTCCCAGGGCATAGATATAGATTTGCGGAAAATCCCCCATGAGGATACAAAGACTTGTCAGATGCTCTGTGGGGGCGGCACAAGTGCTGTTTTTCAGATGGAGTCAGCCGGCATGACCCGTATCATGGAGGCATTGAAACCGGAGGGATTTACTGATCTGATACCACTGGTGGCATTGTACCGTCCGGGGCCTCTGGGCAGCGGCATGGTGGATGATTTCATTGATGGCCGCCATGGGGTGAAGAAGGTTCAGTACCTACACCCTCTGCTGGAGCCTATATTGAAGGAAACCTTCGGGGTGGTGCTGTACCAGGAGCAGGTTATGCAGATTGTGCAGGTGTTGGCAGGGTTTACCCTGGGACAGGCGGATTTGCTCCGCCGTGCCATGGGCAAGAAAAAGGCTGCTATCCTGATGGCCCAGAAGGAAAATTTCCTGAAGGGCACGGCAGAGCGGGGCATTGATGATGCCTTGGCAGAGAAAATCTTTGATTTGCTGACTCATTTTGCTGACTATGGTTTCAATAAGTCTCATAGTGCCGCATACGCTTGGGTAGCATGGCAAACAGCCTATCTGAAGGCCAATTATCCGGCAGAATTTATGGCAGCCATGCTTACCAGTATTATGGACAATACAGACAAGGTCAGCGTCTATATTGAGCAGTGCCGTCGCATGGGCATCAAGATTTTGCCTCCGGACATTAATGCCAGCCAGATTAGCTTCAGCGTGGACGATGGTGCCATCCGCTTTGGTTTGGCGGCTATCAAGAATGTAGGTGAGGGTGCCCTTTCTGTTATGGTGGCAGAAAGGGAGAAAAACGGCCAGTTTACCTCTCTCATGGATTTCTGCTCTCGGGTGGATTTTCATGCCATCAACAGGCGGTGCATCGAGAATTTCATCCGCTGTGGCTGCTTTGATTCCCTGGGTGCCCGCCGTTCCCAGCTTCTTCATGTGCTGGATCCGGTGCTGGAGGCCTCTGCCTCTGTGCAAAAGGATAAGGCTACTGGACAGCTGGGGCTTTTTGAGGAGGAAATCATTCAGGAAGTAGCGGAAATCAAGCTGCCTGACGTGCCGGAGATTCCCTTGGAGCTGCTTTTAAGCTGGGAAAAGGAGATTACGGGCTTTTATATTACCGGACATCCCTTGGACAGGTACAAGGACAAGGTTGTTGGCCTTACCCCTGTTGCTACGGCGGTTTCTGGCCAGCTGCCTGATGGAAAGAAAACCAAAATTGGAGGCATTGTCCGGGAATGTGTCCGCCGCAACACCAAAAAGGGAGACATGATGTGCTTTCTTAGGCTGGAGGATTATAGCCACAATATCCGGGTGGTGGTTTTTCCAAAGGTATTTTATGAGCATATACAGCTTATGGAGCCGGATACGGCCCTTGCCATCAGCGGCAGGATAAATTATACTGACGATGAGCGGGACAAGATTCAGTTTGTGGCAGAGAACGTTGTTGCCCTGGAGGAATACAAGCCGGACTTTTATATTGCCCTGCAGCCTCAGCAGGAAACAGAGGAAATATACAAGGCACTAGGAGAGATTTTCCAAAGGCACAGGGGGGATTGTGTGACCTATATGTACCTATATAGGACCAAGCGTGCCACCCGCAACGACAAAGGCTACTGGCTGGACGGCTCTGCCCAAGCAGTGGAAGAAATAAAAAAACTGCTGGGGGAAAATAGCATCCGGCAGAGGTAGACAATATGTGGAGGATTTAGCGAGGAATGTGGGTTTCTATTTTTGTGGCATCAAGCCAGGAAGAAGCAGATAGGATTATGCAGCGTCTGGACAGTGAGGGCTTTATGAACCGCCTGCGGCCAGGCAGCAAGGCAGGGGCAGCTCTGGAAATCCAGGTGCTGGAAAGCGATGCACCTGATGCACAACAGTTCTGCTATTAAAGTTGAAAGTAAAAGCTATTTGTGTTATCATGGATAGGTTAGAATAAGGAAATTTTATGACGAAAGAGAGGCGTTAGCTTGCCTGCGATAACATATGAATTAATCAAACAGGATCCTGCTACAGGAGCCAGGGCTGGTATTATCCATACTCCCCATGGTAGTTTTCCTACACCTATCTTCATGCCGGTAGGAACCCAAGGCTCTGTCAAGGGTGTATCTCCGGAGGAGGTAAAGGAGCTGGGGGGAGGCATTATCCTCAGCAATACCTACCATTTATTCCTCAGACCTGGCTCGGCACTGGTAAAGGAAGCCGGTGGCCTGCATAAGTTCATGAACTGGGATGGTGCCATCCTTACGGACAGCGGCGGTTTCCAGGTATTCAGTCTGGGAGATTTGCGGAAAATCACCGAGGAGGGAGTAACCTTCCGCTCCCATATTGACGGTTCCAAGAAGTTCCTGTCTCCGGAGGTTTCCATGCAGGTGCAGATGGACTTAGGCTCCGATATTGTCATGGCCTTTGACGAGTGCATCCCATATCCTGCGGACTATGGCTATACCAAGGCCTCTACGGAGCGTACCACCCGCTGGGCAAAGCGGTGCAAGGATTATATGACCAGCCCTCATCAGGGGCTTTTCGGCATTGTTCAGGGAGGCATGTTCAAGGAGTTGCGTACCCAGAGTGCTCAGGAGCTCATAGAGCTGGACTTCCCAGGCTATGCCGTTGGGGGCCTTAGCGTAGGTGAGCCAAAGGAGCTTATGTACGAGATGCTGGACCATACAGTGGAGCAGCTGCCAAAGGACAAGCCTCGTTACCTTATGGGCGTAGGTACGCCGGACTGTCTGGTAGAAGGGGTAATGCACGGCATTGATATGTTTGACTGCGTATTCCCTACCAGAGTGGCCAGAAATGGCACTGCCATGACCTGGCAAGGCCGCATGGTTATGAAGAACAGCGAGTACACCCACGACTTTAGGCCCATTGAGGAGGATTGCGACTGTTATGCCTGCCGCAATTACAGCCGTGCCTATATCCGTCATTTGGTCCGGGCAAATGAGATTTTCGGCTTGAGGCTCCTGTCCATCCATAATCTCCGGTTCCTACAGAGGTTTACCCGTGCCATGCGACAGGCAATCATTGAGGAACGGTTCGGCCAATTCCGCCGGGAGTTCTTGGATCAGTATAATTACAACGCCAAGAAGCCTATAGGATGATGAATATGGACAAGAAAGCTATGCGAAAGGCGGGACTATCTGCCCGCAGGGCATTGACAAATGCAGAACGGCAGGCAAAAAGCCAGGCCATACAGGAAAAGCTGTTAAGCAACCAGGTATTGTCCAAGGCGAAAAGCATTTTCTGCTATGTGTCCTCAGAGGATGAGGTGCATACGGAAAAGCTGCTGTCCGGCATATTGTCTGAGGGTAAGGTGCTCTTGGTGCCCTATATCACCGATGCAAAGGCTGGGCTTATGGAGGCCGCACAGCTAAGGCAGGTGAAGGAACTAGTTTCGGGCGTATATGATATTCCCACGGTGCCGGAGGTGGATAAATGCTTCTGGTCTCCTGCGGACATTGATGTGGTCATCGTGCCTGGTTCCGCCTTTGATGCTGATGGCAGACGTATTGGCATGGGTGGCGGCTTTTATGACAGGTTTTTGGAAAAATCCTCTGCAGTAAAGGTGGCTCTGGCATACGATTGCCAGATGTTCCCACAGATTCCTGCAGAAGAATATGATAAAAAGGTAGACATAATATTTACCGAAAGCAAAATTTATACAAGAGAGGATATGAGGTAGTTGAGGAAAGACAGTTTGCTGAAGCTTCTGGCAGCAGTAATCGTTATTGTTGCTGCATTCTTCGCCTTTGTTAGCCCTCTGGCAACATCCATCAGGCAGGGCCTGGATTTGCAGGGAGGCACCCATGTGGTTTTGGAGGCTGAGGATACACCGGAGGCCACTGTAAATGAGGATGCCATGGAGCGGGTTGTCCGCATCATGGAAAAGCGTGTAAACGAGTTGGGCTTGGCAGAGCCTATTGTACAGCGTCAGGGTGAACGCCGTATTATCATCGAGCTGCCAGGCATCAATGATCCGGACAAGGCTATTCAGGTTATTGGCAAGACAGCTATGCTGGAGTTCAAGAACGAGGAGGGGGAAACCGTCCTCAATGGTACTGACCTGAAGGATGCCCGTGAGCAGACAGACCAGCAGGGCCAGAATGTAGTTGCTCTGGAGTTTAGCCCAGAGGGTGCTGAGAAGTTTGCTACCCTGACCAGTATGAATGTAGGCCGTACCATTGCCATCCTGCTGGACGGGGAGGTGCTGACTGCTCCTCGTGTAAATGAAGCCATTACCGGTGGCCGTGCCGTTATTACCGGCAACAAGACCCTGGAGGAGGCACATAACCTTGCCATTCTCCTTCGCAGCGGTTCCCTGCCTGTAAAGGTAAATATCATTGAGACCCGCACCGTAGGCCCTACTCTGGGACAGGATTCCAAGGACAAGTCTGAGTTTGCGTTCACTGTTGGTTTGGGAGCTGTAGTGCTCTTTATGCTGCTGTTCTATCGCCTTTCCGGCCTGGTAGCAGATATCAGCCTTATGGCTTATGTAATTATTCTGCTTTTCGTGCTGAAGCTTTTAGATGCTACCCTGACATTGCCTGGTGTTGCCGGTATTATCCTGTCCATAGGTATGGCGGTAGATGCCAATGTGCTTATCTTTGAGCATTTCAAGGAGGAGTACCTGAGCGGCAAGACTTTGCGGCTTTCCATGGATGCAGGCTTCTCCCGTGCCTTTACCACCATTTTTGACTCCAATATCACTACCATCATTGCTGCTGTGGTGCTGTTCTGCTTTGGTACCGGCAGCATCAAGGGCTTTGCCATTACCCTGGGCCTTGGTGTAGTAATCTCCATGTTTACAGCTGTAACCCTGACCCAGTTCATGATTAAAAACCTGATTGCAGCCAATGTATTCAAGAATCCTTGGATCTACGGCATCAACAAGAAGCCACAGGTGGAGAAAGAGGTGAATCAGCTTGGCTAAGATGAAGGTACAGCAGAATCTCCCAAAGATTCGTTTTGACATTATGAAGCGGTCCAAGATCTGGTTCGCCATTTCCCTGCTGATTATCATTCCTGGTATCATTTGCATGTTTACCAAGGGCTTTAACTTCGGTATCGACTTTACCGGCGGTACCATTATGGAAATGCAGTTTGAGCAGCAGGTTACCTTGGGGCAGGTCCGTGATGTGCTGAAGGAGTATGATTTGGACAATGCTACCATCCAGCTTTCTGGCGAAGAAAGCAGCGTGGAGGCATCCCAGGATGTGATGATCCGCACCATGGATTTGGAAGAAAACCAGCGGAAGGAAGTAATGGCTTCCTTAAAGAGCGAAATCGGCGATTACAAGGTGCTCCGTGAGGAGAAGGTAGGAGCCACCATTGGCGGCGAGCTCATAACTGATGCTCTGATGGCCACGGTTATTTCCTGGCTGCTGATTATCCTCTATGTATCCTATCGCTTTGAGTGGCGTTTCGGCGTGGCAGCCATTGTTACCCTGATTCACGATGTGCTTATTGTACTGGCGGCATTTTCCTTCCTGCAGAAGCAGGTGGATTCCAGCTTTGTGGCAGCTATCTTGACCATTGTAGGTTATTCCATCAACGATACCATCGTTATCTTTGACCGAATCCGTGAGAACCAGCGGCTTCACTTCCGCCGTGGGGGAGATCTCAACGAGCTGGCCAACCGCAGTATCTATCAGACCCTGACCCGCTCCTTGTACACAGTATTTACCGTACTGTTTACAACCTTTGCACTGTATTTCTTCGGTGGCGACACCACCAAGGATTTCTCCTTTGCACTGCTTATCGGCTTCTTCAGCGGATCCTATTCTTCCATCTTCATTGCCAGCCCATTGTGGGTTGTGCTGAAGAAGAAATTCCCAGCCAAGAAGGTATAATTGAAACGGTATAATTGAATATTTTAGAAATTAACAAGGACAGGATGGCTTCGGCTGTCCTGTTTTTTGTATAGATAAAAGCTGGAAAATATCATGTTTATGATATGATGAATACAAAACTTTGAAGAAATGTCGTAAATGGCGATTTGAAATCTTGAAGAAATGCACTAAAAGCCATATAATTAAATTCAACGAATAGGGAACTAAAATAGAAAGCGGGTTGATATAAATGGATATGGAGCTTTTTCACAGGTGGCAGGAGGCTGCCTTGGTAAAAAATATCATAAATACGGGGAAGTTGCAGCATTTAGCGGTGCCGCCTATTGAAAAGCCATATCCGGAGGGGGCGAAGCTGATTGCCCTGCCGGAGCCGGATTTTCTGGAGGATCATCAGGTAAGCTTCCTGGAGCTAATGGAGCTTAGGTCAACGATGCGGGATTATAGCAGTGAGCCTCTTACCATGAAGGAGCTAAGCTATCTTTTGTGGTGCACCCAGGGCATCAAGATGATCTTGCCTGCCGGAGCCACCAAGCGGACGGTGCCATCTGCCGGGGCACGAAATGCCTTTGAAACCTATCTCTATATAGACAAGGTGGAGGGGCTGGAGCCGGGGATGTACAGGTTCTTGCCAGTGGAGCATGCCCTTTTGCCTATGGAATTAGGCGGGGATGTCAAGGAAAAGCTGGCTCCCGGCTTCAACAAGCTGAATATGTACCGGGCCGCTGCCGTTACCTTTATGTGGGCAGCGGTGCTGGAACGGATGGAATATACCTTTGGCAACAGGGCTTTGCAGTATCTCTTTATTGATGCAGGGCATGTCTGCCAGAACCTTTATCTGGCTGGCTATACCATTGATACGGGAGTGTGTGCCATAGGCCATTTCAATGATCATGAGCTGAACCAGCTGCTGGGGCTGGATGGGGAGAGAGAATTTATGGTTTATGCAGCCCATGCAGGAAAGATTAAATAGGAAATAGGATTTAGGGACAAGGGTGAATACTATGGGGGAAGAAAGGTATAGGATTTCAATATTTGCTCCGCTCACAGGCAAGGTCATGGATCTGGAGCAGGTGCCGGATCCGGTTTATTCGGAGCGGATGATGGGGGATGGCGTGGCAATCATGCCTGAGGACGGCACCATGTTCAGCCCTGTCAGCGGCTATGTGACAGTGGTGGCAGAGGACAAGCACGCCTTTGGCTTTACTACCGATGATGGACTGGAGATATTGGTGCACATGGGAGTGGACGGTGGCTTTCAGGCTGATTGCTGTGCCATCTATATCAAGGTCAACGACAGGGTGCAGGCGGGGGATATGATTGCGGAGTTCAACCTAGAAAAGCTGAAGGAGAGGGGCATCAATCCCATTACCCCAATCATTATCTGTGGCGGGCTGGACGGGAAGAAAATAGAGCCTGCCAGCGGCGATATTAAGGCTGGTTCCGGGGCTGTCCTGACGGTTATTGATGTGGCGGCCATGGAGCGGGCCAAAGAGAAGTCTAATAAGGATGAGCAAAAGTCTGCGGAGCCAAAATCTCAGGCTCCTGTACCACCTGCCCACACAGAGGAAAAGCCTTTGCCAGCCGGGGAAAGCGATGTGATGGCTTTTTTGCGGGACAAGGGGAACTGGCCCAAGCTCATAGGGGGCTTTGTGGGGCTGACAGCTATTTTTGTGGTTATTTTTGTAAGTATTGCCATGTTTATTGGCCACTAAGTGAAAGCTATGAAATTGACAGACAGTATTGCTGCCCTGAAGGGTGTGGGGCCAAAGAGGTTGCCTGCTCTAAGGGCATTGGGGCTGACTACAGTTTTTGACCTGCTGACCTATTACCCTAGGACCTATGAGGATCAAAGCATTATAACGGCTATAGGCCAGCTGCATCCTGGGGAGCAGGCTACGGTTTCCGGTGTTATTACCGGAATTCAGGAAAAGCAGGGAGGCAGGCGGCAGCTCCATATTTTGACAGCCATGATTTCGGATGGCACAGGATATTTGCAGATTACCTGGTTCAACCAGAAATTTCTCAAGCAGAAGCTGAATACAGGAAAAAGGATTTTTGCCACTGGCAAGGCGGAATATGCCTACGGAGGCCGGGGGCAGTTTTCCATGAGCCAGCTATCCTCCTGGGATGTGCTGGATGATGGGGAAGAAGCTGAGCAGAAATGCGGCATTTTGCCGGTTTATCCAGCCTCGGAGAAGGTGAACCAGAAATTCATCCGGCAACTGACCAGCCAGGTAGTGGAGGCACTGGGAGAATCTCTGGAACTGCCGGAGGTTATGCCCATGGAAATCTGCCAGCAGCAGGGACTTCTGGAGCGGGTGGAGGCACTGCGGAATGTGCACTATCCGGCAAATAAGGAGCTGCTGAAGCATAGCCGCTACCGCCTTGCCTTTGAGGAGCTGTATCTCATCCAGTGTGGCCTGATGCTGCTGAAAAAACAGAATAAGGACAAGCGGAAGGGGATCTGCCATAGGGCTGACGGGGCGTTGATTCGGGAACTATTACATGCCTTGCCATTTCAGCTGACAGAGGATCAGGACAATGTTTGGCAGGAAATCAGCCGAGATATGGAGTCCCCAGTGCCTATGAGCCGCCTTTTGCAGGGTGATGTAGGCTCCGGCAAGACTGTGGTTGCTATGCTGGCCCTGGCAAAAACCGTGGAAAACGGCTATCAGGGAGCTTTGATGGCTCCTACGGAAATCCTAGCTATGCAGCATTATGAGGATTTTTGCCGCCTGCTGGAGCCTTTGGGACTGAAGGTGGCACTGCTTTCCAGCAGGCTGCGGAAAAGACAGCGAGATAGCGTCCATGAAGCATTGGCCACAGGAGAGATAGATATTGTTATTGGCACCCATGCCCTGATTCAGGAGGATGTGCAGTTTGCCAAATTGGGACTGGCAGTGACAGATGAGCAGCATCGCTTTGGCATCAATCAGCGGGCCATGCTGGAACGGAAGGGAAGTGTCCATCCTGATGTGCTGATTATGACCGCAACGCCGATACCAAGAACCCTGACCTTGACGGTATATGGTGATCTGGATGTTTCCACCATTAGTCATTTGCCACCTGGACGCAAGCCTATCCGCACCTTTGTAAGAGGAAGTGACAGGCGGGAGCTGATTTATGATTTTGTGCTGAAAGAAATCCAGCAGGGGCGGCAGGCCTATGTGGTTTGCCCATTAATAGAGATGAATGAGGAATCCAAGCTGCCATCAGCCCAGGAGGTGTACGAGGAACTGCGTTATGGCATTTTCCGTGATGTGGCATGCGGTTTGGTTCACGGCAAGATGAAGCAGCAGGAGAAGGAAGCCACCATGGAAAGCTTCTACCGTGGGGAGATAAAGCTGCTTGTGGCAACTACGGTCATCGAGGTAGGTGTCAATGTGCCCAATGCCAGCATTATGGTGGTGGAGCATGCCCAGCAGTTTGGATTGGCCCAGCTCCATCAGCTGCGGGGGCGTATTGGCCGTGGCAACCATGCTTCCTACTGTATATTGGTATCTGACGGCAGGACGGAAAGTGCCCGCCAGCGAATGCACATTATGGAAAGCACTTCTGACGGCTTTGTGCTGGCCGAGGAGGATCTAAAGCTGAGAGGCCCTGGTCAGTTCTTCGGAGGGATGCAGCACGGCCTGCCGGATCTGAAAATGGCAGATGTGTCACGGGATGTGGATATCTTGCTCCAAGCACGTAGGGCAGCTTTAGCCTCCGTGGACAACAGGGAATATATGCAGCAAGTCCTCCCAGAGCTTTATATGCAATATCACGAACAATTTTACAATATTATGGATAGCTAAATTTAACCCTTTATTTTACGAAAGTATTGTGTTATAATGAATCCTGTAAATTTTCGCAATGTAAAGTACGAAAGCAAAATACATTGCCAAGGAGGTGCCAGGATTGGTTAATCCTAAATTAAAGGATGAGTTAAATGATCAGCTGTGCATGGCGGTTTTGAAGCTGGAAACCGTGGAGGAGTGCTATCAGTTCTTCGAGGATATCTGCACCATCAGCGAGCTGAAGGCCATGTCCCAGCGGCTGGAGGTGGCCAAGATGCTGCAAAAACGGCATACCTATGACGAGATTGTGGCCCGCACAGGAGCCAGCACCGCAACCATCAGCCGAGTAAAGCGTTGCTTGAACTACGGTGCAGATGGCTACAATCTGGTTTTTGACAGGCTGAAGCAGGATCAGGAAGACAATCAGCAGGGCTGAAGGCTAAAGGGAGATATTTAGATGAGCGACAAGGATTTAGTATTGGAAATACCTTATGGTACCAGGGATTTTTTGCCACAGGAGGCAGCGGCCAAGAGAGCCATTGAGGAGCGGATTGCGGCAGCCTTCAAGAGCTGGGGCTATGACGAGGTGGTAACCCCGACCATAGAGTTTTTGGATACCCTGACCATGGGCAACGGCAGCAGTCTGGAGCCACAGATGTTCAAGCTTTTTGACAAGGAAAACAGGACCATGGCTCTCAGGCATGAGATGACCACTCCTATTGCCAGGGTAGTGGCCAGCAGAATGTCAGAGGAGCTGCTGCCATATAAGCTGTCCTATATTAGCAGCGTATTCCGGTACGAAAAGACCCAGACCGGCCGCCAGTGCGAATTTCATCAGGCTGGGGTGGAGCTTATCGGTAGCTCCAAGGCCACAGCTGATGCGGAGGTTATTGCCCTGGCTGTGTCCATTATGAAGGAAGCAGGGCTAAAGGATTTTCAAATTTGCCTGGGTCAGGTGGAGTTCATCAACGGGCTGATGCAGCAGTGCTGTATTCTGCCAAAGCAGCAGGAGCAGATTAAGAAGGCCATTGAGGAGCGGAATCTGGTAGCCCTCAATGATATTGTAGATGCTACGGAGTTGCCGGAGGCGGCAAAGGCCATGGTAAAGCAGCTGCCTCTCCTTCACGGCGGCAGGAATGTGCTGGACAAGGCATACAATATGGCCATGAATGAGCAATCCCGTCGTGCCTTGGACAATTTGGCAGAGATTTATGACCTGCTGGAGGCCTATGATGTGGCTGATTACATTACCTTTGACCTGGGAGTTATCCGGGATTTCAGCTATTATACCGGCATGGTCTTTGAGGCATATACGCCGGGGTTGGGCTATCCACTGTGCGGCGGTGGCAGATATGACCACATGCTGACGGATTTTGGCAGATGTCTGCCGGCTACTGGCTTTGCCGTAGGCATTGAGCGGATTCTACTTTCCTTGGAACGCCAGGGACTTGCCATGCCAGCAGCTGATAAGGATGTTTATGTGGCCTATGGCCCAGGCAAGCAGCATGAGGCTATTGCCCAGGTGCAGCAGCTGAGAAACCAGGGCAAGACCTGTGCCTTGGCTATGGCAGCTTGCCTGGAACTGGAGGCTGAGGCATATCGCCAGGAAAAGGGCTATCAGCAACTGGTGTTCATAAAGTAAGAAGTGATAAATATGCTGTATCGAATCAGGCAGTTTACTAGGGGAATCCTGGCAAAAGGGCCGGATAAAACAGAAAAAACGCTTATAGAGGAGCTTCTGGCCGTTGAGGGTCAGAAGCTGTTTTATAACATGAATATTGCAGACCAAAGGCATTGCCTTAATGTGCTGTATACAGCTTGGCAGCTGGTGGAGGCAGGAGAGCTGGGGATTTTCTGGAGCCGGGACAGTGAGGCAGGGAAGCTTCTTAGCCGCTGCTGTTTGCTCCATGATGTAGGCAGAGGGAAAGCCATGGGGCCTATTCGCAAGACCTGGGCGGTGCTGATGGACAAATTATTTCCCATATGGTCACGGCAGCATGGCAGATGTAATTCCCGCAGCTATGTGAGAGGACTGCTGTACAGGTACTACCACCACGGAGAAATCAGCAGCGATTTGCTGCTGCCCCTGGGCATGAGTCGGGAGGCAGCTATTGTGGCATTGCACCACAAGAAGGGTCATGGCCATTTGGAGGCACAGTCCCAGCAGGTGTTGGATATTTTGCGTCTTGCCGATGGAAGAAATTAAGAGGATTTTGACTAAAGGGAGCTGTCTGTGAGGATGGCTCTTTTTCTTATTATGGCCGAAGAAATATGAATTTATCACGCAAAAAGAGGATTTTGCCGTCTTTTAGCGAATACATAAAATACAGATTTGAACAGAAGGAAAGAGGCAGATTTTATGAATTACGAGGCTGTAATATTTGACCTTGATGGTACGCTGATAAATTCCATTGATGATTTGGCAGACAGCTGCAACGAAATGCTGGTGGCTTATGATTTGCCTGTACATACAGTAGAGGAGTATAAGTATTTTGTAGGCAATGGTGTGGCAAAGCTGGTGGAAAGGGCACTGCCTAAGGAGCAGGCGGCAAACAAGGAGTTCTATGAAAAGGCCTTGGCCAAGTTCCGGGCTATCTATAATGGCCGGGTGCTGAACAAAACCAGGGCATATACCGGTGTCCGGGAGACCTTAGCAAAGTTGGCAGAAAAGGATATTCCTCTTGCCATCTGCACCAACAAGCCTATGGATGCGGCAAAAGCTATTATCAATATCCTCTTTGAGCCAGGTACCTTCAAGATGGTTATTGGGGACAGGCCAGGGCATCCACGGAAGCCTGATCCTACCACGGTGCTGGAGATAACCAAGGAGCTGGGGGTAAAGCCGGAAAAGGTGGCTTATCTGGGAGACAGCGGCGTGGATATGCAGACTGCCGTCAATGCAGGCTTTTTGCCTATTGGCGTGCTGTGGGGCTTTAGGCAGAAGGAGGAGCTTCTGCAGGACGGAGCACAGTTGCTGCTGGAAAAGCCAACAGACCTGCTCTTTAAGGTACGGTTTCAGGCTCATAAAGAATAAGCATAAGAGTGCAGAGGCATATAGCTTCTGCACTTTTTTGTAAGAACGCTGGAGGTGTACCCTCGTCGACTCGCTAAGTGCCGATGTCGAGCAATGGTCTCCTTAGGGTACAGCCTCCAGCGTTTTTCTGCC
>CAVFWX010000033.1:0-6840 GCA_963626225.1 Anaerotignum sp.
AATATGGCTCAAGTTGCTATCTTTGGGAGGTATGGGATGTTATGACTCTACATAAAACAAGATACGCTTCAGCAGGGGAGGTAGATATAAATGATTAAGCCATTTTGGAAATGGATGCGGAATGAAAGGGTGGATGAATCTGGCGAGGCAGTGCCTGAGAGGGTGTTGGTGCTTCACGGCAGGATATCCGACAGCTCCTGGCTGGGAGATGAGGTAACACCGGAGCTCTTTCGGCAGGAGCTGACAGCAGGCAAGGATGATATCTCCGTATGGATCAACAGTCCAGGAGGGGATTGCTTTGCGGCAGCCCAGATATACAACATGCTCATGGATTACCCCGGCAAGGTTCATGTGAAGATTGACGGCATGGCGGCATCGGCAGCTTCTGTCATTGCCATGGCAGGGACCACGGTTTCCATGAGCCCGGTGTCAATGCTGATGATTCACAATCCAATGACAGTATCCATCGGAGATGCCGGGGAGATGAAAAAGGCCATAGCTACGCTGGATGAGATAAAGGAATCCATCATCAATGCGTACGAACTGAGGACTGGCCTTTCTCGTAAGGAGCTGTCCAAGATGATGGACGCAGAGAGCTGGATGAATGCCAACAAGGCTGTGGAGCTGGGCTTTGCAGACGATATCCTCTTTGAGCGGGAAAAGGAAGATGAGCCGGAAGCCATGCTGTTTTCCAGGGCTTCTGTAACCAACTGCATAGTGGAAAGGATAAGGGAACAGCAAAAAGCTGTACCTGAAAATACTGTTGAGGCAGCCGGTCTACAAAAAAGACTGGCTCTTTTGATGTGAGGAGGAATTTTACATGGATAAGATTATGGAACTTAGAAGCAAGCGTATGAAGCTGTGGCAGGATGCCAAGGATTTTTTGGACAGCCACACTGATGAAAACGGCAGATTGTCCGCTGAGAATGCTGCAGCCTATGACAAGATGGAAGCGGATGTGGTAGCCATCAAGGCGGATATTGACAGGTTGGAGCGGCAGGCAGTAATTGACAATGAGCTCAGCAAGCCTGTAAACAGCCCTATCATTAATGCACCATCCAAAGGCAGGCCAGCAAATTTCCTGGCAGCCGAGGAATACAAGAATGCATTGCTGGATGCCATGCGGACGGGATTTCGCCGTGTCAGCAATGTGCTGCAGGAAGGCACTGACAAGAGCGGCGGATACTTGGTGCCGGAGGAATATGACAGCCGTCTGATTGATATTCTGAATGAGGAAAACATCATGCGTGGACTTGCCACTAAGATTACCACCTCCGGCGAGCACAAGATCAACATGGCTGCCACCAAGCCTGCAGCACTGTGGATTGAGGAAGGCGGTGCACTGACCTTCGGAGATGCTACCTTTGACCAGATTACCATGGATGCCTACAAGCTACATGTAGCAATCAAGGTAACCGAGGAGCTTTTATACGATGCCAAGTTCAACTTGGAGGGCTATATCCTCGATCAGTTCGGCAAGGCACTGGCAAACGCAGAGGAGGATGCCTTCCTTAATGGTGATGGCAAGGGAAAGCCGTTGGGCATCTTTGACACTGCCGGTGGTGGTCAGTACAATGCCGTAACCTCCGGGGCAAGTATCTCCGCTGATGATGTCATCAATTTGGTGTACACATTGAAGCGGCCTTATCGCAAGGGAGCATCCTTTATCACCAATGACAAGACATTGGCTTCCCTTAGAAAACTTAAGGATAACAACGGTGCCTACCTTTGGCAGCCATCCCTCACTGCCGGGGAACCAGACAGGCTCTTTGGCTATGCCATCTACACTTCCAAGTATGCTCCAGAAGCAGCTGCAGGAAAGGCGGCCATGGCATTTGGAGATTTCTCCTACTACAATATCGGTGACCGTGGCAGCAGATCCCTGCAGGAGCTGAAGGAGCTGTTTGCCGGCAACGGCATGGTGGCCTATGTCATGAAGGAGCGTGTGGATGGCAGGCTTATCCTGCCAGAGGCAGTGCAGATTCTTAAGATGAAGGGAACTGCATCCAGCTGATGAAATTCTTTTGCGTGGTGGCGTGTCTATAAGGCACGCCGCTGCTTTTTTGGGGAGGAATTGTATGCTTGTTAACATTGATGAGATAAAAAGCTATCTCCGCATTGACGGCAATGAGGATGATTCCATGGTGGATGCCTTGATGCGAACGGCACAGGATTTGTGCCTGGTGGTAGCAAGGTGCGATGAGGAAGATATCCAAGAAGGGGATATGAACCTTGTGCGGACTGCAATATTCTATGCTGCAGCATTTCTCTATGAGCACCGGGAGGAGGCAGACCATAATGCCTTTCTGAAAACGCTCCGTGCCTTGTTGGCTGGTATCCGCCGGGAGGGATTCTGATGAAACCCGGAAGGATGAGATACCGTGTAACACTAGAGGAAAATGCCGGTATCCAGGATGAATACGCCAATGTCACAGATAAATGGATAAATGTGTGTACTGTGTGGGCAGACATCGTTCCAGTAAGCGGCAGGGAGTATCTGGCAGCAGAGCAGAACATGTCTGAAACACAGTTCAAGATATACATAAGGTACCGAGATGGCGTAAATGCCAAGATGCGAGTCCGGGAAGGGAATCATGTGTATGAGCTGCTGTCAGTACTAGGCAATCATCGCAGCGGCATGCTGACCTTGATGGCCAAGGAGGTTCTATGAAGAAGGCTGAATCTGTATCTGACCTGCTAAAAATCATGGGAGATAAGGCTGCCAAGGCTGCTAAAAATGCTCTAAGCGAAGGTGCGGACATGGTGGTTACTGAGGCCAAGGAACGCTGTCCTGTGAGAACCGGGGAGCTTCGGGACTCCATACACAAGGAAGTCAAGAAGCAGGGGCTTAAGGTGGATGTGGTAGCAGATGCCCAGCATGGCGGTGTGTACTATGGCAGGCTTGTGGAGTTTTCTCCGAGGATAAACAGGCCATTTCTTTATCCTGCCATGGATGTCAAGAGAAAGGCCGTCAAGGAGCATATCGCAGAAGCAGTAAGGGAGGCTCTTAAAAAGAAATGATGAAAACGATGAAAATTATGTTCACTAATATATTTTACCTAACAATCCTTTTGGGGGTGGCGGCCTTATGCTGGTCAGGCTGATTGATGCCCTAAGGAATAGCAAGGAACTAATAAGCAAGCTGGCAGACGGAACTGGTGGCATCTATCATCAAGTGAGTCCCAAGGGATGCCGGTACCCTAATATCGTCTACAGCGTTGTTTCAGATGTTCCAGCCCTGCATGGTGATGATGTGGAATTGCAGTCAATATTGACTCTACGCATACATATTGTTACCAGGGATGGGGCATATGAGGAGATTTTCTATTGCATCCGAAACATTATGAGTCAACTTGGCTTCATGCGGCTTCGTACAACGGAAGCATATATAGAGAATCTTAAGGTTTTAATAGTAGATTACACGATAGGAGTTGATATGTAATGGCAGTACCAAAGACAGGACTGACAAATTCACCCTTCATAGGCTTGAAGGGATTTCATGTGGCAAAGCTGGCAGAGGACCCAGCAAATGGCAGTGCTACCTACGAAGAGGTTCTCTCCATTCCACATATACGGCAGATTGCTATAAAGGCACAAAATTCCAGTGCCACATTGTATGCAGATGACCAGGCAGTTGACTCAGCATCTGTTACATCTGAGTATGAGCTGACCATAGATACAGCTACACTGCCTTTAGAGTACAAGGCATATCTATTGGGCCATGCCCTGGCAGATGGTGTGCTGACAGCAGGCAAGGATGATGTAGCTCCATATTTTGCCATAATGTTTGAGTCTACCAAGAAGAACGGCAGAAAGCGTTACTGCAAGTTTCTGAAGGTGCAGTTCCAGGAGCCGGATGAAACTCCACAGACCAAGGCTGACAGTCTGTCCTATAACACACCTTCCATTGTGGGCAAGGCCATCTATCGCACCTGTGATGGTTTAGCTTATAAGCAGGCTGATGAGGAAGCAGATGGATTTTCGGAGGAGAACATTGCCAAGTGGTACACGGAGGTGTAAGGGATGAAAAAGCCGTTTATTGTAATCAATGGTAAAAAGATAGAGCCTGCGGCACCTAAGATGAAGGTGTGGCGGGCGTTTTTAGAGTACACGGAAAGGGATTTTTCCAATGACAGCCTGGACGATTTTCTAAAAGCCCAGGTGAACCTCATCATCACAGGCTTTGGCAGGCCGGATGTTGTCAATGAAAAGTCCATAGATGAAAACTTAGAAATATCCCAGGTGGTGCCACTTACCAGAAAGCTGTTTTCCTGGCTTCAAGCCGTGACCTTTGAAAGGCTGGCAGCAGCCCCAAATGTGCCGGAGGGGAAGGAATAGCACTTTCCCCTTATGAGCATATTTTGAATTTCTACGAACGATTGCAGTCTGCCTACGGCTGGACTGTCAAAGAAATTGACGATACAGAAGCCTGTGTGCTTCTTGATCAGCTGGTGGTACTGGCAAAGCGGAATGTAAGGACTGTATATATTGAGGATGTGATGGGCTGATGGCAAAGGGCCAGGAAATAGAAGAACTTTATATCTCGCTGGGGCTTGATGTGAACAGCTTGAAGCTGGGCTTTGACACAGCAGGCAAGACCGTCAGCCAGTCCATCTCAAGGATAAACAGCGAGAACAAGAAGATACAGGTAAAGACTGAGGTGGACCTAGCTAGGCTCCAAGGGGCATCATCGGAGCTGGATAAAATCCGCATCAAGCAGGAAGCCATAACCAGGCAGCTGGAGCTTCAGAAGCAGAAGGAATCCATACTGAGTGCCCAGATGCAAAGAGCCATGAAGGATCATGGTGCCGACCATGGCATTACCCAGAGGGCACAGCTAAATTTGCTGTATCAGCAAAAGACTGTGGCAGGATTGGAAAATCAGCTCAAGGCCCTTGGTGCTGCTATGGACAGGGTGAAACCTAAGGCAGATAGTTCCTTTGGCAGAATTTCTGCGGGAGCAAACAGGGCAAAAGCAGCTGTGGGACAGCTTGGCACAGGCTATGGACTTCTTTCAACGAAGATGGCAGCTTTCCTTGCTGTGGCATCCACAGGTGCCGGATTATTTAATCTCACCAATGCGGCCATGAATGCAGGTCAGGCCACCTACAGGCTGACCCAAAGGTTACATGTGTCCGCAGCAGAGGCGGGAGAGCTGAAGCGTGTATTTTCCCTAGCTGGTAGCGATATAAACTCCATCACTCCGTTTATAGCCAGACTGGATAAGCAGATTCTGACTGCTGGAGAAAGTGGCAATACAACGACCAAATCTCTAGAGCGTTTCGGCATTGTCCTAACAAATGAAAATGGTCAGCTGATGTCTGTGTCTGACCAGCTGGCAAGATTGGCTGATGGCTACAACAGGGCACAGGAAGCAGGAGAGGAAGAAGCCTTTACAGCAGAGGTTTTAGGAGCCAAGGGTGCAGCCCTTATACCTGTACTCCAGGATTACAATGACCTCATCACTATCTCACGAGGTATCAAGACCACAGGACTATTAAATCCCCAGGAAGCCCATGAGACATGGCTGGAATGGCAGAAGATGCAGATGGAGCTAGGCCAGCTAAAGACCGCCATGGGAGCGGCTTTGCTTCCTATTTCCAGAGAGCTTATGCCGGATATTGTGGAAGGTCTAAAGACCATGGTGCAGTTCATAAAGGACAATAAGGACGGTATTGTTGCTCTAGGCGAGGCCATTGTATCTGCCATGGGCACCGCCAAGGATGTAATCGGTGGTGTGGTTGAAGCTTTAGATAGTGCAGGTGTCAATGCAAAGAACTTTAGGGACATAATGGGCGATGTAAAGGCTATGCGGGATGCTGGAATGGGCAGTAGTCTTTTTAGCAGCACATTAGTAGGTGCCGGTGTTGGTGCAGCAGCAGGCTCATTCCTACCCGGTATTGGCACGGCAGTCGGTGGCATAGTTGGTGCAGGTGCAGGACTTTATGGTGGCTACAAGATGCTAAGTGCATCGGATGCATTTAAGAACCAGAAGGCACTGAACCTGGCAGAGCAGCAGGCAAAGAAGCAGTCTGGTAAGAAGTCACCACAGGCAAGCTCTGATGCAGCCTCTAAGCTAAAAGAGCAGCAGGCAGCAGCGGCAGAGGCAGCCAAGGCCAATGATGAACTGCGTGAGAGTCTGCTTTCAATTAGCCGCACTGACCTTGAAACTTCCCTACATGCCATCGATGAGGAGCTGAAGAAGTTCCGGGAGCGGGGAGCCTCTGAGGTTGAGATTGCAAGGGTGGCTGAAGCTAAAAAGGCCAAGGTTATAAAGCAGTTCAATGATGAGGTGGCAGCTTCCATTGATTCTATCTGGAAATCCGAGTACGAGAACCGCTTGAAGGAAATCGAAAAGGAAACTGAGGCATGGAAGCAGAAGGGCTTAGACGAGGTCAAGGCTACTCAGTGGGCCGAGGAAAGGAAGCGTCAGCTCCAGCAGGAAACGGCTCTGCATATGTTCAAGGAGAATTACAAGTACCTAAAAATCTACCGCACTGAGATGGCTGGCTTTGGCAGCGATGCCGAAAAGAAGCAAAGTGCCATGCAGAAGATCACAGCACAGATGCGTAAGGATGCGGGAATCCCGGAAGATGCCTGGACGACACCAGGTGAGATTGCAGGCTTTAGCGACATCTACAAAAAGGCCCAAGGGAATATAGTGCCTATCTACGATGTGAATCCTACCAATTTCATTTGGAAGGGTACTGAGGCTGTGCCAATGTTTTCACCGGAATATGAGAGGTCCATGGGCAATCTCAGCAATGGAATCAGTGCACCTCCACAACAGCCACAGGAGCAGAATGTGAACTACAATCTGAATGTCAATGTTACTGGCCT
>CAVFWX010000033.1:7758-9086 GCA_963626225.1 Anaerotignum sp.
GACAGGACAGTGTCCATACACATATCTGGCATAGTGGAGGCTGATGAAGAATGAGGTACATAAATCCATATTATCCATGGTTCACTTCCGTAGGAACGGTAAAGAATTCTGGCAAAGACAAAGGATATATCAATACTAACGACTGGGTAGTAAAGTATATCGAAGAAGATACTGGTACTTGCGTGAAGATGGCCTTTGATGTGTCTTTTAGCAGTTATTTTAATGGAATATCTGTATGTGGATTGAATTACAGAAAGGTCAATGGCACATCCACGCCAAATGTGTCAGTGTATGTTAACAATAATTATTATTTGGAGCTTAAGGTAAGTGACAAGACGGTATATACCACTAGCTTCCTTATTAGTGCCAATGTATGGTACCACATATATATGGAGGCAGATACAGCAAACGGCAAAGTGGTTGTATATGTTGACGGGAACAAGATTGTTGACTATGGTGCCTATGTAACCACGGGGGCACTATTAGAGTACTTCAGGTTATATATGAATTCCAGCTATATAAAAATGAAGAACATAATTGTGACAGATGGGGCACTTGCTCTGGATGAAACGGTAATGGAAATAGATGCCACGGTGGAATACTCTGAATGGGACAGCACAGATAGTGGCTACAGCACATCTGAAATTGGCAAGAGCATTGTGGTGAAGCCAGAAAAAACATCGGTGGATGGCTATGCCATAACAGGTACCACTATTATGTGGGAATCTGCATTAGGATCTGACAATGTGCCTGCTGTTGCTATGTCCTTGGGAGGGAAATCCAATAGGGTGGAGCTTCCAAGGTCAAATAGCCATTGTATAGGCACCTGTTTTGAGGGAATTGCTCCTGGTAATATAACTGTTACATCGGCAGAGTAAGGGGGCAGGTCATGGCAGATACAGCAGAACTTAAAGGGCAGATGGTATTTGCTAACTACAAGGCATCTGAATCAAGTCTGGGTTCTCTCATGGAATTATACAGAACAAAGCTAGCAATATCCGTAGGCGGGGAATTTCACATGGCTGTTGGTACAAGGCCAACTGTATCAAAGGCTGGGACATTCCGATATATCGTTACAGCAGCCCCATCTGAAACATGCATAGGCAGGACATTCCGATATATCGTTACAGCAACCCCATCTGAAACATACATAGGCAGGACATTGCATACTATGGTAAGGGCAAGGCACGATAACTCAGGCATCGGCAATGTCCGCATGGCTATTGCAGTGGCAAAGCAGCTGACTTTCCAGGTTAATGGCGATACTAAATGCCACAAGATAGCAGACCGCCCTCTGTGTGCAGATACGAAAGTTTGGTGCGTAGCAG
>CAVFWX010000033.1:9707-16270 GCA_963626225.1 Anaerotignum sp.
ACTTTAGGCTCTGCATGGATACCTGCAGGAGATTTCCTTTTGACACTACATTCTCTATCCCTGCCAACAAGGATGAGGTTCCAGATCCATTTACTATGCCTAAGGCTGTTCAGCAGGATGGCATGGTCAGTATGACAATAAGCCTTAATGAGCTTAGTCTATCTGACACATTTGAGCTTGAAACCACCATGCCTGTGGATGTGCTGGATTCCATAAAGGGCACGATATTGGATTTTCCGTACAGCTATGTTATAGGTGAAATGGATTGGTCTGGAAAAATTATCTCCGCATCTGGTATGTACGATGTGGACAATCTGCTCTACACTCCCATAACATACACCACAGCAGATGTAAAACACAAGGCATCCTGGCATGCACAGAAAATAGCAGATAGCCTTGGAAAGAACTTGCACCTTGCCATATCCGACTTTACTCATAGCTCCACTTGGGTGGGAGCAGGTCAGACTTATGAGAGTATCATAAGCTCCCTCTTTGGCTGGACATCTGCTATCCCTCATAGGCAGATAAATGTCTTTTTCCGAGCAGAAGGAAATACCCTCCATGTAGTACAAAGGGGCCAGGAATCCGGAGTTACGGATATTACTAGTACACATCACACAAGGCCGGAGTACCACAGGGAGGTGGTAAGGACCATGTGGAGCTATAAGTCAGATGATGGCTCTAGTTCCAGTGCCCACGGCATCAATGTGGAGCCAATGCCTTTTACAGGAACTCTTACCTTTGGGGATGCCAGGGCTTCCTATTCCGGCGGTTATCTGACATCGGAGACAGTAAACGGTGAGGTGACCACCTACAGCTATGCTGGCATAAGTTCAGCACGGTATATTACAGGCAAGGTATGCGTCCATAAGGATGGCAGCATCACTAAGACTGACTACAACTTTGCATCTACCGCTGGTGGCATAGGAGTGCTTGGTTCTGAGGTTGAAACTACCACAGACAAAACCGGCAGCAGCCAGAGTGTTAGAAAGACCATCCATGCCCCTCTGGGCAATGGCTTCTATGGCACATCGGTGTATGTGGACGATGAATATATGGGCTCATCTATAGGCACAGGATCGCCTGCAGCTACTGCATCCAGATATCTTTTGAACCAAGAGAGCTTGTCCTTAGGTGGAGCGAATTATGGTGATGATAGTTCTAGTAGCTACTCACTTCTGGAGGAAGCGAACTTCCCGGTGGAGGAGGAAGATATCCTAAAACAGCTAACCAATGATATTAAATGGCTGAACCGTAAGATAAAGGAAACCGTTACCATGGATATCTACAATTACGGGCACGTGCTGGACTTTACGGAGCGTATTTCCTTCCGTGGCTGTGAATATTACCTCGTGTCCAACCGCATATCCAGGACGGTAAGGGAGCTGAAGCAGACGGTGACGATGGTGAGGTGGTACTGATGGATAATATCGGAAGATTGGCAGACCAGGTAGAAAGCATCTACAAGGCAGCAGAAAAGGCACAGAATCCATCCACAGTGGGAGCTGTAGCAGGAGTATTGCAGGGAAGCAGCACAGTTCTAATAAACGGTAAGTGCTACCATGCAGTATTTACATCAACGGTAATTCAGCAGTCCGGCACCAGGGTATGGTGCCAGCTGGCAGGAAGTAGCAGGGCCGTGGTCATAGGAGGCACGTGATGTATCAGACAACAATAGCATATACAGATGGGCTAAATGCCACAGATAGCAACGGTACACATCTAAAAATTGCAGGAAATGCCCCGATTCAGGCAGGAAAGAGAGTCTGGACAGATGGAAAGATAATCTACGGCAATGTGCTACAGGGAGGAACTGCCTTTATACCCACAGAGGATTATCTTGTATATGTTGATCATAAGCATAATCTCTATAGATTCCAGGGCAGCGTTCCTATAAAAATCGGCACAGCAGAAAATATGATTATTGGCGGTGAGGGTCTTAATAATTATGCCATACTGAAGGACGGCGTTGGATATGTCAGGAAGGGCGTTTCGGAGGATGAAGCTGTGGCAGAGGAATACACCCTGTGTGCCAAGATGCTGGAAAATGGAGATGTATTGTCTGTGTGTGTACGCCCGGAGGAATGCATGACAAAATACCACCTACAGGTTTATTATTCCCACGAGCCTATGCCGGAGATGACCAGCTATGAGAGAACCTGGCTTGACTTCGGCAACGGTGGCGGTATGTGGAACGGCAGCAGTATGGGAGAACGAAAGACTCATGAGTACAATCTGTATATAAAGAGGAACGGCAAGGTCACAGGTACAATACCCATAAGCCTTAAAAAAGAATTCTGGGATGATATAAATGGCAGGCTCAAGGGTATGCTGGACAGCTATCTGGATTCTAGTCCGGCTTATGCCATGACGCCTATAAAATATGAATGGAACGGTTACCATAAATCCGATTTTGACCTTGACTTGTTTTATTGCCAGATAACAGACGTGAGCAATGTAACCTTGTACGAGGCGGCATCAGGCAGGGCAACGGGAGATTTTGAGTATCTTGTCAGCAAGGAGCGTAGCAGGAGATATTATGGCTCCGGTGGTATTACAAGCATCTATCAGAGGGTGGACGTAAGTGGCGAAACCGAAAAGGAGTCCTTTGAGCCACAGGAAGGCCGGCCGGTTGAAATTGCGGCAGGCTGGAATGCAGGGCTGGTGCTTTCAGCAAAGGAGGGAAGCCTGACATTTACCAGAACCTCAATTACTTGGACAAAGGGCGATACAAAGATAGATGTGAAATCGGTAACATGGAAAAACGATGGCGGAAAGGTAACAATGTACATTGATGGGCAGGAGGTTGAGGATAATTATACAGGCAGTTCAGATACTGGCTGGCTATATCACTACGGTGGTATATGGGTTTCCACGAACACCAGCATTGGACGGATAATGACCTATGATATGAATGGCACTAAGATAGGGTCAAAGGATATATACACCACCAGGTACTGCAGTACAACAGACAATGACCCAAGCACCATGGCACATAATCTTATTGAGAGAAATAGCCAGCCCTGGGACTGTGTCATTGATGGGGTCAGGGTAAGGTATGATGGAAAAACCGTGCTGGAACTGGAACAGGGGGAGTGCACCCTGCCTTATACCTGCTTTATCCACAACATCCAGAAATTTCGGGGGAGGTACTATGTGGTTTGTCAGAACGCAGGAGGTACCTTTGCCGTTGCGGTCATAGACAGGGAAAACAATGTAGTATTTCCTGATGCCCTGCGGGAGAGTATGGAATACACACGGGATACACAGAACTACGGGACGGGACCATACATTATAAGATATGAAAACTATGCCTTTGGCAAGCTGGAAATGTACCAGAGTGCACAGGAGTATGCAAATACACACGAAAATACCCTGCACAGGTATATACCGGCTACAATGCATATGCCGAGGGTAAGGTCAGCAGTAGATTTGAAGGAGGAATCAAAATGAATGAGTTTGTGGTGGCAATGAGGGAACTGGTGCCGACAGAGTTGCAGTTTCAATGGGGAAGCATAGTGGCGGCAATAGGAACGGCCTTCAGCTACTTCTGTGGCTGGGATAAAGCTGTAGAAGTATTGCTATGGCTCATGGTGCTGGACTATGTCAGCGGCATCATGGCAGCATTTATCAACGCTGACATGGCACTGGACAGCAGGAAGGGATATCGGGGAATCGTCAAGAAGTTCATGATTCTTGTGCTGGTATCCCTGGCACACCTGATGGATGTGGCCATGGGGCAGATTATCGTCCAGACCGTTGTGGTCTGGTTTTTTATTGGCAACGAGGGGCTGTCCATAGTGGAGAATGCTTCAAAGGCAGGGCTTCCTGTACCGAAAAGGCTTAAGGATACACTAGAGCAGCTCAAGGAACAGAAGGAGGACAAGTGATATGAAGGTATTTATTAATCCAGGCCATGCAACAAACGGCATTCCGGATCCAGGTGCAGTAAATCCATTTACAGGTCTTAAGGAATCTGAGGTGGCAAGACGGGTAGGAGATTTGGTGGCAAGGTACTTAAACAGGGCCGGTGTAGAAGTGGTAGGAGTATGTCAGGACGACAGCCTTGGTGCTGTGTGCAATGCAGCCAACAGTTTAAACAGTGATGTGTTCATCTCCATACACTGCAACTCAGCAGCGAACAAGGCCGCAGATGGTACTGAAACTTTTTACTATCATACATCAGAAAAGGGCAGGGCTTTGGCACAGTGCATCCAGAATCAAATCGTTGACAGCCTGTGCACCAACGATAGAGGCATCAAGCCAGCAGAACCGGGAAGGAATGGACTTTATGTCCTGAACAACACAAACGCAGTAGCAGTTCTGGTGGAGCTTGCTTTCATCAGCAACATGGATGATGTTATCCTGCTGGCAGAAAACCAGGATGATTTCGCTAGGGCCATCGCAAGAGGTGTTACGGATTACCAGCGGATGGGAGGCATGTAATATGACGAGGGAAGAATTAAAGAATACCGCAGTAGATGCGGTGGTAGACATTGCCAAGAAGGAAGCCGAGGCGGTGCTTAAGCTCATTGACACTGATGAGGTAAAAAGATTCATCCAGGAGAGGATGAAAACAGTAACCGACCCATTGGAGCAGGAGATTGAAACAACTGACAGCTGGTGGGTAAAGGTCAGAAACCGCATGTATATTCTGGTTCTGGAAAAGGCCGTAGACAGCATCGTGGCAGATGTGAAAAACAAGATAGCGGCAGTATAGCGTAAAAGAGATAAGGGAGTATGGAGCTTCGGGGTGAAGTGCCATACTCCTTTATTTTTGTGTGGAAATATTGTTGCTATCTTTAGTGCATTTGTGATAGATTGAATGTAAGGCACTATTTGCAAACTAAGACATGAGGAGAGGTTTTTCATGAAGGCAGCAATAATATTTGATTCTAGGACACATACCACGGAGAAAGCCGCAGGCTTTATTGCAGAGGGCTTGGAGGCTATAAATGACATCGAGGTAAAATGCTTCAATATAGATGAAGCAGACTTTGAGTACATCCGTCAGTCCAGACTGGTGATTCTAGGCTCTCCAACCTACATGGCATCAGTAACAGGCAAGATGAAGAATTGGCTGGAGTCCAATGCCAGAAATCTTGAACTGGCAGGCAAGCTGGGTGGTGCCTATGCCACGGAGCAGTATATCCATGGCGGTGCGGAGAATGCCATCCAGGAGCTACTGGTATTTATGATGGTCATGGGCATGATGACTTATTCTGGAGGAGGCTCCCATGGCAAGCCAGTTATCCATCTTGGGCCGGTGGGCATGAGCCAGGACATTGACAGCTTCAAGGAACTGTTCGTAACCTACGGAAGGCGTATGGGGCAGCAGCTGTTGAAAATAAGATAACTAGCCTTATGGCATTAGAACATTGATGGCAGCGATGGACAAGATGACCAAGAGTCAGGGTAGGATAATGTCATTCTATCGGCAGGGATTTTTCGCTGGCTGTCGAATAAAACATATGAAAATACAGTTGTAAGTGAATGGCAAGGCAGCTCGGATGATGTAGAAAATCCAGAGAAAGTTGGGATATATATGGAAGGTACAGTTATTACATTAGAAAATATAACAGCTTTAGTGAAGCCTTTGGCAAAGAAATATCATGTCAAAGAAATATACTTGTTTGGGTCCTATGCAAGAGGAGAGGCAGATGAACATAGTGATTTGGATTTCTTGGTATTCGGCGGTGAAGGATTCAAATTAACCAGTATATTAGCCTTAGGTGAGGAGCTGCGAGAAGTCCTCAAGAAAAAGGTTGATATATTTGAAATTCGTGAGGTTAATCAGGATAGCGATTTTTATAAAACTATTATGAGAGAAAAGGTATTAGTAGCATGAAGCATTCTGACCATCAGAGTTTGGTTCATGATTATGAAGGCACTAATTGGCAGATGATAGTGGAAGTGGTATTTGAAGATATACCTGCATTATTGGTACAGTTAGAAAAGCTGGTTAGCAAGGAATAGGTTTTTATGAAGGTTATCAATTTTTACGGTGGTGCTGGGATTGGCAAGAGCACCATTGCCGCAGATATTTACTCTAGGCTGAAGCGGATGGGCTTCAAGACTGAGCTGGTTGGAGAGTTTGCCAAATGGCTCTGGTATCAGAATGCCACGGACATTGTGGCAGATCAGCTGTATCTCTTTGCAGAGCAGGCTCATCGCACAAGGACACTGGATAAGTACGGCATAGATTTTGCGGTCTGTGATTCTCCACTGCCACTTAACATCATTTACAACAGGGAACCTACCGAGGCTTTTGATGCCTTGGTTATACAGGAATTCAACAGGTATGACAACATAAACTACCTGCTGCAGAGAAATGAGGAGTTCATCAGCATTGATGGCAGGAAGGAAACTGACCTGGAGCAGGCCAAGGAAAAAGACAAGCAGGTGGTAGGTGTATTGGAGAAATGGAATATACCATATAGCATCATCTATCCATGGGAAGTTGACCGGGTGCTGATAGACTTGAAGCGACTAAGCAAGTAGCCTACCAAAATTAAATATAAATCAAGCAGCAATGCCTGCCAAGGACATATATCCCTGGTGGG
>CAVFWX010000034.1:0-11071 GCA_963626225.1 Anaerotignum sp.
GCAGACTATAAAGTAGAGATTGCCAAGGCCCAGATGGAAGGAGCCAAGGCAGGATATAGGCCTCAGGTTAATGTTGAGCTAGGCAAAAACTGGGCTGGCAAGCACCCATTTAGTGGAACGGATGAATACGATCCATATGATAATCCATATTACCAGGGCAATAACTGGTCTGCTACCATTGGTAT
The DNA here is from genome assembly GCA_963626225.1 of Anaerotignum sp. GTDB lineage: Bacteria > Bacillota > Negativicutes > Selenomonadales > Selenomonadaceae > Anaerovibrio. Next base: position 186 of record CAVFWX010000034.1, read on the forward strand.
ATCTTGGAATATCTGGGACAACAATGTCACTCAGTCCAAGGTAGAACAGGCCAAGGCTGCTGTTACCAAGGAAGAGGCTGCAGCTGAGGATACTCGTCAGAAGGGTGATCTGGAAGTAAGGACAGCCTTTTTGAACATGAAGGCTGCTGAGAGAAGCATCCACACCACCTCCGTTGCTGTGGAAAGAGCCAAGGAGGACTATAAGATTGCCCAGGTTCGCTATGCCGCAGGCGTTGGCACCAACTTGGATGTTATGGATGCAGAGGAGAAGCTGACCAAGGCTCAGACCAACTACTACACCTCCCTGTACAACTATAATACCAGCAAGGCATCTCTGGACAAGGCAATGGGTATCATGGTAGACCTTGATGTAACCAAGCTGGCACTGGATACTGAGAAGGCTGTAGTTGTTACCAAGGCAGCAGAGGAAGCCGAAGAAGCTACTGAAGCATAAGCAGGAATTTGAGATTTGAGCAGTGGAGATGTACCATGCACAGGCCTTAAATGAACCTCGGCACTTAGCGATTCGTGAGCCATGATTTATGCCGGTAGGACATAAATCATGCCCCTCACGAGAGCTTAGTGTCCGCTAGGTGAATTTAGAGCGAGAGCGTGCCTGAAATGGTACTCTCCACTGCTTTTTGTTGTTCATTATACCTATACTTGACATCTGCGGGAGAATTCTGTTATACTAGTGTGGCTATGGAGAGGTGTCCGAGTGGTTTAAGGAGCTGGTCTTGAAAACCAGTGATGTCGCAAGGCACCGTGGGTTCGAATCCCACCCTCTCCGCCATATATGGAGCAGTACTCAAGAGGCTGAAGAGGACGGTTTGCTAAATCGTTAGAGTCGCAAGGCTGCGGAGGTTCGAATCCTCTCTGCTCCGCCATTTATACGCAATAAAAAACTGTAGTCATGATGGCTACAGTTTTTTGATGCTCAAATTAGATTTTATTTCTTGCAGTGCTGGACAAAGTGCTCAATGCGGGCAATGGCCTCGGAAATCTTGGCCACGGAGGTGGCATAGGAGCAACGTACATATCCCTCACCGCACTGGCCAAAGGCATTGCCTGGTACCAGTGCCACATGTTCCTTCATCAGCAGCTGCTCTGCAAATTCCTCAGAGGTAAGGCCTGTGGAGGTAATATCAGGGAAAATATAGAAGGCTCCCTTTGGCTCAAAGCATTTTAGCCCTGCATTGGTAAGGCCGTCATAAATAAGGCGGCGGCGCTTGTCGTACTCGGAAACCATTTTCTTCATGTACTTTTCACCATGGCGGAGAGCCTCTACAGCGGCAATCTGGGCTGTAATAGGGGCACAGAGCATGGTGTACTGATGAATCTTGGTCATGGCAGAAATAATGGCCGGGTTGGACATGGCATAGCCGATACGCCAGCCAGTCATGGCATAGGCTTTGGAGAAGCCATTCAGGAGAATGGTGCGATCCTTCATATCTGGCAGTCCTGCAAAGCATACATGACGCTGTCCACCGTAGGTGAGATCACCGTAGATTTCGTCAGAAATGACGATAAGGTCATGTTTCTTGGCAAATTCCGCAATATCCACCAGTTGCTGGCGGCTGAGGATAGCTCCTGTTGGATTATTTGGATAGCCAATAAGCAAGGCCTTGGTCTTGTCCGTTACATGAGCTTCCAAATCTGCCGGAGTAATGCTGAAATTGTTTTCTATCTTGGCTGGTACAGCTACAGGCACAGCTCCTGCCAGGGCAGCACAGGCCTTGTAGGACACATAGCATGGCTCAGGGATGAGGATTTCATCACCAGGAGCTAAGATAGCCCGCATGGCAATGTCCAGAGCTTCGCTGACACCTACTGTTACCAGTACATTGGTTTTTGGGTCGTAGTCAATATTAAAATTCCGCTTCTGCAGGGCACAGATTTCCTCTCGAAGCTCCAACAGACCTCTATTGGCGGTGTAGGAGGTATAGCCCTGCTCCAAGCCGTATACGCAGCTTTCACGGATAGACCATGGAGTAACAAAGTCAGGCTCGCCCACACCCAGGGAGATAACGTCCTCCATTTCGGCGGCAATGTCAAAGAAACGGCGAATACCTGATGGCGGTACAGCCTGCACTGTTGGGGAAATCCGTTTATTCCAATCTATTTTTTCTGTCATGGAGTCATCACCAGCCTTCGATCTTGTTCTTTATCCTCAATTATGATGCCGTCTTTCTTGTATGGCTTCAACATAAAATGGCTGCGGGTCTGGGTTACGCCTTCAATGGTGGAAAGGCGGGTAGCTACGAAGTTTGCCACGTCCTGGAGGGATTTGCCCTCGATGATTACCAGCAGGTCAAAGCTGCCGGACATAAGATATACGGTCCGAACCTCGTCAAAGCGATAGATGCGCTCTGCAATGGCATCAAAGCCGGTTTCCCGCTGAGGGGTCAGGTTTACCTCAATGATGGAGGTAACGGTGTCGCTGCCGGTTTTCTCCCAATTTATCAGAGTATTGTAGCTGAGGATGATCTTGTCCTGCTCCAGCTGGCGCATCTGCTGCTCTACCTCGTACTCGCTGCGGTGCAGCATGGCCGCCAGTTCCCCCGCCGGACGGCGGGCATCATGTTCCAAAAGCTCCAATAATTCGCGCATAGTCTATCTCTCCTTTTTTCAATAGTATTAACCTTTATACCATACCCCAGGAAAAATTGCAAACGAAAACGAAATAATTAATTATTATTACAGGAAATTCAATTATATTTTATCGTTTTTTGGCAGTAATAATAAAAAATATTTTTTGTGAAATTGGCTTCAATATTAATTGCATTAAGGAGCTTTTTTGTATAAAATATTTGTGGTATCTTATTGTGTAGAGAAAACAGCCTGTTTCCCAAAGGAGTCGATAAGCTTGATTATTGGAAACATAAGGGAGGTCGCTGACGGCCTGGACAAGTATCCGGAGGCAGTCAGGGAGGCCTTGAGATTTTTGCATAGTCATGATTTGGCATCCATGGAGGATGGCAAATACCCTATTCATGGCGAGGACAGCTTTGCAATCCTGCAGAGATACAGTACCCGGGTGCCGGAAAGCGGCAAGCCGGAGGCACATCGCAAGTATGTGGATGTGCAGTACATTGTGGAGGGACGGGAACAGCTGGGCTGGTGTCCTATGAGTCCTGAGCTTGATGTACAGGATCCATATCAGGATGACAAGGATATTGTCTTTTTTGACCATCTGATACCTGTCAGTGCCATTGCCCTGGAGCCGGGGGATTTTGCGGTGCTTTATCCTAGCGATGTCCATCGTCCATGCGGTTCCCTGGGGGAAAAGTCTGAGCCAGTAACCAAGGTTGTGGTAAAAATAGCCGTGGATTACATGAAATAAATTTGTTGAGTATTGGTTTTTGTGTAAATATGGAGGCAGATTAATGAGTGTAAGAAGAATTTTTGTAGAAAAGCGACAGGGCTTCTTTGATATTCCAGCCCAGCAGCTTCATGACGATTTGGTAGAGAGCTTTCGCCTGTCCGGGCTGAAGGCTGTCCGCCTGTTCAACCGTTATGATATCGAGGGCCTCAGCGATGAGGAGTACGCCCAGGTAAAGGCTGTTGTATTCTCTGAGCCACCTGTGGATGTTGTCTACGAGGAGGAGCTGCCAAGCTTCCCAAATTCTACCATGTTTGCTGTGGAATACCTGCCTGGCCAGTACGATCAGACTGCTGATTCTGCTGCCCAGTGCGTACAGCTGGTTACCCAGAAGGAGCGTCCTGAGATCGCCACTGCCCGTGTAGTAGTGCTGGTAGGGGATGTGGATGATGCCACTGTACAGAAGATCAAGTCCTACTACATCAATGCCGTAGAGAGCCGTGAGGCCTCCATGGAGAAGCCTGAGACCCTGGACATGAAGTTCCAGGTGCCAGATGATGTGGAAGTGCTCAATGGCTTTACTACCATGGATGAGGCTGCCCTCCATGAGTTTATGGACAGCAGGGGCTTTGCCATGAGCTTTGAGGATCTGAAGTTCTGCCAGTCCTACTTCCGTGACACTGAAAAGCGTGAGCCTACCATTACCGAAATCAGAGTTATTGATACCTACTGGTCTGACCATTGCCGTCATACCACCTTTACCACTGCCGTGGATTTGGTGGATATTGAGGATGGCTATTATGCTGAGCCTATCAAGAAGGCTTATGACCAGTATCTGGATGACCGCAAGGCTCTCTATGCTGGTCAGGACAGGGATGTTACCCTGATGGATCTGGCTGTTATTGGCATGAAGGCTCTGAGAAAGCAGGGCAAGCTGGAGGATCTAGACAAGTCTGAGGAAATCAATGCCTGCAGCATTGTGGTAAACGCTGATATTAACGGCAAAAATGAGGAATGGCTGGTTATGTTCAAGAACGAGACCCATAACCATCCTACTGAAATCGAGCCTTTCGGCGGTGCTGCTACCTGTCTGGGCGGTGCTATCCGTGATCCATTGTCTGGCCGTTCCTATGTATATCAGGCCATGCGTGTAACCGGTGCTGCTGATCCTCGCCGTCCTATTAGCGAGACTCTGAAGGGCAAGCTGCCTCAGAAGAAGATTACCCTGGGTGCTGCTGCTGGCTATAGCTCCTACGGCAACCAGATCGGCTTGGCTACCGGACAGGTAGCAGAGGTTTACCATGAGGGCTTCTTGGCCAAGCGTATGGAAATCGGTGCAGTTATTGCTGCTGCCCCTAAAGTGAATGTTGTCCGTGAGGTACCTAATACTGATGATGTTATTGTACTGGTAGGCGGACGTACCGGCCGTGATGGCTGCGGCGGTGCTACTGGTTCCTCTAAGGAGCATACCCTGGAGTCTCTGACTACCTGCGGTGCTGAGGTTCAGAAGGGTAATCCTCCTACTGAGCGTAAGATCCAGCGTCTTTTCCGCAATGCAGAGATCAGTCGCATGATCAAGCGTTGCAACGACTTTGGTGCTGGTGGCGTTTCTGTAGCCATTGGTGAGTTGACTGAGGGTCTGGTTATTGATCTGGATGCCGTAAAGAAAAAGTACGAGGGACTGGATGGCACTGAGCTGGCTATTTCTGAGTCCCAGGAGCGTATGGCTGTTGTCATCAACCGCAATGATGTGGAGAAGTTCTGTCAGGCTGCCGATGAGGAAAATTTGGAAACTGCTGTAGTAGCAACTGTTACTGACAACCGCCGCCTGGTGATGAACTGGCGGAGCAATACCATCGTAAACCTGAGCCGTGACTTCCTAGATACCAACGGCGTAAAGCAGCACATCAAGGTAGTAGTGGAAACTCCAGATGAGAAGAACTGCTACTTCAACCAGATTCCTGGCAAGGTTGCTGCCCTGGCTCCTGATTTGGAGAAGGCATGGCTGGAAAACCTGAAGGATCTGAATGTCTGCAGCCAAAAGGGCCTGGCAGAACGCTTTGACTCCTCCATCGGCGGCAACAGCGTTCTCATGCCATTTGGCGGCAAGAACCAGCTGACCCCTACTGAGGGCATGGTGGCCAAGCTGCCTGTACTGGGTGGAGAAACTACCACTGCAACTGCCATGACCTATGGCTACAACCCATATCTCATGGAGTGGAGCCCATTCCACGGTGCTATGTATGCAGTAGTTGAGTCCGTAGCCAAGATGGTTGCCCTGGGTGGCCGTGCCGAGAAGATCCGCCTGACCTTCCAGGAATATTTCGAGAGCCTGGGGGATGACAGCAAGAAGTGGGGCAAGCCATTTGCCGCCTTGCTAGGTGCACTTTGGGCACAGCATCAGCTGGAGATTCCTGCCATCGGCGGCAAGGACTCCATGTCCGGTACCTTTATGGATCTTACCGTTCCACCTACTTTGGCTTCCTTTGCTGTAGATGTAATGAAGGCTGACAATGCACTGTCTCCTGAGTTCAAGGTAGCTGGCCACAAGGTTTACTATGTGCCTGTAGCCCGTGATGCCAAGGCAATGCCAGACTTCGGCAAGCTCCGTGCTACCTATGAGAAGGTAAGCAACTTCATTGCTGACAAGAAGGTATTTGCTGCTTCTAGCATCCGCATGGGCGGTACTGCTGCAGCTATTACCAAGATGTGCCTGGGCAATGGCATTGGCTTCCGCTTTAAGGGCAAGCCATCTATGGAGGAGCTTTTCCGTGCTGATTATGGTGCATTGCTGTTGGAAGTGGCTGCTGATAGTGATATTGAGCACGCATTGGCAGGCACCGGCTGCTATGAACTGGGTACTACCACTCAGAACAGCAATATTGTAGTTGGTGATGCTGTTATTGGCTTCAACGAGGCAAAGAAGGCATATACTTCCCCATTGGAGAAGATTTTCCCTACCAGCGTAAAGATCAGCGAGAAAAAGACTGCTAGCGAGTATCTCTATACCGGCGGCAATAGGGTTTCTCCAAGGGCTTCTATCGTAAAGCCTAAGATCTTTATCCCTGTATTCCCAGGCACTAACTGCGAATATGATTCTGCCCGTGCCTTTAGCCGTGCTGGTGGCGACCCTGAGACACTGGTTATCCGCAACCTGACTCCACAGGCTGTTGAGGAGTCTGTAGAGGCCATTGTCAAGGGTATCAAGAAGGCCCAGATCGTTATGCTGCCAGGTGGCTTCAGCGGTGGTGACGAGCCAGACGGCTCCGGCAAGTTCATTGCTGCCATGTTCCGGAACCCTCGCATCAAGGAAGCTGTCCATGAGCTGCTGCAGAAGCGTGACGGCTTGATGCTGGGTATTTGCAACGGCTTCCAGGCCCTTATCAAGCTGGGACTGGTACCTTATGGCGAAATCCGTGACCTTTCCGATGCTTCACCAACCCTGACTCACAACAACATTGGCCGCCATGCCTCCTGCATGGTTCAGACCAAGGTGGTTTCCAATCTTTCTCCTTGGTTCAACAATGTACGTCCTGGGGATGTATTCACCATTCCAATCTCTCACGGCGAAGGCCGTTTCTTTGCCGATACTGAGGTTGTGGCTAAGCTCCGTATCAACGGACAGATTGCTACCCAGTATGTAAATGAAGCAGGGGAGCCTACCATGGAAATGCCGTTCAACCCTAACGGCTCTGTCAATGCCATTGAGGGCATTACCAGCCCTGATGGCCGTGTACTGGGCAAGATGGGCCACTCCGAGCGTATTGGCGACTCCGTTGCCAAGAATGTACCTGGCCAGCAGGATCAGAAGATCTTCGAGGCCGGCGTAGCATACTATCGGTTCTAAAATTTAAAGCACAGACTGCCATTAGACTGTTAGGTTTGGTGGCAGTTTTTTTATGGAAGGGTATGCCCTTGACGAAGCACGTGAAACCGCTGGAGGTGTACCCTAAGGAGACCCTTTATCGACATCGGTGCTTAGGGTAAACTGACCAAAGCCATCAGCTCACCTTTGCGTATCTTTGCTGTCCTTGCGTTGTCAACAACTCTCGGCATAGTCATAGCTATGCCTGCGACTTGTTTCCTAGCAAGATACAGCAAATCTACACAAATCTGAACTGATGCATTCGGTCAGTTTACCCTCGCGATTCGTGAGCCAAGCCCCTCACGAGAGCTTAGCAGCCGCTATGTCGATATAGGAGCGAGAGCGAGTCGACGTGGGTACACCCCCAGCGGTTTCCTATAGAAATTTCATAAAAAATTTTTTTCCTAGGCAGGAAAAAAAGCTACTCATGGCGAATAAGATTTTTAAACGTAAAAGTAGGTTATTTCCTACGCCTGCGAATAAACTGTATTTGTTATAAGAGGGGGATTATCTAATGGCAAAGAAGTATGTTATGGCGCTGGATGCAGGTACCACATCCAACAGGGCAATTATTTTCGATGAAAATTCCAAGATTGTAGGGGTTGCCCAGAAGGAATTTACTCAGTACTTCCCGCAGCCAGGCTGGGTTGAGCATGATGCAGACGAAATCTGGAGCACCATGCAGGAGGTTATGAGAGGTGCTCTGGAGCAGAGCGGCTTGGAGGCTAGCGATATTTCTGCCATCGGCATCACCAACCAGCGTGAAACCGCTGTAGTTTGGGATAAAAATACCGGCCGTCCTGTATACAACGCCATTGTATGGCAGTCCCGTCAGACCGCCGGCATTGTTGATGAGCTGAAGGCCGCCGGCTATCTGGATGAATTCAAGGAGAAGACTGGCTTGACCTTGGATGCATATTTCTCTGGTACCAAGATTACCTGGATTTTGAGAAACGTGGAGGGGACCCGTGCTCGTGCAGAGGCTGGAGATTTGATTTTCGGTACTATTGATACCTGGCTTATCTGGAAGCTTACCGGTGGCAAGGCTCATGTAACGGATTATTCCAATGCATCCCGTACCCTGATGTTCAACATCAAGGAGCTGAAGTGGGATGATGAGCTGATTTCCCATTTGGATGTGCCAAAGTCCATGCTGCCAGAGGTTCGTCCTTCCTCCAGCGTATATGGCTATGCTGCTCCATCTGTTCTGGGTGCACCTATTCCTGTTGCCGGTGCTGCCGGTGACCAGCAGGCTGCTCTCTTTGGTCAGAACTGCTTCAATCCTGGCGATGCCAAGAACACCTATGGTACTGGCTGCTTCATGCTGATGAATACCGGTACTGATATCTATGATTCCAAGAACGGCCTGGTAACCACCATTGCCTGGGGTCTGGATGGCAAGGTTGAGTACGCACTGGAAGGCTCCATCTTCGTTGCTGGTTCCGCTATTCAGTGGCTCCGTGATGGTGCCCGCATGGTTGACTCCGCTCCTGATTCTGAGTGGGTTGCCAAGAAGGTTCGTGACACCGGCGGTGTATATCTGGTTCCTGCATTCGTTGGTCTGGGTGCTCCATACTGGGATTCCAATGCTCGCGGCATGATCATCGGCATTACCCGTGGTACCACCAAGGCTCACATCGTTCGTGCTACCTTGGAGTCCCTGGCATATCAGACCAAGGACGTTCTGGGTGCTATGGAAGCTGATTCCGGCATCAAGCTGGCTACTCTGAAGGTAGATGGCGGTGCTGTTGCCAACAATCTGATGATGCAGTTCCAGGCTGATATTCTGGGTGTACCTGTAGACCGTCCTCAGATTATTGAGACTACTGCTCTGGGTGCTGCTTACTTGGCAGGTCTTGCTGTAGGCGTATGGAACAGCAAGGAGGAGCTGAAGACTGCCTGGAAGCTGGATGTACGCTTTGAGCCTGTTATGGCTGAGGCTGAGGCTGCCAAGCTCTACAAGGGCTGGAGAAAGGCCGTAAAGCATGCTATGCATTGGCTGGATGATGAGGAGTAATAGCTCCCCGGGTATGCTCTAGTAAAATGAATATCCTCACTTGTGACTCCATAGGTGAGGATGTTTTTAGGATTTTGGGGTACTGTGCACTAGTGCACAGAAAATTATGAATATAAGGATTTGTATGGGTTTCGTTGGGAGGTTTTTATTGTGAAAAAGATTATTAATGCAGTAGAGAACGTAGAAGAGGAAATGGTCCTGGGTCTGGTAAAGTCTGCACCAGATAAGCTTCGCAAGCTGGATTGCGGCAATGTTGTTGTCCGTGCCCAGAAGAAGGAAGGCAAGGTTGCCCTGGTAAGCGGCGGTGGTAGCGGTCATGAGCCAGCCCATGGTGGCTATGTAGGCGAAGGCATGCTGGACGGTGCCGTAGCCGGAGCTGTATTTACTTCTCCTACTCCAGACCAGATTTATGAGGCAATCAAGGCTGTAGCAACAGACAAGGGCGTTCTCTGTGTGGTTAAAAACTATACCGGCGATATTATGAACTTTGAGATGGCTATTGACATGGCCAAGGATGAGGGTATCAATGCTGATTATGTGGTAGTCAACGATGATGTTGCCGTAAAGGATTCCCTCTACACCACCGGACGCAGAGGCGTAGCTGGTACTGTGCTGGTACACAAGATTGCCGGTGCCCTGGCTGAAACCGGTGCCAGCCTGGAAGAGGTAAAGGCTGTAGCTGAGAAGGTTATTGCCAATGTCCGCACCATGGGTATGGCCATTACTGCCTGCACCATGCCTGCTGCCGGCAAGCCTGGCTTTGAGCTGGCTGACAATGAAATGGAAATCGGCATCGGCATCCATGGTGAGCCAGGTACCAGCCGTGAGCCATTGAAAACTGCCAATGCCATTAGCGAGGAGCTGCTCAACAGGATTGTGGAAGATATTGACTATACAGGCAAGGAAGTTGCTGTTATAATTAACGGTATGGGCGGTACTCCACTTATGGAGCTTTATATCGTCAACAATTATGTAGCAGATTTCCTGGCAGAAAAGGGCATCAAGGTTTACGACACCATGGTAGGCAACTACATGACCTCCATTGAGATGGCAGGCTTCTCCATTACTCTCCTCCGTCTGGATGATGAGCTGAAGAAACTCTATGATGCCAAGGCTGATACCCCTGCCTTGAAGAAATAATTTTTTGAGGTGAGTATTGCGATGATTACAAGTACAAAGATGATTGAAATCCTGAAGGCCATTGCAGAGAAAATCGAGGCTGAAAAGGATTATTTGACAGAGCTGGACAATGAAATCGCTGATGGCGACCATGGCGTAAATATGGCTAAGGGCTTTAATGCTGTTGTAGCCAAGCTGGACACCATGGCAGGCAAGGATATTGGTTCCCTGCTGAAGACCACTGGCATGACCTTGGTTTCCACCGTAGGCGGTTCTGCTGGCCCTCTCTATGGCACAGCCTTTATGAAGGCCGGTGCTGCCCTGAAGGACAAGATGGAAATTGACGGCAAAGATTTGGTTGTTGCCATTGAGGCTGCTATTGGCGGCATCAAGATGCGGGGCAAGGCCACCACTGGCGAGAAAACCATGCTGGATGCCATTTGCCCAGCCTATGATGCACTGAAGGCTGCCCTGGAGGAAGGGGATGACCTGAAGGATGCCATGACCAAGGCTGTAGCCGCTGCCCGTGCCGGTGTGGAGTACACCAAGACCATCAAGGCCAC
>CAVFWX010000034.1:11108-15400 GCA_963626225.1 Anaerotignum sp.
GGACATCAGGATCCAGGTGCCACCTCAGCTATGTATATGTTTGAGGTGCTTTTAGAGAATATTTAATGAATCCGTGATTCAAGGACGAACGTTGGAGGTTGTATCCGAGAGGCGAAAGCCAGATGATGTGGGTACGCTTCCAGCGTTTGCTTGTTTATGAAAGAGGCTATATAGGGAAAGATGTTGCTGCAAAGGAGGAATTGCAGATGGTAGGGATAGTAGTTGTATCACATAGCCAGAGGCTGGCTGAGGGAGCCGTTGAGCTGGCAACCCTTATGGCAGCAGGTGCACCAGTTGCTGCTGCCGGAGGCCTGGAAGATGGCTCTGTAGGCACCAGCTTTGAGAAAATCACTGCAGCTATTGAGTCGGTCTACTCTGATGACGGGGTAGCTGTGCTGATGGATATGGGCAGTGCAGTCATGACCACGGAAATGGTTATTGAGTCCTTGGACTATGACAATGTAATAATGCTGGACGGTCCTGTGGTGGAAGGAGCTATTGTAGCTGCCCTGGAGTCCTCTCTTGGCACTCCTTTGGACAAGCTGCAGGAAAAGGTAGACGAAGCACGGAATACAAAAAAGTTGGATTTGTAACGCCAGCTACATAGATGAAAAAATCCCATTGCCGTTAAGGTGATGGGATTTTTTCGTCTATGTAGGATATGAAATTAAATTTCATTTGCCATTGGAGCAACTTGAGGGTTATAATTAATAAGATGTAGAGGAGTGATTTTTTGCGGGGATATTTGTATTTGCTTATTGCATCCTTCCTCTGGGGCACTACCTTTGTGGCTCAGATGGCAGGAATGGACGATATTGGTCCCTTTACCTATGGTATGGGCCGCTATGTAATAGGATTCTTTGTGGTGCTGCTGATATGGTATGCACTTAGGGGACAGAGAAGCCGGGCCAAGGCCGCAGGAATCTATCAATCAGGCTGGAAATATGGCCTCGGGGCCGGGTGCATCATGTTTACAGGCTCTGCCCTGCAGCAGGTGGCCATGCTGTACACCACTGCCGGCAAGACAGCCTTTATAACCTGCCTGTATATCATATTGGTGCCATTGTTTGCCAGACTTCTAGGGAAGAAAATCCATCCAGAGAACTGGCTGGGAGCTGTGGCAGCGGTAACTGGTTTGTATCTGCTCAGCGTTCATGGTGATATGGAGCTGAATTTCGGTGATATACTGGCCTTTATCGGGGCGTTTTTTTGGACTTTTCATATATTGTTTATTGACAGGTATGCCTACAGGTCTGATGGAGTGGAGATTTCTGCTTCCCAGCTGGGAATATGTGCTATTTTGAATACCATTGTATGTCTGGCAGTGGAAACTTTTACCTGGCAGCAGCTGATGAATTCTGCAGTGCCCATTCTCTATGCGGCAGTGCTTTCCTCCGGAGTGGCCTTTACTCTGCAGATTATGGGACAGAAAACCGCAGAGCCTGCTCCAGCAGCGGTTATCATGAGCCTGGAGGCAGTATTTGGAGCCTTGTCCGGCTGGATGATTTTGGGAGAGCAGATGTCATCCTTGGAGGTAGCAGGCTGTGGATTGATGCTGGCAGGCATGCTGATTACTCAGGCAGGTCTGATTTTAAAGAAGAGAAATTAATAAAATAATGAGATATAGTGGATTTATGGTGATATGGGAGGCACAAATATGGCAGAGGTGCAGAATGGTATCAAGGGTGCAGTAATTACCCTGAAGGTTATAGGTATCGGTGGCGGTGGCAACAATGTATTGAGGCGGCTGGCCCAGCTGGGTTTCAAGAAGGAGCAACTGCTGGCTATCAATACAGATGTCCGTCAGCTAAGGGCTATGGACAATGAGGGAATTCCTTGCCTGCTAATCGGTGCAAATACCGTCAAGGGCAGAGGAACTGGCGGCAATGTGCAGAAGGCACAGAATGCAGCTATCACAGACAAGGAAGAAATCGCCAAGGCTATTGCCGGGGCAGATTTGGTATTTATTACAGCCGGCATGGGCAAGGGGGTAGGCACTGGTGCAGCACCGGTGGTAGCCAAGATTGCCCATGATATGAACATCCTTACTGTAGGCATGGTAACTTTGCCATTTTCCCACGAGGGTGAGCGGAAGATGTCCATTGCCAATGACGGCGTAGATTTGTTGCGTCAGCATATGGATGCCTTGGTTGTTGTCAACAACGATAATATTGAAAAGATGCCGGAATTCCACCGGATTACCGTGGGGGAGACCTTTGCTACAGTGGATGAGGTGCTGCGGCAGTCCATCAGCAGCATTATTGAGATGATTGAGACTACCGGTTTTATCAATGTGGATTTTGCCGATGCCAAAACCATCCTGACCCAGGGCAATACCAGCGAGGCTATCCTGGGCACCAGCGTAGGACGGACTGCTTTGGAGGCTGTTCAGAATGCCATCAACAGCCCATTGATTGATATTTCCATCCATGGTGCTAGAGGCATTATTGTAAATATTACCGGCAGCAGAGATTTGTCCTTGAATTCTGTCAGTGAGGCCAATAATTTTGTGCTGGAAAATAGCCATCCTGAGAGCAACAATATCTGCGGCCTGGTGGTGGACGATTCCATGGGCAGCCAGGTGCGGGCTACCATTATTGCTACAGACTTTGACCCCCAGGCCTTGGCTGATATGAAGAACAATATCAAGCCAATTAGCTTCCAGCCTAAGGCTCAGCCAAAGCCAAGCCTTTATGGGGACAAGCCACCAGTTACTACGGGACTGCTTTTCGGTGGAGCAAATAGCCAGCCTGAAAGCCAGTCACAGGCAGATAGCAATACCGTGGATGTACCGGAGTTTATGAGAAAGAAAAATCCTGTGCCTCTGATTTTTGGGGGCAAGAACAAGGATTAAGATACCAAAGGAGTTACTTTTATGTTAGATCAGTTTTCCCGCAGCCGGATTCTCTTGGGCGAAGCAGCCATGGAGAAGCTGGCCAATAGCCGTGTTATGATATTTGGTATAGGTGGCGTAGGCTCCTATGTAGCTGAGGGCCTGGTCCGGTGCGGCGTAGGCCATTTCGTGCTGGTGGACAGCGATACTGTCAGCCTTACCAATATCAACAGGCAGATCCATGCTACCACCAAGACCGTAGGACAGCAGAAAACTTCTGTTATGGCAGCCAGGATGCGGGATATCAATCCAGAGGTGGAGATTCGGGAGATTAATGAATTCTATCTGCCGGACAACAATGAGTTGTTTTTCAGCCCTGAATTTGGTAAAATTGACTACGTAGTAGATGCCATAGATACGGTAAAGAGCAAGATTGATCTGGCAGTGGAAGCAACCCGCCGGGGGATTCCTATTATCAGCAGCATGGGGGCAGCCAACAAGCTGAATCCTGCTATGCTGGAGGTATCTGACATCTACAAGACTACTGTATGCCCTCTGGCCCGTGCCATGCGGCAGAAGCTGAAGAAGCTGGGGGTAAAGAAGCTGAAGGTGGTATATTCCAAGGAGGAGCCATTGAAGCTTCAGTATATCGAGGGGCAGATGGAAAAGCCAGCAGGCTCCAAGTACACTACACCAGGCAGCATGTCCTTTGTGCCATCAGTGGCAGGCATGATTGCAGCCAGCGAAGTGGCAAAGGATCTTTGCGGCATCAAAAAGACCAGATAAGCTATAGGTTGGCTGAAGCTGGGAAATTGAATATTTTTGCATAATAATGAGGTTATGTATCGAAGCTTTTGCTTCGGTGCGTAGCCTTTTTGTGTTTTTGAGGGGGAAAGATTATGTTAAGCTGTGGGGAGCTGAAAAATCTGGCATCCATGGAAAAGCTCAGGTATCTGACAGGCAGCAGCGGGCTAAATAGGGTTATCCGCTGGTTTTTGGTGCCGGAGACTGAGGAACTGGCAGCCTGGGTACATGGGGGAGAGCTGCTGATTATCAGCGGCACATTGTCCCAGCGGCCTGGCTTTAGCCTTAGCAGCGTGCTGAAGCAGGCCATGCAGCTGAAAATGGCGGGAGTGCTGCTGCTGGTGGGGGAAAACTACATCAAGAAAATCTCCACGGAAATCATGAATCAGGCAGTGAAAAATGATTTTGCTATTATGGCTATTCCTTGGGATGTGCCCCTGGTGGATATTCAGGAGTCCTTAGGCAGGGCCATTGTCACGAAGGATAATCATCTCACAAAGGACAATGCCTTGGAGTTTCTCTTGGCGGGGAAGATTCCGGCTCGGGAATATGCATCCCTGACCTTGGGACCTTTGGAGAAAAAGCGGGAAAAATATGAGAACCTGCTGGAAACCATGGAGGCATTCTTTGCCACCAACGGCAATATCATTAAATC
>CAVFWX010000035.1:0-15299 GCA_963626225.1 Anaerotignum sp.
AAAAAAGAAGCCGACCCCATATACAGAATCAGCTCCTTTGCCTTTATTATGGTTTTACTTCAGAAGTCCGTGGGCCTGGAGTGCTACCTTCAGCTGCTCCTCATGGGCTGGTTCCATCTCAGTCAATGGCAGACGCAGCGGCCCTGCAGCATAGCCCAGCATACGCATGGCAACCTTTACAGGAATAGGATTTACCTCGCAGAACAGGGCACTGATCAGGTCAATGGCCTTAATCTGCATGTCAGCAGCTTCCTTTACCTTGCCATCGAAGTAGTTCTGGCAGATATCATGAGCCATCTTTGGTGCTACATTGGACAGCACGGAGATAACGCCGTAGCCACCCAGGGACAGGATAGGCACGATCTGATCATCGTTGCCGGAATAGATAGCCAGCTCATCTCCGCAGGCATGGCGAATCTTGGCAATGGCACTAAGATCCCCGCTGGCTTCCTTTACAGCTACGATGCGAGGGTGCTTGGCCAGCTCCACATAGGTAGACAGCTGGATATTTACACCAGTACGGGAAGGTACATTGTAAAGGATAAGAGGAATCCCTACTGCATCAGCAATGGTGGTAAAATGCTTTACCAGGCCCTTCTGGGTGCACTTGTTGTAGTATGGAGTAACCACCAGCAATGCATCAGCCCCTACCTGCTCTGCATACTGGGAAAGCTGTACTGCATAGGCGGTCTCGTTGGAGCCGGTACCTGCAATAACAGGAATCCTGCCTGCTACCTTCTCTACGGTGTACTTGATGGCAGCCTTGTGCTCCTCATCAGTCATAGTAGCGGACTCACCGGTAGTCCCGGTAATGATAATGGCATCAGTGCCTCCGGCAATCTGATCCTCAATAACCCGGCCCAGCTCATCAAAATTTATTCCATCCTCAGTAAAAGGGGTAATGATGGCAACGCCAGCACCCTTAAAAATTGTCTCCTTCAAGTAGAACTCCTCCTAACACCATGTATTATCCATAATTATCACATTATGCCTAGGCAAAGTCAAGTATAAATAAACAAAACTTACTCTATCACTGGCGTGAGCTTCTTAAACAGCCCTGCATTTTCCTTCACCACGCCGGCGTTGCCGAATACGCAGAGGTTGTTTTCCTTCATGCAGGCGTCGATAGCCGGGGCCAGGGCCCTGATATCCTCCACAGTGGTGTGGAGGAGCTGGCTGCGGTTTTTCTGCCTATCCTCATAGCTCACCCCACGGAAGTACATGAGCTGGGCATTGTTACCCATCAGCCGTGGTGTGAGAGGGGTGTCTGCCCCGCTGATGGCACCGATGATGTATTTCAGCATCTCCCGATCTGATGCCTCAAAATTGCGGATAAAGTCTGCGGTACCGTCAAATACCTTGATGGTTTCTGCCAAATTCGGATCCCTATAGGACACAAACATGGTATCACCGTTCAGGTTGAAGCGGGTCATGGCACCATAGGCACCACCCTGGACACGGATTTTTACCCAAAAATACTCATATCTGAGCATATTGTCCAGCACGCTGTAGCTGCCGGTATATTCGTAGCCTAGCTTGTAGAGGTTGGCCCCCTTGGCCACATACTGCACCTGACTGGAGGACAGGAGGCCTTCCTGACAGGTGGCAGGCTCCATAGCATATTCCTGTGGCAGGGCAGCCTGTGCCGCCTTACTGCCGGCTATCTGTGCCAAAAGTAGCTCCATGCCCCGGGCAAATTCCTCATAGAGGCTTTCCTCCACCGTTACACCAATGGTCAGGCGGGACTTGCAGAAAAGCAGCTCCCCGATTTGCTCCAGCTTCTGGCAGAAATCATCAGCATTTTCCTCAAACTCATCTGTCAGCTTCTTGATAAGTGGATACAGACTCAATGCTCCCTGCTCGTAGAACACGCCCACCCGGGAAATAAAGGACTGAAGCCTTGCCAGTGCTACCTTTACAGAGGATTGGAGCATATCCAGCTCTGTTTCGGAGCGGTTCTGCTGCATCAGTTCCAAAAGACGCTTTCTATCGGCAAAGCTGGTCTTGGTGAGGATTTCCCCAATGATGTCGCACAGCTCAGGGAGCTTGCGCATAAAGGCCTTGGCAGATACCTTGAACAGAGGACGCAGGGCCTCCGGATCCCCCTTGCGGCTTAGGCCGGAAAGTTCAAAGCTAATGCCGCCGGTATTCATATTCACCCTGTTGGTCATATCCTCATAGCTGGTTTCCTCAGTATCCACCAGGCCCAGGATATCTGCATACAGGTAGGCATAAGGAATCAGCTCCTGGGGCAGCACATTGGCATCAAAATACAAATTCAGATAGATGATACCGCTGGTTTCGGCAGGGGTATACAGCACCTTTACGTCACCGATGCTCCGCTCCTCTAGTGGCAGCTTCTTTGGCTCAGGATTGATATCCTCCAGCTTTAGCAGAGGAATGGTAGCCAGTGCCTCCGGGCTGTCCGGAGCCTGCTGACGCTCCTTCAGCTTGGCGGTGGTTTCAATAACCTGCTGAATTTCCTCAGGGCTCATGGCAGCCTTGCGGGCAGCCAGTTCCTCATTCATCTTTGCTTCCTGCTGAGCAGCCATTTCCTTGTCAGGACTCAGCACCACCACAGCTCCGAAGGTATTGTCCAGGAAATACTCCTGCAGCACCCTTTCATAGTAGTCAGTGGAAAGCTTCTCTCTGAGATCCGCCATATCCGCTTCATATCTCAACTTTTCCAGCGGATCCTGATCGTAGAGCCAGTTGGTCATGAGGGTCATATTGTAAATAAGTCCCTTTGGATAGGAGCCAAAATCCGCCTCCCGTAGCTGGAACTCCGTCAGATTCAGGGCAGCCTCCAACATGGTGCGGTCAATGCCATTTTCCACCAAATCCTGCAATGTCTTGCGGATGGTTTCCTTAAATAGCTCCAGCTTCTCCTCCTGGGCACCATTGACAGTGATGCTCAAATATGGCTGCAGCACGCTGGTCTCAAAATGGGATGACACATCCATGCCGATGCCTGCATCAATCAAAGCCTTCCTCAGAGGTGCTGCTGGGGTTTTCAGCAAAGCCTGCTCCAACAGCTCAATAGCCGTCATGGTTTCCCGATCCCCGGCCTGCCCCATAACCAGATTGTAGCTCAGGAAGGTCTTGGAATCCGTAGACTCCTCCGCCCCCACAGGATATTTGCCGTGAACTTCCTTCAGTGCCTCAAAGCCCTGCTGGAGAGGGATGGTGGAATCAACCTCCACCACATCAAAATTGCTGAGATATTCCTCGTCAATAAAAGCCAGCTTTTCCTCAATATCCATATCGCCATAGAGATAAATATAGCTGTTGGATGGTGCATAAAGCTTTTTGTGGAACTCAATGAACTTTTCGTAGGTCAGCTGAGGGATAGCTGCAGGATTGCCGCCGGACTCGCAGGAATAAGTATTGTCCGGGAACAGGGTGCTCATGACTTTGTTTTCCAGCAAATCCTCTGGAGAGGACAATGCCCCCTTCATCTCGTTGTACACCACGCCGCTGTACTTTAGAGGCTCCTCAGGGTTCTCGATCTCATAGTGCCAGCCCTCCTGCAGGAGAATCTCCGGGGTATCGTAAATAGATGGATAGAAAACAGCATCCAGATATACGTCCATGAGATTGTGAAAATCCTTGTCATTGCAGCTGGCCACCGGATACATGGTCTTGTCCGGGAAGGTCATGGCATTCAGGAAGGTGTTCAAGGAACCCTTCACCAGCTCCACAAAAGGCTCCTTCAGCGGGAACTTCCGAGAGCCGCAGAGAGTGGAATGCTCGATGATATGAGGCACGCCGGTATCGTCCTCCGGCGGTGTCCTAAAGGAAATGGAAAACACCTTGTTGTCATCTGTATTCTTCAAATAAAGGAGCTTTGCCCCGCTCTTGATGTGGCGGAACTCAAAAGCCTCAGAAGCGGCCTCCTTTACCTGCTCTTTTCTAATCAGCTTAAATCCATGAATTATATCATTTACCTGCATAAAAAATCCCCTTCATAACTTGCTTAAAAATTTGCTTCCCTGTTTATCTGCTGGTCGCCCTTGCCCAGAACCCAGCCCAATGCCTTTAATTCAGCATATATCATAACTTTCTGCTCACGGTAGTCGGCAGTGCAGTTTTTCAGCTGCTTATACCTGTCGCAGCACTTCTGGTACCGGGCATTTATCTCCGGCATGCTCCGCATCTTGGCACCCATATCAGCCGTATAGCCAGAAAAAACATTAGCCATAGCATATCATCCTCTCATGACCAAAAACAAATTTTCACCTATTATTGTACTACAAAAAAGAGCCCCCTGACAATGCCAGGGGACTCAAAATTAGGTCTAGAATTATTTGTTGAAAATATTCTTCAGGGCCTGCTTGTTTACATCGCGGTTCAGCTGTGCCAGGTAGGTGGTCAGCTTGATGTTCTTAGGGCAAACCTCTACGCAGTTCTGGGAATTGCCGCAGCCGGTAATACCGCCCTTGCCCATGAGAGCATTAAGACGCTTTTCCTTGTCGAATTTTCCCAGTGGATGCAGGTTGAACAGGTATGCCTGTACGGATGGAGATGCACCGATAAAGTCAGACTGAGGTCCAACATTAGGGCAAGCCTCCAGGCAACATCCGCAGGTCATGCAGTGAGAAATCTCGTATGCAGTGGTAGCGGTGTAAGGATTCTGAATAGGAGCATCCTTAACCTCCCAGGTACCATCAACCTCAACCCAGGCCTGTACACGCTTCAGGCTCTCGAACATTACGGAACGGTCGATGAGCAGGTCACGGATTACAGGGAAAGTTCTTGCAGGAGCCAGGTGAATAGGCTGCTCCAGCTCGTCAATCAGAGCACAGCAAGCCTGACGAGCCTTGCCATTGATAACCATCATGCAGGCACCGCAAACCTTCTCCAAGCAGTTGCACTCCCAGGTAACTGGGGCAACTTTTTTGCCGTCCTTGGTTACAGGATTCTTCTGAATCTCCATAAGGGAGGCAACAACATTCAGTGCAGGACGATAAGGAATCTCAAACTCCTGAGTATAAGGAGCGCTGGTAGGGCTGTCCTGACGCTCAATGATAAAAGTAACTGTTTTCTTCTGTTCTGCCATTCTACTTTATCCTCCTCTTATTCCTTCTTCGCAACAGCGTAGTTACGAGGACGAGCCTTGATAAGAGAATGCTCGAACTCCTCATACTTAACGATTGGCTCCTCGGTCTTAGGATCGTAGTTGATAACAGTGGTCTTCATGAACCGGGAGTCGTCACGCTTGAAGAATACCAGCTCATCGTCTTCGTCATGAGCACGGCCGTCTGCAGCAAATACGATATTGTCTACGCCAACCAGCTTCTTCTTCTGCTCATCAGTCATAGCATCATAGTCGCTCTTCAGAACGATCTTGGCATGGGCGCCACGGGACTCATCACGACAGCGGGCTGCCTTGGTGATAGCCATAGCATAGAGGATCATATTGCGGAGCTGACGAACGAACATAGCCTCCTGGTTTGCCCAGTTGCCATGGTCAGTCAGGCCGATGTTATCCCAGCGCTTGAGAATCTTCTTCAGCTCAACCAGGCACTTCTCCAGGCCAACATTATCACGCTCGATGGATACATAGTCATACATGATCTCGCCCATTTCCTGATGGAGCTTGTGAGCGTTCTCAGGACCATTCATCTGGCGAATCTTGTCATACTCAGCCTGAACCTCCTGACGGGCTGCTTCCAGCTCAGCGTCGGTGAGGGCTGCACCCTGCTTGCCTTCCTTGCAGTACTTCATGGCCTCTGGGCCAGATACAGTACCGGAATAAGCAGCAGACAGAAGAGAGTTTGCACCAAGACGGTTTGCACCGTGGTACTGATGATCGCACTCACCAGAAGCCATCAGGCCAGGGATGGTGGTGAAATGCTTGCGATCTACATAGATACCGCCCATGGAATAATGAACGGAAGGGAAAATCTCCATTGGAACCTTACGAGGATCCTTGCCTACGAACTCGGTGTAGATCTCGATGATACCGCCCAGCTTGCGCTCCAGATAATCAGCTGGAATGTGGGACAGATCCAGATATACACGGCGCTCCTGGTTGATGCCCAGATGCATATGGTCACATACCTTGAAGATAGCACGGGATGCTACGTCACGAGGTACCAGGTTGCCGTATGCAGGATACATCTCCTCCAGGAAGTACCAAGGCTTGCCATCCTTGTAAACCCATACACGGCCACCCTCACCACGGCATGCCTCAGACATAAGACGGTTCTTGTCGGAGCCAGGGATAGCAGTTGGATGAATCTGGATGAACTCAGGGTTGCCGATAGCAGCACCCTGCTGGTAAACTGCAGAAACTGCAGAACCGTTACAGATAGTGGAAGCGGTGCAACGGCCAAATACCTGACCAGGGCCACCAGTTGCCAGAATAACAACGTCAGCAGGGAAAGCCTTGATCTCCATGGAGTTCATGCTCTGTGCTACGATACCACGGCAAATGCCGTCCTTATTCTTGATGATCTTAATGAATTCCCAGAACTCATACTTGGTTACGCCGCCCTTAACTTCCCAACGACGAACCTGCTCGTCCAGAGCGTAGAGGAGCTGCTGGCCAGTGGTGGAACCTGCAAAGCAGGTACGCTTATTCTTCTGGCCACCGAAGTTACGAAGGTCAAGAACACCCTCTGGAGTACGGGTGAAAGGTACACCCATACGATCGAACATCTTAATGAGCTTTGGTGCAGCCTCAACCATGCCCTTTACAGCCAGCTGATCTGCCAGGAAGTCACCGCCATATACGGTATCATCAAAATGCTCATAGATAGAGTCATGCTCACCCTTGGTGTCCATGCAGGCATTGATACCGCCCTGGGCACAGAGGGAGTGAGAACGCTTTACTGGGCAGTAGGAGAACAGCTCTACCTCGCCGCCAGCTTCGCAAATTTTAAGGGTAGCCATCAATCCAGAAAGACCGCCACCAACTACAATAATCTTATTTTTAGCCACGTAGTTTCTCTCCTTATACAATATTTTTAACTACGAAAATGTCCGTCTTACATAATGTAGGAGAACATGAATGCCAGGGTCAGCAGGCACATGAGTACACAAAGACCCATTGCCATCTTGTCAACAACACACTGTGCACGAGGACCCTTGGCAATACCCCAAGTCATGCAGAAGGTAGTGATACCATTGCAGAAATGGAAGATTGCGGCAAACATACCGAGAGCATAGAGTACGAACACGATAGGATTGGAAATAACGCTCTGAACCAGTGCATAGCTGATGTGCTCGCCCATGATGCCCTTCAGGTAGATACGGAGATAGCCAACATGCCAGATGAGGAATGCTACCAGGTACCAAGCAGTGTAACGCTGGAGAGCAAACTTCCAGTTGCGGGAATAGCCATAGCTGCCAGGGTTGTTCTTGGCATCCAGGGCAATCACGATACCATAGATACCGTGGAACAGGATTGGCACAGCATAAAGACAGATCTCAATGCCCAGGAAAATTGGTGGTGGAATCAGTTCCATCATTGCCAGACCCTGGTTAAAGGTCTCTGGACCACCCATAGCTGAAGCATTTGTCAGCAAATGCTCAACCAGCACACCGCCGAGCAGCAGCAGACCACAAAGGGAATGCAGACGGCGAAGATAAAAAGATACGTTAATCATTCTAGACCTCCTAAATATTTTCTTCCCACACATTAGTGAAAAGTAATTATAACACCGCAGGACGGGGCCTGACCCGTCCCACGGAAGCTATTTCCTTCAGAGACAAAAATAGGGATTAGAGCTTACGGTATGGAGCCTGACCCATTTCATAGAAGTTGTTGCCCTCGGAGTCGATAACAACAATAGCTGGGAAGTCCACAACCTCCAGAGCTGCCAGAGCCTCAGGGCCCAACTCAGGATAAGCGATAACAGTGTACTTCTTTACGGACTTGGCAATCAATGCAGCAGCACCGCCAACAGCAGCAAAGTAAGTAACGCCATTCTTCTTCATGGACTCAATAACCTCAGGAGTACGGGAACCCTTGCCGATCATGCCCTTGATGCCCTGCTCCAACATGGTAGGAGTGTAGGCATCCATACGGCCGGCAGTAGTAGGGCCGCAGGAACCGATAGGATCGCCTGGCTTAGCAGGAGTTGGGCCAAGATAGTAAACCATCTGGTTGTGCCAATCAATAGGCAGCTCCTCGCCACGAGCCAGAGCCTCAGTCATAACCTTGTGGGCAGCGTCACGGGCACTGTAGATGGTACCGGTGATGAGTACGCTGTCGCCGGCACGCAGGGTGCGGGACTTTTCCTCTGTTAATGGGGTAGTTAAACGAATAGTTTCAGCCATTATCAAGACCTCCTAAATCACAGTACACGGACAGCATGACGGCAAGCATGGCAGCAGATGGTTACTGCTACAGGCAGGCCGGCAATATGGGTAGGACCCCACTCGATGTTTACAGCCAGAGCAGAGGTAGTACCGCCCAGCTGAGGTCCAATACCAGTCTTGTTAATCAGCTCCAGAAGCTCGTTCTCCAGGTTTGCATAGTCTGGATGCTCGTTGCGCTGGTCAATATGACGCATCAGAGCACGCTTGGACAGGTATGCAGCCTGATCCATGGTACCGCCGATACCAACACCAACAACCATTGGTGGGCATGGGTTGCAGCTAGCATGGAGAATGATGTCCAGAACAGCCTTCTTTACGCCCTCTACACCATCGGCAGGAACCAGCATCTTGATGCCGCCCTTGTTCTCGGAGCCAAAGCCCTTGCAGGTCAGCTCAATCTTCAGCTGATCACCAGGAACGATCTTGGTGTAGATAATGGCAGGAGTGTTGTTCTGAGTGTTTACACGGTTGAACAGCGGCTCAGATACAACGGACTTACGGAGATAGCCCTCAGTATAGCCCTTGGCAACACCTGCGTTGATAGCCTCAGTAAGATCCCCACCCTCCAGGTGCAGATCCTGGCCAACTTCCAGGAAAATAATGGTCATGCCGGTATCCTGGCAAATAGGACGATCCTCGGCACGGGCAATCTCGGAGTTGCGAATAATCTGATCAAGAACAACCTGGCCAACAGGAGATTCCTCGGTCTCTCTGCCCTTCTTCAATGCCTCATACACATCTTTTGGCAAATAATAGGCAGCTTCCTTGCACATCTGCGCTACTTCAGCAGTAATCTGCTCTACATTAATTGTACGCAAATTAAACCCTCCCCAAAATATATAATTAGTTACATTCGCTACTTAATCATAGCACATTTTGAAATCCCTTACAAGCCAATAATGACAAGGCTTGAGGGTATTTTAAACATGAATAAGATTCATCTTTTGTTATTGATTGTGCACGCTTATTATCATTAATTCATCTAACAAATTCCCTGACTTTTGTAAAGCAAAAGCTGTACAGCCTTTCAAATTTATTGCAAATGATAATGATAAATTTCAGGCTCCTGACCCGCAAACAGCTCCATAACCATGAAGGATTGGCCTTTTCCATCCCTTGGATAGGATAAACTGCCTGGATTGATAAGCAAAATACCATTAATTTTTTTTATGAAAGCCACATGGCTATGGCCAAAGACCCCGATGGAGGCACCTCTATCCTTCACCTCCTGGGCAAAGCCTGCCACATTTCCCTTGACGCCATAGAGATGTCCGTGAGTCAGGAAGATTTTCTCTCCCTCCACCACTACCTCTTCCTCATCTTCGGCACCACGGCTGCCCCAGTCGCAGTTTCCTGCCACATTTACCACATTGGCATCATATGCCATTCTGAGATACTCTGCATCGTGGATCAAATCCCCGGCATGGAGCCACAGGTCAATATCCCCGGCTGCTTTTACCGCTTGGTCAATGGCATTGGTATTGCCGTGGGTATCACTTATTATACCAATTCTCATTTCAAATACTCCTTCAAAAGCCCAGCCATTTTCTCAATAGCTGCCCCCCTATGGCTGATAGCCTGCTTGGCTTCTATGGACAACTCCGCCATGGATTTTTTCCCTATATAAAAATACGGATCGTAGCCAAAGCCATTTTCCCCCCTGGCCTCCTGACGGATTTCCCCAAAGCAATACCCATCAGCCTGCAACCTGTTGCCCTCAGTGTCCACAAAGGTCAATACGCAGCGGTAGGAGGCAGGGGAGCTTTCCACACCCCGGCTGGCCAATTCCTCTATCAGCTTGTTGTTATTTTCTGCATCTGTAGCATTTTCTCCTGCATAGCGGGCAGAAAAAACTCCCGGAGCACCATGCAGCTTTTCCACTTCCAGTCCGGAATCATCAGCAATGCAAGGCATCCCCGTAGCCTTGGCGTAGTATTCAGCCTTTAGGCGGGAATTTTCCTGAAAGGTATTTCCGTCCTCCACAGGCTCCTCAATATCCTTGTCAATATCCCATAGGGACAGCAGCTGTACACCTCGCATATGCTCAAAGGCCTTGGCCATTTCCCGTACCTTTCCCTTATTTCTAGTAGCCAGGACAATCTTTATTTTTCTCCCTAGATAAGGTCTTGGCTTTCTCATGATTCACGTCCCACCTTCCATACAAGTACACCGCCTAATACGTCCTTTTCATAGGAAATCAGCTCCTGGGTGCCTTTTTCTGCCAAAGCCAGCAATGTATCCAGCTCCTGACGGCTAAAAGGCCGTCCCTCCCCGGTACCCTGAACTTCCACAAACTGTCCTTCCCCAGTCATAACCACATTCATATCCACCACGCCAGAGGAATCCTCCTCATAGCACACATCCAAAAGAGGCTCTCCCTCTGGGGAAATGCCTACGCTAATGGCCGCCAGAAAATCCTTTACTGGAAAAACACCTTCATCCTTATAAAAGGAGGCACAGGCCTCCACCAAGGCAATAAAAGCACCGGTAATAGATGCAGTCCTGGTGCCGCCGTCTGCCTGGATAACATCGCAGTCAATGGTAATGGTACGCTCACCTAAAGCCTTCAAATCCATTACAGATCTAAGGCTGCGGCCAATAAGCCGCTGAATCTCCTGAGTGCGGCCGCTTTGCTTTCCCTTGGCAGCCTCCCGGGGAGTCCTGGTATTGGTAGCACTAGGCAGCAGGCTATATTCTGCCTTTAGCCAGCCCTCACCAGTACCTCTAAGGAATACCGGCACCCTATCCTCTATGGTAGCGGCACAGATAACCTTGGTATTGCCCATTTCTATCAGTACAGAGCCGGCAGGATGCTTCTGAAAATGCCTGGTGATTTTGCATTTTCGCAGTTCATCAGGCTTTCTGCCATCTGGCCGTCCCTCCGGCTTTTGTATCTTATGTCCATTTCTATTATTACGCTTCTGTTCCACGCTATCACTCCTTATACTGAAGCCTTATCTAGTACCCGCCACCTGCAGAGGTGAGGACATCGGCCACCGCGTTATACCACAAAAAGAGGTCATCCGAAGATAACCTCTTCCCCTTTATGCTCAACAAGGCATCAATCAGCCCTGCTCCTGAAGCTGGCGATAATTCTTGATAATGACAATAGGCGTTTTCTGGGAGGCGTTGCCAAATGGATTGTCAATCAGCAACCTGGCTGCCCGCTCTCCGTCCAACCCCTTAGAAGCACCAACCACACGAGAACGCTTCAGGTCATTAACATCAGCAATCAGACCACCGAAACACCCCAAGCGGCTCTTCAGCTGCTCTACCACCTTGTCTGGATCCTTTGGACCATAGACAATATGCTTGTCAAAAGGAGGCATGGTGCCGGTAACATCATCAATAAGGGCTGTCTGCTCACCGCCCCACTTATAGAAAAGACCATTCATGCCCACCAGCTTCCCCAAAAAGCCTAGTACCAAGGCACCGGCTACACGCCATTTTCCCTCGACATCCATCAGGGACTGCATGCCATGAGGGCTGGCCAGGGAGCCATAGTCAGGAATAAACCGACAGCACAGCTGTGCCACCCGAGTAATTTTCAGATCCTCAGGACGGACAGCCCGCCCCTGGGTAATGGCCACTACGCTCTCAGCCACAGAGATAACATCGTCAGGGCCAATCTTATCCTGGACATAGCTGGCCACTGTTTCAATAATATCATCCTTGTCCGTAAGAATACGGGTAGGAACCGGAATCAAATCAATCTTTATGTCACTCATATCCACAAGTCCTCCCTTACTTCTCTGCCAGCTCTACACCAGCCAAGGCTGCTACCTCAGCTGCAGTTACCTCGATGCGTACCTGGCGGTAATGGCATGGAGTACGGCCAGTTTCCAGCCAGATAAGCTGGAAGTTGAAATCAGGCATATGGGATACAGCCTCCTTGATGGTCATGCCATGACGGGCAATAAGCTTTACCTGGCACTTGATGGCAGCCTTATCCAGGCCACCCTTGTATCCCTGACGCTGGATAATATAGGCCTCAAAATAATCGTCCTCACGAGGCACACCCACCAGCTCAGCATGTCCCCGTGTCTCCACGCCATCATACTGCTCATAAGGCAACTGAGGACGAACCAATGCATCCATAATAGTGGCACACTGCTTGCCCCGGTTCTCAAAGCCAATCTCCGTGCTGATGGTCATGGTGGTATCAGTCAGCTCATCTACTGCCAACTTGCTCCTAGACTCCACCAACGGCACAATAATCTCCTTGCCCACATGGCAAAGATAAGCCCGCACCAGCAGGCACAGGACAATCACAATGGCCAACAGCCAGTGTAAATAAGTAATCAAAGCATCCATGTATATTCCTCCCTCAAATTCTCCTACAGGCGTCTTAGTTTATTAATCCAAAGCCTTCTGCAACCTCTCATAGTATTTGGCTGGCAGCCGGGTTATCTTGCCGGTTTCCTTGCTGGTAAAGACATTCTGGGTAAAGCCTGTTACCAGCAGTGTATCATCAGACTTTCTAAGTACCCGGTAGCTAAAGGCCATCTTAGCCTTGGTGAGAGCCACTGGCGTGGTCTCTATAATTAGCTCATCATCAAAATAAGCAGAATTTATATATTTGGCACTGACCTCCGTAATAGGAAAAACATAGCCGTCATCCATCATCTCAGTCAGGGTAATCCCCGCTGCCCGCAGGAACTCCACCCGGCCAATCTCAAACCACCTTATGTAGTTGGAGTGATGCACCACCGCCATGGCATCAGTATCATAAAAATTCACCTTGTGGGCTGCTGTTGTAATCATCCCTACGCCTCCCCGGCCACCTAAGTCAAAATTTCAAATCAACTCATACAATATAAATCTATTGCCAGTAAAAGTCAAGAAAATAAAATTCCTCTGTACACCCAAAACCAGACACAAGAAAAACGCTGAAAGTATACCATGAGTCATGATTATATCTCTCAGCGTTCCTTAATACAAAAAGCTTTTAAATCACAAAATGCACCTATATCAGCTGTTGAAGGTTACATCTGCTACCTCTGCCTCAGCTCCAACAGCTGGCAATGATGCCTCTGTTACCACCTCAGCAGCCTTGGCATTGCCCTCAGACTGAATGGTGTTGTCACTGGCCTCTGTGTCGCTACCAGTGGCTTCGAAGTTGTCCAGAATAGCACGGACTGCACCATAAATATTGTCCAGCTTGCCTTCCTCTGCCTTGGCACCTACAGCAGCGATCATACCTGCTACCATAGCGGTCTTCTTGTCCCGATCCACGGACTGCTTGTTGATAGCCTGAACTACCTGACCCAGGTTGGACCGTATAGCAGCTCCATCAGCAGATTCCTTGATGATGTTTTCTGCCATTTTCTCGCCCTCATCAAAAGAAACCTCATCCACTACAATGTCAGTGGTTGGTGTTGGGGTTGGGGTCGGTGTTGGGGTTGGGGTCGGCGTAGGAGTAGGAGTCGGAGTTGGAGTTGGAACATCAATCTTAACATTGCTATCTCCTTCCAAATTACCAGAGTTGGTAACCGCATTTGCTCTCAAAATGGTGCTGCCAGTTTCAGATTTGATATTAGCCTTTTCACCAACAGTAATCTGGTTGTCCGCTCCATAGGAATCTGCGGTCTTTTCTGCATAGATTCCCACTTTGTTACCATGAACATTGCCATTAGCATCTACCTTGCCACCTAGGATATTGATGGAGCTGTTCATACCATGAAGCCTGGAGCCCTCTGTGAGAGTTACAGTGCTATATTGGCCAGCTACATCTTCATTGGTGGATTTAAATTCGCTAGTGCCATTGGCAGCACTGCTGTCCAAGTAAACCTTGTCTGCACCAATAACACGTATAACGCCATTGATAGCTTTGCCGCTGCTATCAATATCAGCCTGATTGATATTGCCGGAAAAAGTTACATCTGTACCTACTATGGTGACCTTTTCGCTGCCATTGACAGTACCGGCAAAATTCACAGTAGTTCCAGCATGGGTTTCGTCATTGATAGTTCTTATCAGACTGTCATCCTTAGTAATCTTATCTGCCGCAACAAAAGCAAGATTAGCATTATCTGGAGCGGTAAATACTACTCCCTCAGCCACCTCTATAGCACTGCCATAAACCTTGATTTCACCATTTATCTGAGCACCACTGTTGAATACCACACTGGCAGGCTTAACATTATCAGCTTTCTTCCACATAATGCTGCTTTTATCATCATCGTCTTTTTTTATGAGTGATCCCCAATCATAATTGCTGCCCAGGCTAGTTAGCAGTAAATTATCTGCATTGATTACAGCATTGCCACCCACAACAATACCATTGGGATTAATCAAATACATACGGTTGTTGCCTACTTGGTTCAAGGTACCCAGCAGCTGAGAAATATCCACACCAATGACATTGTTTACCAAGATGCCTTTTGAGGTATCAACATTCAGTATTTCCCCTGCATTAATACCAAATTTTTCCCAATTTATGACATTCAACAGATTATTGGCGATAATCGTATCGCCGCTAGTCATGCTTTCAATATTGCCATTTGCTCCTGGGATGACATTATCCCCGATGGTAACACTGCCTGATGTAACAGTACCGCCACTAGGCATAGCCATAGCTGTTCCTGCTAGGCTGAGGGTTATCATGACAGTCAATGCTGCCTTGGCTGCATTTTTCTTTAGCTTGCTAAATCTCATATCCGTATCCTCCTATCAGAAAGTCTTGCTCAGCATCAAATTCCAACGCTTGTAGGCATTGTCTGGAGTCTTGCCCTCATCAAAGCCCTGCAGGATCTTGGCATAGGACAGGTCAATATTCCAAAAATTCACTGAATCGCTGAACCTAAGGCCAATACCAGCAGAGGACAGGTTGCGGCTATAATCGTTACTTGCATTGCCATTACCAGAGATGACACCCATATCCGTAAATACATAGGCTCTAGCATTTTTGAAAAGTTCTGGTGTCATCAGTTCCAGAGAACCACTTGCTCCCTTGTCACTAGCAATAACCC
>CAVFWX010000036.1:0-10496 GCA_963626225.1 Anaerotignum sp.
AGCAGCTTGTCGAAGAAATCCCAGGATGGCATATTGTCCGGAGTCTTGAGCCAGATATAAGGAGCATTCACACCGCCAAAGGCAGTTACGCCGATAGCCTGGAGGCCCTCACGAATGATGCGGGCATTTTCCATGTAGTAGTTGATGGTAGCCTTAACCTGCTCCTTGCCCTCTGGGGTAAAGATAGCCTCAGCACCACGCTGGATGATATAGGCAGTACCATTGAACTTGGTGGTATGACGGCGGTTCCACAGCGGGTTCAGAGCCTGACGCTTGCCATCAGCAGTCTTGCCAGTAACAGTCTTTGGCAGAACGATGTAGCCGCAGCGGGTACCGGTAAAGCCAGCAGTCTTGGAGAAGGAACGGAATTCGATGGCACAGTTCTTGGCCTCTGGAATCTCAAAGATGGAACGAGGTACATCCTCCTCAGTAATGTAGGCGTTGTAGGCTGCATCATAAAGGATGATGGAATCATTTGCCAGGGCATAGTCAACCCATGCTTTCAGCTGATCACGGGTCAGGGTGGTACCGGTAGGGTTATTTGGGCAGCAGATGTAGATAAGGTCTACACGCTTTTCTGGGAACTCAGGGCAGAAGCCGTTCTCTGCGTTGCATGGCAGATAGGTAACGCCCTCGTAGCGGCCATCAGCCTGGAGAGCACCGGTGCGGCCAGCCATAACATTGGTATCCAGATATACAGGATATACAGGGTCAGTAATGGCAATGGTATTGTCAACGCTGAAAATCTCCTGGATATTGCCGCAATCGCTCTTGGCACCATCAGAAACAAATACCTCATCGGCCTCAATGCCCAGTCCCTTGTAGTTGTTTTCAATAATTTTGTCTACCAGGAAGCTGTAGCCCTGCTCCGGACCGTAGCCACGGAAGGTGTCAGCAGAAGCCATTTCGTCAACTGCCTTGTGCATAGCCTGGATGCAGGCCTGTGGCAGAGGCAGGGTAACATCACCGATACCCAGGGAAATAACATCAGCTTCTGGATGAGCCTCGATAAAAGCCGCACGGCGATGGGCGGTTTCCCGGAAAAGGTAGCTGCCGGCCAGCTTGAGATAATTGTCGTTAATATGTGCCATAAATTCTCCTCCTTAATGAAAAGGCAGGCCACAGCACCAGGTGATATGTACATATCCTCCCAGTGCCCTGTCACCTGCCATAGTATACATATAGTATTTTTCTGTTGGTAGTGTATCAAACCTGCAAGGTTTTGTAAAGGAAATTATGCGTCTGACTCCTCGTGCATGGTGGTGCGGCAGAAGTCAATAAAGGACTGGGCGGCGTTGCTGATATAGCGGTCCTTTTTCCAGGCAAGGCCCAGATCTACAAACAACGGCTCGTCAAATGGTATTGCCTTGATGCCTGGGGCACCCTTTATAATGAAGTCCAGCAGGAAGGAAATGCCTACGTTGGAGGCAATCAATCCCTTGACGGTTTCAATCTGGTTGGACTCCAGGACGATTTCTGGGGCAATATTAGCACGCTTGATTTTACTTAGTACCAGCTGCCGCAGGAAGGAACCTTCCTTCAGCATAATGAGATCTGCCTTGGCAATATCGTTGATGGAAATGGATTCCTTGCGAGCCAATGGATGCTTTTCCGGCACGCAGGTGAGAATCTGGTTTCGAGACATAGGCAAAAGCTGCAGGCTGGCAGAGGCATCAGAAATAATGACGATACCAAAATCCAGCTCATCCCTTTCCAGCTTTTCCCTGATGGCCATGGAACCTTCCTCATAAAGGTAGATATCCAGGTGTGGATAGAGATGTTGGAAGCTGGAAAAAATCTTCGGGAATAGGTAGGCTCCGATCATGGATGGAATGCCGATTTTGATGGTGCCCTTCTGGAGCTGCTTGTAGTCGTTGACCTCCAGGACAGCATCGTTGATGCTCCTGAGAGCCAGTTCAATGCGGTTCAGGAAAATATGACCTTCTGGGGTCAGGGAAAGCTGCTTCTGGCTGCGGTCAAAGAGCTTGATACCCAGCTCTGTTTCCAGCTTCTTGATGGCCACAGTGATATTTGGCTGGGAAACATTCAAGCGCTCGGCAGCTCTGGTAATGTTCTTCAGGCGACTGGCCATCTGAAAGTATTCTAATTGCCGTAACTCCATGGTTTGAATCACTCCAATGCTATAATTTTTTGCGTGGCATATAAATTCAAATTATTTGAATTACATTATATCATATATTTCAGAAATAGTTAAGAATTTTTATGATATAATAAAAGAAAATTATTTACAGATTTCAGGGCAAAAACATGACAGAGTAAAATATCTGATGTAAAAGTAGTACAATAGTCGGAAAAGCTGTGAAATGTGGGAAAATATCACGGGAAATAAAATGAAAGGTTTGTTTTTTGGAGAGAAATTTTGTATAATGAGATTAATTATTGCAATGTCAAATGTAGGATTTCCGGAGAAATCTTGAAGGAATAGAATAGGGGGATTTGTTTTGGAGCTTGCTACAGTCGTTGGTATGGTTCTGGGTATTATTTCTGTTTTCGTGGGCATGATTTTGAAGGGTGCACCTTTGTCAGCCCTGAACAACCCGGCAGCATTTTTGATTATTATCGGTGGTACCTTCTCCTGTCTGTTCATTGGCTTCCGCATGGATCAGATGAAGAATTTCCCGGTACTGATAAAGAAAACTTTCTTTAAGAACAACCTGCAGTCCTCCGTGGAGCTGCGGCAGACCTTCGTGGAGCTGTCCCAGCTGGCCCGCCGTGAAGGCTTGCTGGCACTGGAGGGCAGGATTCAGGAGATTGATGATCCCTTCTTCCGCAACGGCCTTAGCATGGTAGTTGACGGCATGGAGCAGGATTTTGTCAGCGATGTGCTGGATGCGGAGATTTCCATTATGCAGGCCCGCCACGCCGAGAACCGTTCTATGTTCTCCCAGGCTGGTACCTATGCACCGACTTTGGGCGTACTGGGTGCGGTAGTAGGTTTGATTGCAGCCCTGGGCAACTTGAACGATATTGATAAGCTGGGCCATTCCATCGCAGCGGCCTTCGTTGCCACTATTCTGGGTATTTTCACAGGCTATGTACTGTGGCTGCCGCTCTGCAACAAGCTGAAGATTCTCTCTGAGCAGGAAATCAGCCAGAAACGTATGATTATCGAAGGAATCCTTTCCCTGCAGGCTGGTGATTCCCCAGCGGCTATAGAGGCCAAGCTGATGGTATTTATCCCTCAGTCTGTCCGTGACAGCATAAAGGAGGAATAAGCCATGGCAAGAAAGAAAAGACCGGCACCTCACGAGGAGGAGGCCAGTGAGGCCTGGTTGCTGCCTTATTCGGATCTGATGACGTTGCTTTTGGCATTGTTCATCTGCCTCTTTGCTATCTCCCAGACTGATGAAACCAAACTGACCCAGATGGCCCATGCTTTTAGCTCCGCATTTAACATGGGGGGCCCTTCCTTCTTTGAGGGAGCAGGCCCAGGCATGAACGCCTCCCGTGATGTCATGTCCGCAGAGGATGGAGGCATGGAGGCATATCTGGCAGAGAATGCCCAGATGCAGGCGCTAAAGCGGCAGCTGGATGCCTATATTGAGCAGAACAATCTGGAATCCGACATCAGCACCCAACTGACAGAGGATGGCCTTATGATCCGCATCAAGGAAAATGCCTTGTTTCCATCAGGCTCGGCAGAGCTGACAGAGGGCGTACAGCGTATTGGCCCTGTGATTGCGGCATTGGTTGCACCTATTCCCCAGCGTATTCTGGTAACAGGCCATACGGATAATGTGCCTATTACCAGTGGGGCATATCCATCCAACTGGGAGCTTAGTTCGGCCCGTGCCATTAACTTCATGAAGTATATCCTGGCCCAGGATGCCAGGATGAATCCGGCCAGGTTTAGTGCCATGGGCCGCAGCGAGTACCGTCCTATAGCGGACAATACCACGGAGGAGGGCAGGGCACAGAACCGCCGGGTAGAGGTGCTCATTGAGCGTTCCATCCATGTGGACAAGTCCGAGTATCAGGTGGCACACAACTGATTTCGGCAAAGCTAAAAAGCAGGGGACCCGGATTTTTCGGGTCCTTTTTGGTAGGTGGATATAGATGATAGTAGGAATCGGTACGGATATTGTGGAAATTAGCCGTATAAAAAATGCTGTGGCCAGGGATGCCTTTGTACAAAGGGTGTTTACGGCGGCAGAGGCAGAATATTGCCGGAGTCGTAGGGCAGGTATGGCTGCTTCCTTTGCTGGACGGTTTGCCGCCAAGGAAGCCTTTATGAAGGCTTTGGGTACAGGCCTGAGGGAGGGCAGCCTGCAGGAAATAGAGATACTTAACGATGAACTAGGGTGTCCTTATATAGAGCTGACAGGGAAATTCCGGGAAATGGCACAGGAGCGTGGGGCAAATAAATGCTGGATCAGCATTAGCCACAGCCAGGAATATGCCACGGCACAATGTGTTTTGGAGGGGGAAGACAAATGAAGCTGACAACTGTTGCAGAAATGCGGAATATTGACAAAAGAGCCATTGAGGAAATCGGCATTCCAGAGGTAGTGCTGATGGAAAATGCTGCCCGGGAGGTTTATAGCACCCTTGCCGGCCTCATAAATGGGGTGGCTGGGAAAAGAATCTGCATAGTGGCAGGTACTGGCAACAACGGCGGTGATGCCTTTGGGGCAGCCAGACATATTGCCAATGCAGGAGGCAGGCCTATTGTATTTATCCTGGGGAAGCCGGAAAGGATGACGGCCTCTGCCACTACCAATTTTAATGCCATTTGCAATATGGGCATTGAGGTTTTTCTCTTGGAGTCAGAACGCAGCTGGGACAAGCTGCTACTGGTGCTGAAAACAGCCCAGGCTGTAGTGGATGGACTTTTGGGCACTGGCTTTCATGGCCAGCTTCGTCCAGAGGCAGAAAAGCTCATTGACATCATTAACCGCTGTGGCCTGCCTGTGCTGGCTGTTGATGTGCCTAGCGGGGTCAATGCAGAAAACGGGCAGATCGAATCCGTAGCAGTTCAGGCGTCAGCTACCATTACTTTGGGGGCACCTAAGTGGGGTATGATGTTTGCCCCAGGTTCCCTCTACTGCGGCAGGCTTTTGACTGATGGTATAGGCATTCCTGCTGCCCTTTTGCAGGATAGCAAAATCCGTCAGGAGCTGCTGCAGGAGGCAGATGTAAAGAATTGGCTGCTGCCACGTCCTACGGACAGTCACAAGGGAACCTGCGGCAGGATATTGGTTATAGCAGGCTCCAGGGGCATGACTGGGGCGGCAGTGCTGGCATCAAGAGCAGCCCTCCGCATGGGGGCAGGCATTGTTACTTTAGCCTGTGCCGCCAGCCTTAACGATATACTGGAAGTAAAGCTGACAGAGGTTATGACCAAGCCAATAGAGGACAATGGCTGCGGCTTTTTCACTGCCGACAATCTTGCCGAGCTTTTGCAGCTGGCAGCAGATTATGACACGGTGCTGATTGGACCAGGGTTAGGTAGACAGGAAAGCACCTGCCAGCTGGTGCGGGATTTTGTCCTTCGGGTAAAGAAGCCGGTGGTGCTAGATGCTGACGGCATCTATGCCTTTAGGGAGCAGGGTGATTTGCTGGCAGAATGTGCCTATCCGCCAATTCTGACCCCTCATATGGGAGAAATGGCTACCTTCTTGGGAATTTCCGTGGCGGAGCTAAAGGAGCAGCTACTGGAATTGGCTAGGGATGCTACCAAGGAATATAACTGCACTTTGGTTATCAAGAGCGAAACCACCATTATTGTAAATCCAGAGGGCATAGCCTATGCCGCCAATACTGGAAACCCTGGCATGGCTACGGCAGGCTGTGGCGATGTGCTGGCAGGAATTATTGTGGGGCTGCACCGTCAGGTGGCAGAGGGCAAATCCCCTCTGGCTGGTGTCTATATCCACGGCAGAGCTGGGGATATGGCCTATGAGGAAAAGGGAAATTGCCTGCTGGCAGGTGATATTATCAAGAAAATTCCTCAGGTGGCAAAGGAATTAAGTGAATAACAGACTAAGAAATTAAATAGGCACTTGATTTATTTGAGCAAAAGGCATAAAATAAAGCCATTACACAATAATGTTACAAAGTTACAAAAACAAAAGGTAATTTGTTAGGAGATGTATTTTTATGGCAGACATTCGTTTTGTACAGGCAGAAACCTTAAAGGAGAAACCAGCTGATGTCAGCAAGGTAGGTTTTGGCCGTGTATTCACTGATTATATGTTTGAGATGGACTACAACCCAGAGGAAGGCTGGCATGATGCCCGCATCGTTCCTTATGAGGAAGTTCCTGTAAGCCCTGCTAACGCAACCCTGCATTATGGCCAGGCTATTTTTGAGGGCTGCAAGGCTTATCGCTATGAAGGTGGCAAGGCTGTTGTATTCCGTGCCAAGGACCATGTAGCCCGCCTGAACCGTTCTGCCAAGATTCTGGATATTCCACAGGTTGATGAGCAGCTGGTTTATGATGGACTGATGAAGCTTATCGACATTGAGAAGGACTGGATTCCTGATGGCCCTGGCCAGAGCCTCTACATCCGTCCATTTATCTTCTGCACCGATCCATATCTGGGTGTTAGCGTAGGCCAGTACTACAAGCTGATGATTATCCTTTCCCCAGTAGGTGCATACTATGCCAATGGCTTTGCCCCAGTAAAGATTATGGTGGAAGATACCTATGTAAGAGCTTCCAAGGGTGGCCTGGGTGCAGCCAAGACCCCTGCCAACTATGCAGCTTCCCTCCATGGCGGCCTGGTAGCCCATGAGAAGGGCTATGATCAGACCCTGTGGACTGATGCCGTAGAGCACAAGTACATTGGCGAGGTTGGTTCCATGAACATCCTCTTCAAGATCGACGGCAAGGTTGTTACCCCTGAGCTGGACGGCACCATCCTGGACGGCATTACCCGTCGCACCGTGCTCCGTGTCTGCAAGGAGTGGGGCGTACCTGTTGAGGAGCGTAAAATCTCCATTGACGAGCTGATTGAGGATTATGAAAACGGCAAGCTGGAGGAAGTATTTGGCTCCGGTACCGCAGCTGTTATTTCCCCAGTAAGCGTTCTTGGCTACAAGGGTCAGGACAGGGTAATCAGCGGCGGCCAGATTGGCGAGTTTGCCCAGAAGCTCTATGATTACATTGATGCCCTGCACACTGGCAAGGAAAAGGATGTATATGGCTTCATTGATGTAGCTGGCGAATATTAATATTGATTTTTCCAAGGGCTGGAAGGAAGCGATTTCCTCCAGCCTTTTCTTGTTCCATTCATAGAAAATTCACAAAAAAGTTTTATAGTTTTCTGGTACAGTATGCAGGAATTTCCTGATTTTTCTCGAATGAGAAATATAGGAGTTTTTTGTGAGATATATTTTATGTTGGGGAGTATGTTTATGCCTTTTGATTTATCAGTACCATTGCAGTATCACGGCCTTTTGTCTACGGTGGGCATCAGGGATGTTTTTGATATACTGCTGGTGGCGGTAATTTTATATAAATCCTATGAAATGCTGAAGGATACCAGGGCCATTACCCTGGTAAAGGGCATCCTGGTGCTGCTGGGTGTAGCCCTTGCCTCCTATGTGTTGGAGCTTCATGCCATCTACTGGCTGCTGTCCAAATGCATTTCCTTGCTGTTTGTGGCTCTGCCTATTGTGTTCCAGCCGGAGCTGCGGCGGGCACTGGAGCGTATTGGCCAGGGCAAGTTCCTAGGCTCTGCAGTGTACCTGAATGACGAAGAAGCGGAAACCTTGGTAGGGGAGATAGATAGGGCTGTGTTTAATATGTCAGCAAAGAAAATTGGAGCACTGCTGGTACTGGAACGGAATATTGGCTTAAATGAGATTATAGACACTGGCATTAGGATTGACGGCCTAGTTACCTCTGCCTTTATGATGAATGTATTTATCCCCAATACCCCTCTCCATGACGGAGCGGCAGTTATTCGGGGCAACAGGATGATCGCGGCAGGTTGTTTGCTTCCACTGACGGAGAACCGGAGCCTTAGCACGGAGCTGGGCACTCGCCACAGGGCAGCATTGGGGCTTTCGGAGCAGTGCGATGCGGTAGTCGTCATTGTCAGCGAGGAAACAGGCATTGTTTCCATTGCAGAAAATGGCCATATTACCCGCAGGCTAAACTCCGACCAGCTGAAGAATCGGCTGCGGCCACTATTCAAAAAGGATGATCCAGCCATGACCGTAAAGGATATCTGGAATGCCATTGATGCCTGGAGGAAAAACAAGTGATGATATATATACAGGACTTATTCAAGAAAAATCTCCTGGTAAAGATTCTTGCCCTGATAGCAGCTACCATTATGTGGGGCTATGTGATGAATGAGGAAAACCCTTCTGTCAATGCCAGCTATACTGTGCCGGTGGAAATCATGAACGCTCCCGAGGGCTATGATGTAACCCTGGAAAACAAGGAAGTAACACTGAAGGTGAGGGCACCAAGGGCCTTGATAGCCGCAGTGAACAAAGCTGACTTTAAGGCATATATAGATTTGTCCAACAATACCGAGGGAGAGTCTGACGAGCAGATCAAGACCGCAGTGCCCCAGGGCTTTGAGCTAATAAGCCTGTCGGAGGAAAAGGTTCATGTAAAAATGGAAAGCCTGATTGCTCGTGGAGTGCCTGTGGATATAGCTGTCAGCGGCAAGCCATCTGATGACATGGAGGTGGGCAATATCCAGCCTGCCCAGCAGTATGTCAATGTTTACGGGCCACGGCATCTGGTGGATTCTGTGGTAAAGGTCTCCGGCAAAATCAAGCTGACGGACAACAACAGCGATTTTACCATGCGGGTGAAGCTGACAGCCGTAACAGCTGACGGGGAAAATATCAACAACCTGACAGTAATACCGGGAGAGCTGGATGTAACGGTACAGCTATTGCCAGGCATAGGCAAGAAGATTGTTCCGGTAAAGCCGTCGGTAACAGGCATCCTGCCTGAGGGCTATACCTTGGAAAGTATTACGGCACAGCCTTTGCAGGTGGAGCTGACAGGCCCTATCAAGCTGCTGACGGATATCAAGAATGTGGAAACCAAGACCATTTCTCTGCACAATATGACAGCCACCACGGATCAGGAGGTGGAGCTGGCATTGCCGGAGGGCATTACAGCAGCGGCAAATAAGGTAACTATACACATAGAAATAAATGATAAAGAACAATAGGAGAATAGCAGTGATTCGCATACAGAATTTTAATGTATCTTTTGATGACAAGAGTTCTATGAAGGAATTGGCTGCCAAACGCCTAGCCATAGCACCTGGTGAAATCCGCCAGGTGCTTGTTGTGCGTAAGGCAATAGATGCCAGAAGGTTCCACGGTGCCCCTATAAAATTTGTCTATATGCTGGATGTGGCAGTGGAAGGCAGCGAAAAGAAAATTCTTAATCGCTGGAAGAAGGATAAAAATATCCAGTCAGCACCAATATCCAATCAGGAAAAGCTGCCTATGCATCAGGCAGTGGAGGGAGAACTTCCACCAGTGGTGGCAGGCTTTGGCCCTGCGGGAATGTTTGCGGCTCTGACCTTGGCTCGCCATGGCTGGAACCCTATTGTGGTGGAGAGGGGCCGGGACGTAGACCGCCGCCACGCAGATATTGACCATTTCTGGCTCACAGGGGAATTTGACGAAAAATCCAATGTGCAGTTTGGGGAAGGGGGAGCTGGTACCTTTTCTGACGGCAAGCTTACCACCAGGGTCAACGACCCTCTTATGAGCCAGGTGCTGGAAGATTTTGTGGCAGCAGGTGCCCCGGCAGAGATAAAATATCTCCACAAGCCTCATATAGGCACGGATATGCTGCGGCAGGTGGTGAAGAATATCCGTCTGGAAATCATCCGACTAGGTGGCCAGGTGCGGTTTGAAACCCAGGTTACAGGCATTGAAACAGATGGTGAAGGCCGGGTTCAGGCAGTGGAGCTAAACGGTGAGGAAAGGCTTGCCACCAATGCACTGTTTATGGGTATCGGTCATTCTGCCAGAGATACCTACAAGATGCTGTGGGCAAAGGGCATTGCCATGGAAGCCAAGCCTTTTGCCATCGGTGTCCGCATTGAGCACCCCCAGGAATTTATTGACAAGGCACAGTACGGCGAAGATGCAGGAAATCCCCTGTTGCCAGTGGCGGACTATGCCCTGACCTACAACGACAAGGCAACAGGCAGGGGTGCCTATTCCTTCTGTATGTGTCCAGGAGGCCAGGTGGTGGCTGCCGCTTCAGAGGTTGGGGGCGTTGTTACCAACGGCATGAGCAATTATCACAGGGACAGCGGTGTGGCAAATTCCGCCATCTTGGTGACGGTAAATACAGGGGATTTTGCTGACCATGTGCTGGGGGGCATTGAGTTCCAACGGCAGTGGGAAAGGCTGGCCTATCAGCTGGGAGGCAGCAATTACCAAGCTCCAGTGCAGACCGTAGGGGACTTTCTTTCCGGCCACAGCGGCTCAGAGGATTTCCTCATTAAGTCCAGCTATTTGCCGGGAACCAAGACGGC
>CAVFWX010000036.1:10674-15163 GCA_963626225.1 Anaerotignum sp.
ACCCCGGGGCTTTATCCTATGGGTGAGGGAGCAGGCTATGCAGGAGGCATCATGAGTGCCGCCTTGGACGGAATGAATAGCACCCTTGCATTTTTGCGGGAAAAAGGGCATAATAGAGAGTAAGATTTTTACAAAATAGAACAAAATCGGATATATGGCTGCAGCTTGGCTGCTGGATATGGCAATGGCAGATAGGCTGGGCATTATATGGGGTTTGGAGGTTATTTATTTATGTCAAGATTGTTTGGTACTGATGGTGTTCGTGGTGAGGCAAACCTGGAGCTGACTCCGGAGCTGGCCTATCGCATGGGACGGGCTGCTACCTTGTACTTTGGTGAGAAATGCGGCGAGGAACGTCCTGTAATCCTTATTGGCCGTGATACCCGTATCTCCGGCCCTATGTTTGAGGCGGCACTGACGGCAGGCATTTGCTCTGCTGGTGGTCATGTTATCGTGGCTGGTGTGATTCCTACTCCGGCTATTGCCTATCTTACCAAGAAGCATGGAGCACAGGCAGGCATCGTGATTTCTGCTTCTCACAATCCTTTCCATGACAACGGCATCAAGTTCTTTGGTGGCGACGGCTACAAGCTGCCTGATGCTGTGGAGGATGAGCTGGAAAACATCGTCCATACCATTGAGGTAGAGGATAACTTCCAGCGTGCTGTAGGTTCTCAGATGGGTACTGTGGAGTATCGCCATGATTTGGTAAAGGAATATATCGAGTTTGTACTGTCTACCACCCAGGAGAATTTCCAGGGCATGAAGATTGTTTTGGACTGTGCCAACGGTGCGGCTTTTGAGTCCATGCCCACCATTCTGAAGCATCTGGGGGCAGATGTAACCGTTATCAACGACAAGCCAAACGGGGTAAATATCAACGACAACTGTGGCTCCACCCATTTGGATGTATTGCAGGCAAAGGTATTGGAGCTGGGAGCTGACTTCGGTATTGCCCATGATGGTGATGCTGACCGCTGCCTTTGCGTAGATGAAAAGGGAAATATCATTGACGGCGACCACATGCTGGTAATGTGTGCCAAGGAAATGATTGCCAATGGTACTCTGAAGAACAACACCGTTGTTACCACCGTTATGGCAAATATCGGCTTCCACAAGGCAGTAAAGGGTCTGAATGGTAGGGCAGAGATTACCAAGGTTGGGGATCGCTATGTGCTGGAGAATATGCTGGCCAATGGCTACAACCTGGGGGGTGAGCAGTCCGGACATATTATTTTCTCCGACTTCAGCACCACTGGTGACGGCCCTGTAACAGCCCTTCAGACCCTTAGCTCCATTAAGCGTAGCGGCAAGAAGGCATCTGAGCTCAATGAGCTGATGGTAAGCTATCCACAGCTTTTGGTAAATGTAGTGGTAAAGAGCAAGGACGGCTGGGACAGCAATGACAAGATTGCCGCTGCTATCAAGGCTGGTGAGGAAGAACTGGGAACAGATGGCCGCATATTGGTACGTCCATCCGGTACGGAGCCATTGATTCGTGTTATGGCTGAAGGCCCTGATCAGGCACAGCTGGAGGTTATCTGCCAGAAGATTGCCGATGTGGTTGTGGCAGAGCAGGGGGCAAAATGAGCAAGAAGGCTATTGCCGTAGTTGGTTTTGGCGTGGGAGATATTCAGGTCAAGGAAAAATGCATTGACAGCATTTTGGCAGATTTGCAAGAGGCCTATGGCGGCGAATACGATATCTATGAAGCCTGGACCAGTAAATTTCTCATGAAGAAAATGGCTAAGGAGGGATATGAATATCCTGACTTTGACCAGCTTATGGCACTGTTGCTGGAAAAGGGCTATACTCATGTGGTGGTGATGCCTACCCATCTCACCCCAGGGGAGGAATGGCAGAAGAAAATCCAGCCAGTGCTGGATGAATATGCAGGGAAGTTCAAGACCCTTGAGTTTATGGAACCAGTGCTGACCGCAAAGTCCCCAGAGGATTTTCTAAAGCTCAGCCAGGATATGTCCCAGGTTTTTGACCTGGATAGCCTGGAGAATGGTGAGGAGCTGGTGCTTATGGGCCATGGCTCTCCCAACCATCACAATGTGGTGTACGACAATCTGCAGGCTTTTGCAGATAAGAAGAATTTGCCGGTGCATATTGGCGTGGTGGAGGATGCAGACCATCCAAATCAGGCTGATGTGCTGCAGCGTTTGCAGGAAAAGGCTGTGAAGAAGGTGTATCTGCGGCCTTTGCTGCTGGCAGGAGGCAACCATGCCACTTATGATTTGGCAGGGGAGCAGGAGGATTCCTGGAAAAATGTCTTGGCAGCTGCCGGCATAGAGGTGCGATATTCCACCAGGGGACTAGGGGAATATCCTGGCTACAGGAAGCTCTACATCCAGAAGCTCGGCAAAATAATAAAAAATATCTAAGCTTCAAAGGGCGATTTTATTAATAAACAGTGGTTTTAACGGGTTAAACCTTCATAAGGGCTATGATTTTTCATAAACATAGCGAAAAGTTATGGTAATTATTCAAATATCCGACTTTTATCTGAAGGACAATTCTGTTATAATTAAATGAAGTATTTTTTAGAAAGCTGTAGGGGTGCTGTATATGGGCAGCAGTCAATAACAGCAAAAAACATTTTTATTTTTATGTTAAGGCGGTGTCTATATGGAAAATGCGATGTCAAATCCACTTGTCATAATGCTTATCAATATGACAATTGTATTTGGGGTACTGGCAATCCTTAACCTGTTTATCCGTTTGATTCACTTTGTGGATCCTACCCGGAAGGACAGAAAGAAGGCAGAGCCAGTAAAGGCTGCAGAGCCTGCTCCTGC
Organism: Anaerotignum sp.; assembly: GCA_963626225.1. Taxonomy (GTDB): domain Bacteria; phylum Bacillota; class Negativicutes; order Selenomonadales; family Selenomonadaceae; genus Anaerovibrio. The sequence continues at coordinate 13,479 of CAVFWX010000036.1, forward strand.
AAAGGCAGCAGCACCTGTAGCAGCTGCACCGGTGGTTGAGGCCGGTATCAGTGGGGAAACTGTGGCAGCCATTGCCGGTGCATTGGCGGCTTATGGTATTGGTTTTTCCCAGATTAAGGCGATTCGTCCTGCTGCAAGGTCCAACTGGGCTGGTGCAGGCCGCATCGAGGGTTTGAGAAATACCAGATAATTATTTTTCAAAACATGAGGAGGCAATTATTATGGCAACAACAAAAGATGTAAATCAGGACACAGTAGCAGTAATCGCAGGGGCATTGGCAGCAATGGGCATCGGCTATTCCCGTATTAGGGCTATCCGTCCGGCTCCACGCCAGAATTGGACTGATTCCGCCAAGGTGATTGCCCTGAGAAAAATTTGAGACTTTTAGACACAAGGGGTGCATTGATTGATGGAAATTTTTAATGCGTTTGCGATTTCCTTGCAGTCTGTATGGGCAGATAGTGGTTTTGCTGCGTTTACCATGGGTAATCTGGCAATGATCATTGTCGGCATTGTATTGCTGTACATGGCTATCGGCAAGGAGTATGAGCCTTTGCTGCTGACGCCTATCGCATTTGGTTGTATTATGGCAAACTTCCCTGCTACCGGCTTCCTGGAGGAGCCTGGCGTTATGCAGGTGATTCATTATGGTATTCAGTACGAGATCTTCCCACCATTGATTTTCCTTGGTGTAGGTGCTATGACTGACTTTGGCCCGCTGTTGGCCAATCCGAATACCCTGTTCATGGGTGCGGCTGCCCAGTTCGGCGTGTTCGTAGCACTGGCTGGTGCTATGTGCTTGGGCTTTACTGCTCAGGAGGCATCTGCTATCGGCATTATCGGTGGTGCTGATGGCCCTACTGCTATCTACATGGCTTCCAAGATGGCTCCAAACCTGCTGGGTGCTATTGCAGTTGCGGCTTATTCCTACATGTCCTTGGTACCATTGATTCAGCCACCTATTATGAAGCTGTGTACCAGCCAGAAGGAACGGGAAATCAAGATGGATCAGCTCCGGAATGTTACTCATTTCGAGAAGGTTGTTTTCCCTATTGCTTCCGCAATCCTAATTTCCTTATTGCTGCCGCCTGTAGCTTCCCTGATCAGCATGCTGATGCTGGGAAATCTTTTCCGCGAGTCCGGTGTTACCGAGCGTCTTTCTGATACTTCTCAGAACGCCCTGTGCAACATGGTTACCATCTTCCTGGCAACCGGTACCGGCATGACCATGAATGCAGAGGACTTCCTGACTATCCAGACTCTGCTGATCATTGGCCTTGGTCTGGTAGCCTTTGCTGGCGGTACTGCCGCTGGTGTTATGCTTGGTAAGATCATGTGCCGTCTCTCCGGCTGGAAGATCAATCCTTTGATTGGTTCCGCCGGTGTATCTGCTGTACCTATGGCAGCCCGTGTATCTCAGATCGTTGGTCAGAAGGCAAATCCTGCCAACTTCCTGCTGATGCACGCCATGGGACCAAACGTAGCAGGTGTTATCGGTACTGCTGTTGCCGCAGGAACCATGCTGGCAATGCTTGGACCAAAATAAATTTCTTTAAAATGAGATGTGAGCTGTCCTTCGGGGCAGCTTTTTTTTGCATTAATGTGTTGTAGATTATGGGCATGGCAGTGCCTTTGCAGGCACGCTCTCGCTATTTTTCTCGCCTAGCGGACACTAAGCTCTCAT
>CAVFWX010000037.1:0-7379 GCA_963626225.1 Anaerotignum sp.
CGTGGCCGTATGGACACATCACCAGCTAAGACGCGGCGAAGTCCCTCCTCCGTCCGCACCAGCAATGCCCCATCCTGGTCAATATCCTCTGCCACACCAGCAAAGGTTTCCTTTACTCCCAGCACATTGATTTCCTGCCCCAGGGTAATGGAATATTTACGCCACTGATCCAGCATGCCGGCAAAGCCGTTTTTCAGCACATCCACATACAGCTCCTCCATATAACGAAGGATGGACTGCAGGAAGCTGATGCGGTCTATATCTTTACCTAATAACGCCGACATGGAACCAGCCTTGTCCTGAATATCCTCAGGAAAGCTCTCCTGGGGAATATTGGCATTGATGCCAATACCCACCACCAGATAATTGATGCGATCCATCTCCGCACTCATTTCCGTCAGGATGCCTGTCAGCTTCTTTCCCTGGCAGTAGATATCATTAGGCCATTTGATGCCAGCCTCCAGGCCTAAATCACGCATGGCCCTGGCCACTGCAATGGCCGCCAGCAAAGTGCATTTAGGTGCTTCGCTAGGCAAAAAATCCGGCCTGAGGATAACAGAGAACCACAGCCCCCCGGCAGGACAGAAAAAGCTCCGTTCCAGCCGTCCCTTGCCTGTGCTCTGGGCCTCGCTGACCACCACTGTACCCTCATCTGCCCCCTGGGCTGCCAGCAACTTGGCTTCGTTGTTGGTGGAAGGGATATCCTCATAGCTCACCACGGATTGCCCTAGAAGCCTGGTGTCCAGACCATGGGTAATCAGCTCCGGCAACATCCTATCTGGGCACTCCTTTAGGCAATAACCACTTCTAGCCTTGCTTTCTATTTCGTAGCCTGCATTTTTCAGCTCGTTGATATGCTTCCAGATTGCTGTCCTGGAAACCCCCAGCTGGCTGGCAATCTCTGCCCCGGAAATACAACCTCCATGCTTTGAGCGTAAAAGCTCCAGTATTTGGGATCGCATAAAAGCCTCCTCCAATCCTGATTATTACAGCTTGTACTCGATGGTACCGATAATATCCCCACGATGGTTCTTCAATACTGGCGGATATTTGGCATTCAGCTGCTCATACTCATCCTTGGTCAGGATATCCATGTACTTCAATACAGCCATAACAGCAGGATTTACAGCACCGTAGCTGCCATCCTCTACCTTGAAGGCAATGCCCAGATCCTCATCCTTGACGGTCATGCAGTATACGGCATCAGCACCAATTTTGGCAATAACCCTGCCCTTGGTAATCTGGGAAATGGCTGTATCAATGCGGCCAGTACCTGCCAGGGCATCAGGATTGGCAGCCATGGCGTCACGGATGGTGCGGGCGGCATTTTCATATTCGCCCCAATCTGCCTTATCCGGGGTACCCAGACGAGCATAAGCTCTTGCCATATGATCCAATGGCAGATAGAATACAGGCACGCCGCAGCCATCAATGCCGATTTCCAGCTTGTCCTCCGGCATACAGGAAGCCATGGCCACATGCTGGAAAATAATCTTCTCTGCAGGATGGTCAGGCTTAATATACCCTTCTACTGGCAGACCCATCATCTGGCACAGAGCCAAAATCTGAGAATGCTTGCCGGAGCAGGCATTGTGGACGGCCTGGGGACGCTCACCTTTCTTGATAAGCTCCACATTGGCCTTGCCGCTCATAGGGCGGGCAGCACCGCAGTTCAGCACATCAGTGGTCAGGCCCAGCTTGGCAAGGATGCCTTCCACCAGCTCCACATGAAATGGCTCGCCGCTGTGGGAGGATACCAAAAGTGCCAGTTCCCGGTCATTGAGACCGTACTTCTCCAAGCCGCCGTTCTTTACAAAGGCCAAGGCCTGGAAAGGCTTGGCGGCACTACGCCAGAACATTGGCAGCTGGCCATTGCCAACCTGCTTTACAATCTCGCCTTTGGTGTTGACAGCTACTACATCTGCTCTGTGGATATTTTCCACATGACCTGCCCTGGTGTACTCCAAAATAATCTCACTCATGATTTATCCCCCTTGTAAATTTAATCTCAAAAAAGGGGACTGCAGCCACAGTCCCCTAATGTTTAATCCCTCAATTAATCCTTCATTGATGAATTCAGATTAGGCTCCGGGTTGGTTACGCCTACAGGGATTGGTTCCTTCTCCACTACTTTTTCCTTTTTGGCAGCCTGGGCTGGCTCCTCTACAGGAATCAACAAAGGAGTGTTGGTATCATCCTCATCTTTATCTGATTCTTCTGGTTCCTGGCCTGGATCTTTCTTGGTTACATTGCCAAAGCCAACGATTTCTTCCAGCTCCTGAGCATCCAGTGTTTCCTTCTCCATAAGGGCTGCAGCAATATCATGGAGCTTGTCAATATTATCGGAAAGGATAATCCGGCACTCCTCATAAGCTGCGGTAATAATCTTGTGTACCTCATGGTCAATATCAGAAGCAACCTCCTCGGAATAGTTCCGCTGGTTGTTCAAATCACGGCCCAGGAATACCTGGTGGTCGCTGGACTCGCCAAAGGCAATAGGTCCCATATGCTTGCTCATGCCGTATTCCATAATCATGCTACGAACCATCTGGGTAGCACGCTGGATATCGTTCTGGGCACCGGTGCTGATTTCCTTCAGTACAACCTCCTCGGCTACACGGCCTGCCAGGAGGGTTTTCAGCTTATCCAAAAGCTCGGTACGAGTAGCATAGGAGCGATCCTCCTTTGGCAGCATCAGGGTATAGCCACCGGCACGGCCACGAGGAATAATTGTAACCTTGTGTACCGGATCTGCATTTGGCAGCAGCATGCCCACCAGGGTATGACCACCCTCGTGATAAGCAGTAAGCCGCTTCTCCCTGTCGCTCATAACCTTGGACTTCCGCTCAGGGCCGGCCATAACACGCTCGATGGAATCCTCCAACTCCAGCATGCTGATAACCTTCTTGTTGCGGCGGGCAGACAGCAGAGCTGCCTCGTTTACCAAATTGCTGAGATCTGCACCGGTAAAGCCAGGAGTACGCCTTGCCAATACCTCCAGATCCACATTCTTGTCCACAGGCTTGCCCTTGATATGTACCTGCAGGATGGCCAATCTGCCTTTGACATCAGGCTTGTCCACCACAATCTGGCGGTCAAAGCGGCCTGGACGCAGCAGGGCAGGATCCAAAATATCAGGACGGTTGGTGGCAGCAATAATGATAATGCCCTCGTTGGCGGCAAAGCCGTCCATCTCCACCAGCATCTGGTTCAGGGTCTGCTCACGCTCATCGTGGCCACCGCCCAAGCCAGCACCACGCTGACGGCCTACGGCATCAATCTCATCAATAAATACAATACATGGTGCATGCTTCTTAGCCTGATCAAAGAGATCACGTACACGAGAGGCACCTACACCTACGAACATTTCTACAAAGTCAGAGCCGCTGATGGAGAAGAAAGGCACCCCAGCCTCTCCTGCCACAGCCTTGGCCAACAGGGTCTTACCAGTACCCGGAGGACCAAAAAGCAATACGCCCTTAGGAATCTTGGCTCCCAGCTCATTGTACTTGTTTGGATGCTTCAGGAACTCTACTACCTCTTCCAGCTCCTGCTTGGCCTCATCAGCACCAGCCACATCGGAGAAATGCACCTTTACCTTGTCTCCCCCAGTAACCTTGGCACGACTGCGGCCAAAAGACATCATCTTGCCTCCGCCGCCCTGGGTCTGGTTCATAAAGAAGAACCAAAGGGCTGCCAACAGGATAATAGGCAGCAGGCTGGAAAGCAGGCTGGACCACCATGGTGGCTCAGGTGGATTCTCCGCCTTTACCACTACATTCTTGGCCTGGAGCTTGTCCACCAAATTCTCTTCCTGATATGGGAAGCCCGGCATTACGGCCTTGAACTCGGTACCGTCTGCCAGGGTGCCCTTGATAACATTCTCCACCAGTACAACCTTGGATACCTGACCATCATTTACCTTGGTCATGAAATCCGTATAATTCATCTCCTGAATCTTTGGTTGCTGCTGCTGGGAGAAATAATCAATGGCAGTTATGGCTACAAAAATAATGAGCAAATACAATGCTACATTTTTCATAAACTTATCCAATGAAAAACCTCCTCTCGCAAGGGATAGACGCCCTCACGATTCACTATTTTAGCACGGAATCCATATTTTATCAATTCTGATTCCAATGCCTGAAATCTTTTTGCCTCAGGCATAAACCTCCGGCTTCAGTACACCGATGAGAGGGAGGTTGCGATATTTTTCTGCATAGTCAAGACCGTAGCCTACAACGAACTCATCTGGAATCTCAAAACCGCAATAATCAATCTTTACATCAACCTGGCGGCGGGATGGCTTGGAAAGCAGGGCACACAGTTTCAGGCTGGCCGGCTCACGCTGCCGCAGCAGCTCCATAAGCTGGCTCATGGTAACGCCGGAATCAATGATATCCTCCACCAGCAATACGTGGCGGCCCTTGATATCTACGCTGAGATCCTTCTTGATATTTACCTTGCCGCTGGTCTCGGTACCATTGCCATAGCTGGAGGCCACCATAAAGTCAATATTCAATGGAATATTAATATTTCTGGTCAAATCCGCAAAGAACATAACAGAGCCCTTCAGGATGCCTACTACCAGCAGATCCTTGCCGGCATAGTCCTTTGCCAGCTGCTGGCCCATCTCCTGACATTTATCCTTCAGTGCCTTCTCATCAAACATCACACTTGCCAAATCCTGTAACATAGCTTACTTCTCCTTCATATGAATTATATGGTTTGTATGGTGAAAATCCCGTGAAGCTCACGAGATGCATTTCCTTAGAGTATGCTTATAATGTAATCTGCAATACAAATACTCGACTGGTATTTTTCCTTACTAGGGCTTGGGAAAATCTTCTGACCCCTGCCAGCCAGAGGATGTTCTCGCCGCTGGTTATGAGCCAAAGGTGGTCCCGGCTTTCCCGGGGGATTTTTCGGTCTATGAGGAAATCCTTCAGCTTCCTGGTGCCTTGGGACAATCTTACCCTGTCTCCCGGCTGCCTATGGCGGACAAGCAAGGGCAGCTTCAACGCCTCTGCATCGCCGTAAACCGTATCCGGTGGCAGGCTGTCAGTCCTCAGCACATCAGGCAAGCCATGGTATAGCTCAGATAAATCCTTGTCCAGCTGAATATTGCCATCAGGCAATCTAGTGCCCAGCAAGGCTCGTATCTCAGTGCCATCTGGCAGCTGGATTTTTCCTGGGATGTTTAAATAAAATACATCCTGTCTATTAGCTACCTGGAACTCTGAATAATTTTCCACAATATCCATTGTATCATTATTTTCTGAAATTGAAATGGTTTTTTTTATTATATATATAAATTTATAGGAAATTTTTGCTATTAGCCCAAAGGACAGCTCTATCTGGGTACCTGTTTGGGATTTTTCCACCAGCTGCAGCACATTCTGTACCTGGTTGTAGGGCAGGGTGCTGCCAGAAATCTCCATAGCTGTTTTCTGAATCAGCCTTCCTCTCAAAGCCTCCGGCAAGTCCATTAGCTTCTGGCAGGAAATAACTTTACCAGCTTCGGCTTTTTTCACCAACTGTCTATAAGCATTTTCCACCTGCTGGGAAATATATGCCTCATCCTGGGCAGCTAGATTTGCCAGATGGCACAGACCTTGACGAAGGGAAGGATTGTATTCCTTTTCCAGAAATGGCAATAGCTCTAAACGAATTTTATTCCGCAGGCAGTCTGCTTCATCGTTGGTACTGTCATGGCGTGGTTCCAAGCCTTGGTCCGTGCAATATTCCGCTAGGGTACTTTTAGGCACAAAAAGCAAAGGCCGCAAAAGCCAACCCTGTCTTGGACTAATACCTGCCAGCCCCTTTAAGCCAGTGCCCCTGAGCAAATGCATCAGCATCGTTTCTGCCTGGTCATCCTGATGATGGGCAGTGGCAATATATACCTGCCTAGCCGGATTTTCTTGCTGATACTTTTCTCTCAGGCCATAAAGAAAATCATACCTTAGCCGCCTAGCTGTAGTTTCCAAGGATTCATGATTGCGAGCCATTTCTCCCGGCACATCACCATGGGCTATATGGCAAGGAATATTCCGCTCCTGGCAAAAATCCTGAACAAACTCCGCATCTCCCAGAGATTCTGCCCCACGGATGCCATGCTCAAAATGAGCTACTATCAGCTGAATATCCAAGTTCTTTTCCAACCTGTAGAGCATATCCGTCAAAGCCAAGGAGTCAATACCTCCAGAGCAGGCCACAATCACAAGGCTCCCAGCCGCCGTCCCCATATTCAGCTGCCAGTTTCTCGCAAACGCCTTTAATAAATGCACTTTCTCCCCTCCTCCCTAAATACAAAAGGAGCTGTCCTAAGACGGCTCCTTTGCTTTTTATGATATTGACCCAGCTTATCTTCTGCGTCCGCCTCCACGGCCTCCCCGCTTGCTGTCTGTCTTGCGGCTGAGATCCGTCAAACGCTCATCGCTATCCTTCAAAAATCTGGACAGCTTGTCCTCAAAGGAAGCATTATTGCTGCTGCCATAGCGTCCGCCCCCACGACGGAAATCATTGCGCTGGAAGGATGGTGCACCACCCTCACGCTGTGGACGTGGAGCAAAATTCCTGTGCTCCCGCTGCTGTGGCTGCTGGTCCTCAGGCTTTTTCTCCTGAGCCTGCTTGATGGAAAGGCCGATTTTGCCCTTCTCGTCAATGGTCAGCACCTTTACCTTGACCTTGTCCTGCTCCTTCAGAAAGTCCTTGACATCCTTTACATAGACATCTGCTACCTCTGAAATATGAACCAATCCTACCTTGTTCTCTGGCAGGTTAATAAACGCTCCAAAATTTGTAATGCCGCTGACTACGCCCTCAACAATACTTCCGACTTCAATGGACAAAATACTTCCTCCTCAAAAAAATTACAACTTAATAGCCATTATAACCCCTAGATTTTTCAAAGTCAAATGAAACATTTTCCGCCCTTCCTACATTCTTCAGGGCACATGGCTCCAAGGCTCAGGGTCATTTATTGGTGGCATAGATATATGGCATTTCTCCCTGTCGGGTCATGCCCAGCTCCTCCCGGGCCAGCTTCTCAATATAATTATTGTCCGACAGGCGGGCTTCCTCGTCCTTTAGCTGCTGGTTCTCCTGCTGGGCTGCCTCCAGCCTTTGCTGGGCTGCCTCCATATCGCTATTCAGGGCACTAAGCCTGCCAAACTGGTCTGCTACCTGCCAGCAGGAATAGGCCATAAAAGCTGCAAAAAGCAGGGAAACCCAGCTAAACTTCTTTTTCTTCACTATCTTCTTGCGTCTATCTTCCACTTTTATTTCTCCTATTTTTCACTCCACTGATAATAGTCAGTAGTAGCAATCCTTCTGTACATGGAGCTGCACTCGTCGCAGTGGAATCTGGCTACTGTATC
>CAVFWX010000037.1:7661-15134 GCA_963626225.1 Anaerotignum sp.
GCACACATGCTTTGGCATGATATTATCATAATCCACCTTGCCATTTACTACCCTGACCTGGCCTCCTTCCAGCCGTATCAGCGGTCCCTGGCATACAGGGCAGGCAAAGGCTCCATCTTTTCTTTTTTTTAACTTGCTAACTGACATTTAGCATCACTCCGTCCCCTAATGGAGAAATACAAAATACTAATACACACATTTTTCTTTTATGATGTCCATAATCCTATCCACTGTATCAGGCTTGCGGTGGCGTTCTTCCGCCTCCGCCATGGCTTCCAGCCGCTGCCTGTCTGACAGAAGAAGCTGCAGCACATGGGCAGGATTGTCCCCGGCATGAAGCCAGATGGCGGCACCGTGGCCGGACATATACCTGGCGTTGTCCGTTTCCGGCCCAGGTATAGGCTCATGTAGGAGCATAGGCAGCTTCATGGCCATGGCCTCTGTCAAGGTCAAGGCTCCCGGCTTGGTCAGCAGCACATCTGCCGCCCCCATAAAATCCCCAATCCTGTCCGTATAGCCATAGACATGGATACTGTGATGGGAACTAGCCGCCAGAGCCTGGGCCTGCTGCTTCAGCTCCTTGTTTCTCCCAGCTATCACCACCAGCTCCAATGGCTCCTCTATGATTTCCATTTGCTCCAGAGCCTGCCCCATGTGGCCTAGCCCCAGACCTCCACCCATCATCAAAATAACAGGGCGATGAGGGCTTAGCCCCAGTTTTTCCCGACATTTTGCCGTGTCCTTTCCCTGATGGAATTTTTCATCTACAGGAATGCCTGTTACATGGATGGTAGCTTCCTCTATGCCATCGGCAATAAGCTGCTTTTTCATAAATTCACAGCCCACAAAATACAAATCCATATGAGGACAAATCCACATCTGATGGACAGAATAATCCGTTATCACTGCGGCAGAGAGAAAATGCTTACGCCACTCCTGGCTAAGATGGGAAGCCGCCTCTGCTGGAAAGGGATGGGTACAGATTATTACATCAGGCTTATACCGCCTGAGCAGTTTTTTGATGGACCTGGACATCACATAGGCCATCAGCAGCTGAATAAAGCCGCCCTTTCGCTTGCCGGCAGTAAATTGATACATAAACTCATAGAGGTTTGGCACCAAAGCCAGCATTTTCAGGTATATGGCCTTCATAAGAGCATTAATGGCCGAGGTTTGCCAGCTCATAAAATCCACCATTTCCAGCTGGGCATCAGGAAAGGATTTTTCTATGCCCTGGGCAATGGCCTTGGCAGCCTTTTCATGGCCGGAGCCAATGGATGCCGTCACCAGCAGAAATTTCTTTCCCATAACCTCACCTCTACTCTCTTATGTTAATTTTAGCATACTAAGTTGCTATGTATCAATACAAAATATATAGAATTAACTGGTAATTCCTCCATCTACGCTCCAAAGAGCACCATTAACAAAGGCCGCTTCCTTGGTGGACAGGAAATAGATGACAGAGGCAATTTCCTCCGGTGTAGCAATCCGTCCCAATGGGTAAACTGAGCTCATTTCCTGCAGTGCCTGCTGCCTGTCTGGATATTGCTTTAGCTGTTTCTCCGTAAGGGGAGTCAGCACGTCACCAGGGCATACAGCATTGATGCGGATGCCATAAGGCCCCAGCTCCAGTGCCATGGCCCTGGTAAACATATTTACCGCTCCCTTGGTGGCACAGTAGGTGCTGCAAAGCATATTGCCATGGATTCCCGCATCTGAGGAAATATTGATAATGCAGCCCCTTTGCTGATTTTTCATCCTTTCCACAGCATATTTGGTCATGAACATGGTGCCCTTGATATTTACCCCCAGCATCCTATCCACATCTTCCTCACTAACATCCTCCAAGGCCCGCTCAAAATAAATACCGGCAGAGTTCACCAGCACATCCAGGCTACCGCCCCAGTCAGCTACTTCTGCCACAGCCCTTTGACAGTCTACAACCTTTGCCACATCCCCTTGAATAAATTTTACCTGATACTCATGTTGCTGGCTCAAAAGCTCCTCTACTGCTTTGGCTCCCCTTGCCTCATTTCGTGCCATAAGAGCCACTTTGCAGCCTGCCTGCAGGAACTCCCTGGCTGCTGCCAGTCCAATGCCAGACGTTCCCCCTGTTATCAAAACAGTTTTCTCCATAATACTTCCTTTCACAAAAAAGGAGCTGTCCATGAACAGCCCCTGTCGTTATAGTGTTTCTTATTTCTTGGCCTTTTTCTTGCCCTTGGTTGCCTTCTTTACATTGACAGCATCCTTGAGAGCCTTGCCTGGCTTGAAGGATGGATTCTTGGAAGCAGGAATGGTGATTTCCTCACCGGACTGAGGATTGCGGCCAGTACGGGCAGCCCTTTCCCTTACTTCAAATGTACCAAAGCCAATAAGCTGTACCTTGTCGCCCTCTACAAGAGCTTCCTGAATGCTGGCAAAAATACCTGCAACTGCCTTCTCTGCGTCCTTCTTGGTAACACCGGATTTCTCTGCAACCTTTGCAATGAGCTCAGACTTATTCATGTCATTTCCCCCTCAAAGTATAGATAATTTCTCGGAAACCCCGCTATCTAGGCGGTCTCCCTTGGTAATTGACTACAATATACCACATACAATGGGATTTTGCAAAGGCTAAAGCCTATTTTTTCTGATTTTTTCAAGATTTGTTGGACTTTGCCTCATTCCAGAATTCATCCAGCTGCTCCAAGGTAAAATCTCCCCATTCCTTGCCACTTTCCTTGACCCTTTCCTCCACATGGCCAAAACGGCTACGGAACTTCTTATTGGTGGCAAGAAGAGCCATTTCGCTGTCCACCTTCAGGAAACGAGCTAGATTTACCAGACTAAAGAGAGTATCTCCCAGCTCCTCCTCCACATGGGCAGGATTGTTTTCCGCTACAGCCTCCCGCAGCTCAGACAGCTCCTCAGAAACCTTCTGCCACACTGGTTCAGCCTCCTGCCAGTCAAAGCCAACCTTGGCTGCTTTGGACTGAAGCTTCTGGGCACTCATGAGAGCTGGCAAATCCTTTGGCACACCGTCCAATATATGCTTGCGGTAGGATTTTTCCTTTTTCTTCATGGCCTCCCAGCTCATAAGGGCAGCACCTGCATCTGCTGCCTGCACATCACCAAAGACATGAGGATGTCGGCGAACCAGCTTTTCCACTGTACCCTGAATCACATCCTCCATGGAAAATTCCCCTGCTTCCTCTGCCATGCGGCCATGGAAAACTACCTGCATCAGCAGATCACCCAACTCCTCGCAAAGCAAGTCATAGTCCTCTAGGTCAATGGCCTCCAGCACCTCATAGGTTTCCTCTATGAGATTGCGGCGGATGGACTCATGGGTCTGGGCAATATCCCAAGGGCATCCTCCTGGCTCTCTCAGTGTCTTGATAATCTCCTGCAAAGGTGCCAGGTCAAATTCGCCTTTCTTTGGATATGGCTTGATGTAAAGGCTGGTGAGATAGTCTATATCCGGCTGGCGGTCCAGCTCATAGAGAGGAATCTCCCGGATGGACTCATCAGGCATACCCAGCTTGTGGATATAGGTAATCGGATATTCATCCGGCAGTACCTCCATCAGGCTTAGCTTGGTATCTGAGGCAATCTGCTGGTTGTATACCTGGGTTACCACCAGGCCAGTAGGCATATCCACTGGCAGCTCCCCAAAGTCCTCTGCGTCAATGATAGTCAGGCCGTCAATTGGGTCAATCCCTAGCTTGCCGTAAAGCACCTCTACAAAGCTCATGCCCGGGAGAATCTCCAGCTGCACCTGTCCTTCAGCCAGTGCCTCCACCTTTTCCCGTAGCAGCACTACGGTTTTTTCTGCCACCATGGGGCTCCCTGGCACGGCATAGACAATATCCTTACCAGACTGAGCCTTAGCTATGACATCCTCAGCAATACGGTTGTAAAGATGGTCAAAATCCTCGGCTTCCTCATAAAAGCTGTCGTAGCTGTGGAACTTGATACCTCTTTCCTCCAGCATAGGCACTGTAGGATGGATGGAAGTGCGAAGATACAGACTGCTGTCCTTTTGAGCCTGCTGCATCAGCTCCCAGGACTCCAGGGTAATATAGCCAAAATCCCCAGGCCCCAGGCCAATAACCTTGATTGTATTCATAATTTACTCCTTGTGTTCAGTAATTTACTTGATATAGATATAACCCTTGGGCCGGTGCAGTAGCTCCAGCCTGAGTGCGGTCCAAGGAATCCATGATTTCCTGGAACCTCTCCACCGTAGTCCACCCCAGGCCTACGTTGGCAATGGTTCCTACCAGATTCCTAACCATATGGTAGAGAAAGCCATTGGCAAAGAATTTCAGCTCTACAATACGACCCTTTTGCTCCAGACCTGCCTCATAAATGGTGCGGACAGGACTTACAGGAGGCCCTCCTGCTGCCCGAAATGCACTAAAATCATGGGTACCTTCTATAAGCTTCAAGCACTGCCTCATGGCATCTATATCCAAATCCTTGTGGATATTCCAGCTGTAGTTCCGCTCAAAGGGATCCGGAATATATCCCTGTAAAATCCGATAAATATATGTCTTGCTCTTGGCACTGTGACGAGCACTAAAATCCCTATCTGCCTCTTGGGCATCCAACACCACAATATCTGGTGGCAAAATGCTGTTTACCGCCCGGGGCAGCCTGTCCAAAGGAATACTGCCATCAGTAAAGAAATTTACCACCTGTCCCAGGGCATGAACCCCGGAATCAGTCCTGCCGGAGGCTGCCAGCTCAATGGTATCTCCGCAAACCTTCTGGAGCTTCTCCTCCAGCACATTCTGCACCGCTACCTGAGGCGGATTCTGCCGTTGAAAGCCATTATATGCTGTGCCATCATAGGACACTGTCAGCCTGATATTCCGCCTCCGTGCCTTCATTAATTCCTTATGCTCCGGTTTCATCCCTGCCTCCTAGTTGATAAATACCCTTTTAACACCGAAATTCTATCCTTAGTATCAATTCCCTTTTCGTCCTGGGAAATGCTTATGGTATCCATGACTTCTTCTGATTCATTATCCACTACAAGATAGGAATCATTGGTGCATATGATATAAAAATTCTCATATGTCAGCCTTTGCCCCATATGATCCCTAGACAAATGCACCTCATCTGCTGCCTTCAAAAAAGGCAGATAGGTATTTTCTGACCATTGCCGCTGGGTTTGCATCACAGAGAACAAATATGGCTGGTCATCAGCATGGTAATTCCCTAGCTTGCCAAAACGGCCAGGACGATATTGAGGATATTTCACATAGTAGTACCGCCATGCAAATCTACTTGCATTTTCGCATTTGGCAAGATAATCATCTATGATACCTTGCAAAATATCATCAGAAAAATTCTCCGTTCTTTGCAACAGATTGATAAGTATGCTACTTGTATTTTCAAAGCCTTCATTGCGACTTTTGTGAAAAAGCTCTCGCCAAGCTGTATCCCTGGTGGATCCATACTGATACCGCCAGCTATTTTGCTCCCTCTGTCCATAATTTCCTACAGACATCATGGCACAGTCTACCTTGTCCAGATTGCAGTCAAACAAGCTGATGAACCTATCCGTATAGGCCAGATTTTCCAGCCCTAAAATGCTTATTTGTCCATAGAGCAGTGCATGATCCTCCAATTTAAACAGGATATCAACCATATGAGGATTTTTCTGCAAATACTCTATTTTGGCCTTTTCTTCCTTCAGCTGATTTGCATTGAAGTTGTTTTCTATGGCATCATCTATTTTTCCAGTAATGATTATGGCCTCTGTTTCTGCTAATATAGCAGGCATTCTATTTCTGTCAATCCTGACATTGATTTCATTATCAGAATTACGAATCAGATTGTTCACAATCCGGATTCTCCTAACAAAATCCGCTGCATCTATCTCCTTACTATGCTGCAAATGTACTATAATAGCATATAATAGCACAAATCTATTTAGTGGAAACTGCCTGTTCCTGCCAGTTTTGTCAGCATATGTCTGAAGACAGTCCTCAAAGATATTCAGCTTGTATCTAGACTCTATAAGGAGCTTACCAGGCTGATGGCTATGGGACATAAAGGATTGCAAAAACTCTGTTGGCGAATCAAAGCCTGGAATATTGCACCAGCAGTCAAAAAATTCTTCCAATCCACGAACGTTCTCTGCTGTATTTGGGTTATCCTTGGAAAAATACTCCTGCAGCAAATCAAAGACATCATCATTTCTCGCCAAAGGTGAATCTCCTTGACGAAAGCATATAACATCACAGACAAACTTAAAATACCGCAAAAATTCATCATCTATGATATTGTCATCAGCAGAGTCTGTGCTACTGTTCCTGTACTGCCACAGCAAATCTGTCCATTGGCAATCTATCTTTCTGCCAATCCTCCCCGCCATGTCATCATCAATACCACGAAGCTCTCCCTCCAGCTCAGCCTTGAAATGCTCAAACAGTGTCAATGGCTTGCCCCTGGAATTCATTTTTATGTACAGCTCATCTGTCAGCCCCATGTCCTTGATAGGCAGAAAATAGAAGGTAATGCATCTATCCCTCAATTTCTCCCAAAGGTCTGCTACATCTCCAAATCTATCCTCTATGGCATCCAGCATCACCAGCATGGAACTGATAGTAGGATCCTTCTGCCAATCCAGTGGAAACCAGGCCTGGTCTATTATATCATGGGAAATCCTGCCTAAAAAATACGGAGTATATTCCACCAGCTGCCTACAAAAATGCCTGGCACTATATCTGGTTTCATAGGTGAAATTTCTAAGAAAGGCATACTCTTCCGCTGGTATATGTTCCTTCTTTGCAGCATACCAATGAAGCAAGAACAAGGTAGTCAGCCGCTGCTGTCCATCCAAGGGTATCATATTCCCCTCTGCATCAATGTCTCCGTAGACAAAATCCAAGGCAATGGGCTTTTCTGTAACAGCCTTGTACAATGCTTCCAGAAATCTTTTTCTCACCCGGCCTACCTCTGCTCCCAGTCTCCCCTGGGCATAATCTCTTTGAATGATGGGGATTATAATCTTCTTTACTTGGATAGCTTCCTGTTCATTTTCGACAGGTCTCTGAAAAATCTCCATAAAGGAATAGAGCTTTGTATTCATATATTACTTCTCTCCTCCTTTTCTAGAGTAATAGGCTCTCCCAAATAATCCGCTAATACGCTATTTATTGCCTTGATATATTCTACCCTGTCTATATGTCCCCAGAAATGCAGCTGATTTTCCCCTGATGGGGTATAGTATTTCAGGAACACCATCCTAGTGCAGAATGGAATGTACTGCCCAGCCTTGTCCATGGCAATAATTTGATTTCGCTTTACATCAAAGGTGGAATTATTCAACACAGCGTTGTCTGCTGTATTCAGCAGTGCCATATTGGAGATGGCATGAAGGTACTCTACATTTCCCTGCACTGACAATAGCTCGACTGTCCTTCGCTGCAGCGCCTCAAATTTCTGACGTTCCAGCCTTATATCATTGATAGCTTC
>CAVFWX010000038.1:0-4444 GCA_963626225.1 Anaerotignum sp.
GCCAGCTGAGCAAGATGTGCTCCCGGATCCGAAATCCCCGGCAGGCCTGCATCACTGACACAGACCACTGTGGCACCTTCCAGCATTTTTTCTATCAGCTCCGGCCCCTTGGTGAGCTTGTTGTGCTCATGGTAGCTAGTAGCCGGAGTATGTATATCATAATGGGACAGGAGCTTTCTGGTGTGGCGGGTGTCCTCCGCCGCAATCAAATCCGCCTCTGCCAGCATCCGCACGCCTCTGTAGGTCATATCCTCCAGATTGCCGATAGGGGTGGCAGAAAGATACAAACTGCCCTTTTTTTCCTGTGACATAGCATCATCCTTCTATTTTAATTATCAAGATTTGCTTTCATATTATATATATCCAAAATTTCATCGGTGTAGCTGCCGTCAGCCTTGTGAACTATAAGTGGCAGCTCCGCCTTCATGCCTCCCGGTGCAGCCCCCACCACCCCTTCTATCAGCATGAGATTTGAGGTTTTGTCTGGCTTGGGCTGAACCAGCTGCAGGCGTTTTACCTGAATCTGGTTCCTATCCATGGCCACAATGATTTCTCCCAGCCTTTCCGGCAGGTGCACCATGGCAAATTTTCCGTGGAATTTCAGCAGATACCTGGCTGCCTTTACCACATCCTCCAGTGTGGCTGTTACCTCATGGCGAGCGGATGCCACACCTTCCAGTGCACTGACGGTGCCTTGTTTTAGTGGTCTATATGGTGGATTGGCAATGACGCAATCAAAACTTTCCGCTGGGTACAGCTCCCTTATCCTACGGTAATCCCCCTGTTGCACATGGATTTTATCCTCCAGTCCGTTAAGCTGCACATTTCGCTGAGCCAGCTCCGCCATAACAGGATTGATTTCCAAGGCGTGGATTTCCTTTACCTCATCGGCTATGAGCAGGGGCATAACCCCAGTGCCAGTGCCCAGGTCAAAAACCCGCCAGCTTTTGCGATACCGAGGATATCTGGCCAGCAGCACTGCATCTATGGAAAAGCAGAACTGCTCCTTGTTCTGGATAATATGCCGGCCGCTGCAAAGCAGGTCATCCAACCTCTCCTGAGGTCCCAGCTCCACAGCAGACCAGTCCCTCACGGGGCGGCTCACTGGTTGTCCTCGCTGTCCTTTTCAATAATATCTTCCCAGGAAGCCACAATGGTCTTGCGGTCATCCAGCAGGATGGTGGCGGAGCGGCGCTGCATATTCAGGTTAATAACCTTGCCCTCGCCCTCGGCAGTAATAACCTTGCTGCCCTGAACAGGAGGCTTGATCTTTTTCCGCTTCTTGCAGTTGCCGCAGTAGCAGTTGTTTTCGTATTTCAGGCAACACATAAGGCGACCACAAATGCCGGAAATCTTGGTAGGATTCAAGGAAAGATTCTGCTCCTTAGCCATGCGGATGGACACAGGTTCAAACTCCCCTAGGAAGCTATGACAGCACAAAGGCCTGCCGCAGCAGCCAATACCTCCCATAAGCTTTGCCTCATCCCTGACGCCAATCTGCCGCAGCTCGATACGGGTGCGGAAGATGGAAGCCAAATCCTTTACCAGCTCACGGAAATCAATCCTGCCATCGGCAGTAAAGTAGAAAATAATCTTGTTTACATCAAAGGTGTACTCCACATCCACCAGCTTCATAGGCAGCTCATGGGCGGCAATCTTTTCCTCGCAGATGCGGAAAGCCTCATCACGGCGGCGGGCATTGTCCTCCACCTTGGCCTTGTCTGCCTCAGTAGCAATGCGATGCACCACCTTCAACGGCAACACCACCTGGTTGTCCGGCACCTCCCGAGGGCCGATTACGGCTGTGCCAAACTCCATGCCCCGGGCTGTTTCCACGATTACATTGTCATTCAGCTTTATATCCAGATTTCCCGGGCTGAAATAATATATCTTACCGGCCCGCTTGAAGCGGACACCTACAACTATCTGCATTTATTCCTCCATAAAATCATTTAACCTTATCAAAAATCCCTCCAGGCAAAGCTGGATATTTACGTTGCTGCCCAGCCGCTTCTGGTATTCCTGTACCAGCCGCAGCAGGGGCAAAAGCCTGTCCTGGGGATATTGGGTCAGCAGTGCTGACAATCTATTTATATCTGACTGGTTGTACAAGGGCAGTGAACTGCCACTGTACAGCATCAGCAAATCACGGTAAATCATGGCAAGAAATCCCAGCCACTGAATCATCATGGTGCGGGTATATCCCGCCATATCGCTGGAAAGCTTGATTATTTCCACTGGGTTCATCTTGCCTGCCTTATTTGCCAGGTCAAAGGCAGCTGCCTGAAGCTGCAACAACTCCTCATCCCGGAGAGCCAATGCCCTGGACACGCTGCCATCGGCTATATAGGCAAGCCGCTGAGCTTCCCCAGACTCTATCCCTTGGCGGGATAGGATTTCCAGCAGTTCATTTTGCTGCAAGATGCCGAACTCCACCCGCATGCAGCGGGAAATAATGGTATCCAGCAGGGCTGAAGGCCTACTGGTAATCAGTATAAATACCGCCTGGCCCGTAGGTTCCTCGATGGTTTTCAGCAAACAGTTGGCCGCTGCTTCGTTCATCCTGTCTGCTTCTTGTATGATGACCACCCGCCGTGAGGACAGCAGGGGGATTCTGGCAATATCTGCCTGGAGCTGCCGCACAGCTTCTATCTTGATGGTAGGGGCAGCCTTGGTGGTACTTTCTGGCTGCAAATTGAAAAAGTCCGGATGAGTGCCTGCTGCCAATGCTCGGCAGGAGCTGCAATGACCGCAGCCCTCGGCCTCCACTGGATTCTGGCACAAAAGAGATGTAGCCAATGCTTCAGCAGCTAGGGACTTGCCTACTCCTTCTGTGCCACAAAACAGCATGGCATGGGGCAGCCTGTCCTCCTGCTGCATCAGCCGCAGATGAGCCACCGTACCCTGATGGCCTACAATATTTTTCCACTGAGTATTCATGGCTTACATATAGAGATCCACCAGCATGCCACGGATGGCATCATGGCTGGCCACAATATCCAGCTGCTTGGTTTGGCCCAGGCGGATTTTTTCCGCCATATTCTCCAATTCCCTGTCGATTTTCCGCACGGTGGTATAAACCTTCTGACGGCCCATGCGATCCCAACCGGCCTGGGTATTGACGGAATACATCTGGGAGACTACCGTGCTGACAAAATTCTTAATCAGTCCCCGATAGGACTTCAGCTCATCGTATGTCGGAGTCTTGGTCAGCCGCTGGCCCTGCTCATCAATCTGATCCAGCATCTGCTGCAGCTGTTCCCTGGACATATCTCCCTGCTGATCCTCCAGCTCCGAGGCAAAATCCCCAGCAGCAGACTGAGTCCTATGTCCCCCCTCCATACTGTGGGCAGCCATGGTAGGCCTGGTCCCCAAACCATCTATCTTCATAACAATCCCCCATATTCCAATGCAAAACCACGGCAGCTATCCGTTGCCACAATCATAAATCAAGCGATAAAAAGCTAACTTAAATTATAACACCAAAACTGTGCAAAGAAAATGCCCTTAAACATTTTCTTTCCTATGTTTCTTTGCCTTAAAATAAAATGCGGGACTATACACTTCCCCGCATCTCACATTATTTACCTCTTCATTTTTTCAATCTGACAAGTATGTTTCCTCGAACTTTTATCATAATTGATACCCACCAACAAGACATCTCCCTGATAATCCTTCAAGGACTCTGCATAGCCTTTTTCCTTGATTTGCCTTATCGCCGTATCAGCATCCTGATTCCATTTCAGCTCTACCATCATAGCAGGAAGATTTGCATATTTCGGTCGTGACAAAAACACCAAATCTGCAAATCCCTTACCTGTAGGCAGTTCCCGTATCACGGTATATTTTTGCCTAGCACTATAATATGCCAAGGAAACTGTGTAGGACAGGGCATTTTCATCATTATACTGAAGATGGCTTGTTTCTAAATGTGCCTTGGCAATAGCCTCTGCCACCGACTGCTCATCCTGAGCCAATGTACATTCCAGAAGCCTTTCTGATTCCTGTACAGCATCCACTATCTTTTCCCAGCCGCCTGCCGACATAGCACCTATATATTCCTGCTGAATCTCCCTATTAGGTATAAATACTTCCTTATTGGCAAAATCATAGCCTAGATACCCCAAATGCACCAGTAGTGTCAACACATCATCCAGATTAGAGAATGTGGTCATATCATTCACGAAGGTTCCTGTAATTATTTTACGCCTTGCCCCGGATAACAATCCTATGACAGCTTCCCTTAACCCAGCAAAGTTCATATCTATGTAGATTCGCAAAGCCTCAAAGGTTTCTGTCTGATTCCAATAGGTATCAAATACTCCGCTACGCATAGCTGCCACCACGGATCTAGGACTATATACAGAACCTGATCTAGAAAAGTAATATCCATCATACCAGCTCTTGGTTTCCTGAAAATCCATATTGTAGCGGCAACACAATT
>CAVFWX010000038.1:5257-15097 GCA_963626225.1 Anaerotignum sp.
CCTGAAAATATGTAGCTTCCAAATTTTATAGTATTTCTGCAAAATACACTTGACTTTTGGCAATGTATAACATATAATGCCTTTAACACAGTGAAATCTTAAACATAGCGAACTCAGTGAAGAGGAAAAGGTTATTTTTTGACATCAGAGAGCCGGCGGCTGGTGTGAGCCGGCAGGATAAAAATAGCTGTCCGCCTTGGAGAGGCCGGCGATGAGCCGGACGGGTAGCCCGATACAGCAGCTGTGAGTTGCGCCTTTGGCGTGATTTGGGTGGTACCGTGGAGTATTATGCTTCGCCCCAATATGGGGCGGAGCTGTTTTTATTTTAGGAGGATTTAAAATGAAAGTTTTAATTGCAGATGGCGTTTCCCAGATGGCTGTAGACATTTTGAATGACGAGTTTGACTGCGATGTCCGTGACAAGCTGTCAGCAGAGGAGCTTCTCTCCATCATCCCTGAATACGATGCCCTGATTGTACGCTCTGCCTCCAAGGTAACTGCAGAGGTTATTGCAGCTGCCAAGAATCTGAAGATTATCGGCCGTGCCGGTGTAGGCGTAGACAATATTGATGTTGCTGCTGCCACCGACAAGGGCATTATTGTTATCAATTCCCCAGGCGGCAACACCATTGCTGCCACTGAGCATACCTTTGCCATGATGATGGCCATGGCCCGCCACATTCCTATTGCCAATGAAACCCTCCAGAAGGGTGAGTGGAACCGCAAAAAGTACACCGGCGTAGAGCTGAAGGGCAAGACCCTGGGTGTTGTGGGCATGGGCCGTATCGGTAGCGGCGTTGCCAAGCGTGCCCTGGCCTTTGACATGAAGGTCATTGGCTATGATCCATATATCAACGAGGAACGCTGCAAGGATATGGGCGTAACCGTAGGCACCTTTGACGAAGTGGTAGAAAAAGCCGACTTCATCACCGTCCATATGCCTCTTACCGACACCACCCGCAACATGATAAATAAAGATGTCATGGCAAAGATGAAGAAGGGCGTTCGCCTCATTAACTGTGCCCGTGGCGGTATCATCAATGAGGAGGATCTCCGGGAGGCTGTTCTCTCCGGTCAGGTTGCAGGAGCTGCTGTGGATGTATTTACCAGCGAGCCAATCCCTGCTGACCATCCTCTCCTGGGGGTACCTGGCCTTTATGTTACCCCGCATCTGGGTGCTTCCACCGTAGAAGCCCAGATTGGCGTAGCTGTTGATGTGGCCAAGGGCATCAAGGCAGCCCTCCACGGCGAGCCTGTTATGACCGCCGTAAATCTGGCTCCTGTTTCCCAGCAGGTAATGAATGTCATTACTCCATATTTTGATCTGGCTGAGCGTCTGGGCTGTGCTGTTCGTGCCCTGGCTGAGGGTGCCATCAAGAAGCTGGAAATCACCTACAACGGCGAGATTGCCGATGTAAGTACCAAGATGCTTTCCACTGCTGTTATCAAGGGCATGCTGGATTCCGAGATGGAAAAGACTGTTAACTACGTCAATGCCCCAGGTCTTGCCAAGGAGCGTGGCCTAAAGGTCAGCGAAATCCATGACAAGGATACTGAGCGTTTTGCCAATATTATCACCGTTACCGCCTACACTGCCAACAAGTCCGTCAGTGTACAGGGCACTCTCTTTGGAGACAAGGGCCGCATCATCAAGATTGATGACAATCGTGTAGATCTGGCTCCACAGGACTGCATCCTCATCTGCCCTCATATCAACCGCCCAGGCGTTATCGGCCAGGTTGGTTCCATCATGGGTGCTGCCGGTGTCAATATCTCTAGCATGCAGGTGGGTACTACCAGCGTAGAGGGAACCAGCCTCATGATCCTCACCTTGGACAAGAGCGTGCCTCGTGACGTTATCAAGCTGATTACCTCCATGGAAGGTATTTTCGGTGCCAAGGTTATTCTCTTTGATGCAGACTAATTTCTAGTATATATAATGATATAATTAGGAGGTTTTCGTTTTGGAAGCAAATCGTATTTATAATTTCAACCCAGGTCCATCCATGCTGCCATTGGAAGTGCTAAAAGAAGCTCAGGCTGAATTCCTGAATTTCCAGAATACCGGCATGTCCATTCTGGAAATCAGCCACCGTGCCCCTGCCTATGATGCGGTACACAACCAGGCCAAGGCAGATATCCTGGAGCTTATGGGGCTAGGGGATGACTATGAGGTTCTGTTCGTTCAGGGCGGTGCCAGCATGCAGTTTGACATGGTGGCTCTGAACTTTGCTTCTGCTGAGAAGCGTGGCAACTACGTCCTCTCTGGCAGCTTTGCAACCAAGGCCTACAAGGAGGCTGAGCTCCTGGGCCGTGGCTATGCAGCTGCTTCCAGCAAGGATGTAAACTTCAAGCATATCCCTACCCAGGATGAAATCAAGCTCAGCGATGATGCTGCCTATCTCCATGTTTGCTACAATAATACTATCTATGGTACTGAGTATCACTACATTCCTGAAACTGGCGATGTGCCATTGATTGCGGATATGTCCTCTGATATTCTGTCCCGTCCTCTGGATTTCTCCAAGTTCAGCCTGATTTATGCCGGTGTCCAGAAGAACCTGGGACCTGCCGGTGTTGCCCTGGTAGTGGCAAGACGCTCCATGCTGGAAAAGAGCCCTGAGACTCTCCCTACCATGCTGCGTTATGACACCTACTACAAGAAGAATTCCCTCTACAACACCCCACCTGCCTTTGGCATCTACATGGTTGGCAAGGTAGCTAACTGGCTGAAGCAGCAGGGTGGCCTGGAGGTTATGGCTGAGCGTAACAAGAAGAAGGCTGCTCTGGTATATGATGCTATCGACAACAGCAATGGCTTCTATGCCGGCCATGCAGACAAGGACAGCCGCTCCTTTATGAATGTTACCTTCCGCCTGCCTAGCGAGGAGCTGGAGAAGAAGTTCGTAGCTGAAGCTCTGGAGCATCAGATGGGTGGCGTAAAGGGCCATCGCTCTGTTGGCGGCATGAGAGCTTCCATCTACAACGCTATGCCTTATGAGGGCTGCGAGAGGTTGGCAGACTTTATGGAGAAGTTCCGCAAGGCTAACGCATAAAAGAAATTAAAACGCTGGAGTGTACCCACGTTGACTCGCTCTCGCTCCTATATCGACCTAGCGGATGCTAAGCTCTCAGAAAAGCTTTGTTTTCTGAATCGCTAAGCACCGAGGTCGATAAAGGGTCTCCTTAGGGTACACCTCCAGCGTTTTTATGTGCTTAATTGAAAACCTTACAAAAAAATCGTAGCAGCCATAAAGCCTGCTACGATTTTTTTATTAGAACTGCGGATAGCACTCAAAGAGCCTGTTCCAGGGCATGGTTACATGAATCTGCTTTATATCTACAAACTCTGGGAGATTGTACTTGGCAAAGCTTCTCATGCGGAGGGTGGCAGAATTTTCTATGGCAGCCTTCTTTTCGTTCAAGGTTGCTCCGTTGCCCTCCCCAGGGAAGTTCCATATTACACTGTTCAGATTCTGGCGAATATTTGCCTGATAGCCCCAGTCATCCAGATAACGGGTAAACAGCAGCTTCTTGCGGCTGTTTTCGGACATTCTGGACACCAACATTCCCTGTCCCAGCACATAGCCTGTGCTGTTGGTTGGTGTATTCCAGCCGGAGTAGGCCTGTATCTTAAAGAGCATATTTTTATCCCGCAGCAGTCCCATCATGGCATTGTCTGCACCGTTGGCATAGGCAATATCTGCAATGGCCACAGGACGTCCAGCCCTCAGCTCCTCATCCACCATATTGATGAAATACTTATCAGAGAAATCCGTTTTTTCCGTATTCTCCACATCATTGGCCTCGTAGGTTATGCCATTAGGATTTGTATTTACCAGCAGCACCATATCTGCCCTGGTAGGAGTGGTAACATACATGCCTCCCGCCATAATCACATGGGAGCGGATAGTCTTATCTATGGCCTCATCGGAATAGGATGGCACTACAGATCCTCCCTCACCCATATTGTACCGCACATAGACAAATGGAATCTTCTTTTCCAAATCGTTTACCGCTCTGGTCAACAGCAGCATGCCAAATTCATCAATGCCTGCCATGTTGTTGAACCTGGTTTTCCCCAGCTTGCCAGCATATTCGTTAAGCCAGCGGCTTTCACGGTGGGTCTGGGAATATGGAGCATTGTCATCCCGTCCCAGGCAGAAATAAGCGAAGGTGCCGGACTTGGCCAGGTCTATCATAGCCTTGTTTACCGCTAGGTTTTTCTTCCGGCGGCTCATCCAATCAGCAATGGCCTCCTGTGGAATCAGCTGAGTAAGAAAATCCATCTCCTTCTGTTCCCGCTTGTTTAAACCTTCCATTTCCTGCTTGTCCAACAGGGATGTATAACGGAAAATATCCGTGCCATAGCTGAAATAATAGCTTGGCTCCTCCTTGCCGGAAGCCTCCCCTGTCCTTGGAGTACGCATAATTGAGGAGAAAACATACATAGGCACCTTTGGATGATCCCGCTTGAAATCCTTAAAATGCTGCACCCGCTCCATCAGCTTGCTCTGGGAAATGGTGTGCTTTCTGGAGCCTACCAGGCTGCCATAAATCAAAGAGTCACCAGACAGCACCACAGCCTTGATGCCTGGCAAAGGCTTATATGGTGGCTTCTTGTCGGCACTGTGCTCTACCGTTGTATTGTCCTCCAGCCATTTCCACAGCTTATCCGGATCTCCCAGATTTTCATTGCTGCCTAGAAGCTCATCTGGTGGCACTATTACCTCATAGCCCAACTGACGAATAGTATCCGCTGTTTCCTCATCGGAAATAGGCCTGTTGTCGTGAGGAATAAAGACGATTTTCTCCTTCTCCTTGGGCTTGTCCTTCTTAGCCGCCATGGCTACCGTGCTGACGGCGGTGGACATCATGGCCACGCACAGCACCGCTGCCAGTATTTTTCTCACAAAATTCAATTTATCCCTTGCCTCCCTTATTCATCTCTGCTGCCTATACGGCTCAAAACCATATCTAGAACTTCAGTCTGGATATCCTCTGGAATATTCAGGCTGGTTTCAAAGGTGATGTAGCCATCGTGGGGCACGGCATTCTTTATCTCGATCATATCCAGCACCCGATGCTCCTTGATGGTGGCCTTGGCCAGGTCAGACTGCTCCAAGATATTCTTGCAGTCCAGGGTGATATAATTGCCATGAATCTCCGTCGGCAGATCCTCTCCCAGGTCAATCTTGCCAAAAAGCTGCTGGGCCATAGACAGGGACATACGGGAGAAAAACCAGGATGCTAGTCCGTGATCCTTCAAAGCCCTTTCCTTAACTTTATAGGTTACATGGGAATCCTCCGTATTATGAACAAATTCCTCAATGGTGCCAGAAAACTCCACCCTGCCTGCCTTCTTGGTATTGGCGTAAATATCCAGCTTGCCGTTTTTCTTGGAGGTGAGCTTTACCTCTGTCACAGGCTGGTTTTCGTCCAGCTTGTCGGCAATGGCCTTGTTGATAACCTCATCTGGCACAGAAACCTTGCCATCCATGATTTCACGGATAGTTTCGTTGCTCCAGGTATTGCGGACTATAAGCCATGCCGGCTGATAATCTGCTATGGCTTCACTTATCTTTTCTATTTTAATGCCTGGAAAATACTCAGATATAATAGCAGGCATATCCATATCTATCACCTATCCTATTTTGCTACTGCCATGCTAGAACCATCGTCTAAGGCCAGATTTCTTCTTAGGGGCAGCGGATTTTTTTGCCAGGGTTGCTTTTTTCTCTGTCCTAGCCGGCTGTTCAGGCTGCTTTTCCTGTTCTTCCTCCCGCATCTGCTGCCACAGCTTGCGGGCATCCTTCACCAACTTTGGCTCTCCAGCTGTCCCTCTCCTATCATCTACCAGACGGCTAAGGTACAGCACAGCCTTTTTGTTTTCCCCCAGTTGGGCATAAAGGGCACCAATCAGGTACATAACCATATTGTCTGTCAGATTGTCTATAGGATAACGCTCATTTTCCAGTGAGCGAATATAAAGGTTTAGAGCCATTCCCATGGCTTCCTGCTCCTTTTCCTTCTGTCCATCCAGACGATAAACCCAGGCCAGACGCATGGCCAGTCCTGCCTGCCGTGCCAAGGGTGCACTAAGAACCTCGGCACAATACATGGCCAGCTTCAAGGAAGCAATGCCGTCAGGCACGCTGCGAACTTCGTGGAACTCAAAGTGAACATGCTTTTCCACCAGTGCATTTCCTACTGCCTCCCGATGAACCATAGGCATAGCAGACAAAAATACCTTTTCATCTGCCGCAAAGCCGCAATACTCACAGACCCAGATATGGTAGAGATAAGGATTGAAATCCCGGTAGTGGCAGCAGTAATCACTGTCGATCTCTCCACCAGCCAGACGGGATTTGACCTTCACCACCCTGGTGCTTCTTCCACAAACAGGGCAGATTTTTTCCACTATAAAAGTAAACTCTGAAGACATTATCGTTCCTTCTTACTCATTGTCCGAAGGCCTATCCGGTACATGGGCATCACGATATTCCTGCTGTGCCTCTGCCAGCTTTGCCTTAGCCTCCTCAGTCAAGGTTCCCTTGGTACGTTCTGCCAGTACCAGCTGGTTCCGCATGGCAAAATCAATAATCCGCTCATAGAATTTGGCATCCAGGCTCTTGTCAGAAAGCTCCTCCAAGCTGATCCAGGCAGCATCGGAACGCTCCACTTCAATGGTGCTCCAGGTAGAATCCAGATAATCCAGCTCATCTACAGAAACCTTTTTCTCCTCCATATCGAAAGTCAGGTACTCTGCCACACCAACAAAATCATCAAAGCCGTTAAGGGATTTGCCATTCCAGCGACGCTTGGACACTACATCGTTAATCATTACATCATCAAAGGTTTTCAGCACAGGCACGATAAGCTTGTCTGTGTCCACCTGGCCATCTTCATCTACAGCAAAGCACATCTGCTGGCGATTAAAGAAATAATTTGTCCTGGCAGAGGACTGTACCCAGCGGAAAATATTCTCTGGCACCTGCGGAGCAGCCTCTGTTGTACTTATATTGCTAAAGGAAAAACTCATGAAGGCAGCTCCCAGCACTGCCAAAGCCTTGTAATTCATTTTAGGTCACCTTATTTCTCAAATATTGTCACCATAGCGGCTGAGACTGTCCAGCTCGTATGGGGTTTCCTGATATACATAATAGTTAAGCCAGTTGGCAAAAAGCAGATTGGCCACGGAACGCCATCTTACGATTGGCTCCTTGGTAGGGTCATCGTCAGGATAGTAATTAATTGGCACATTGACATTTTCTACCCCCGCTGCCATATCCCGGTCATATTCACCCTTCAAGGACAGAGGATCATACTCCGCATGGCCGGTAATGAAGAATTGCCGCTCATTCAGATTGGCAATGGCATATACTCCTGCCTCCGAGTCAGACTCTGCCAGAATGGTTAGCTCCTCTACCTTTTCCACATCTTCCTTGCGGATCTCCGTATGGCGGGAATGGGGCACATAGAACTCATCGTCAAAGCCTCTGAACAGCGGCTCATTCTCACAGCAAAGATGATGCTTGTACACACCAAAGACCTTAGGGGATACATCGCACTTAGGTATGCCATAATGGTAATACAGCCCTGCCTGGGCCCCCCAGCAGATATGGAAGGTGGAATATACATGGCTCTTGCTCCACTCCATGATTTCTGCCACCTCGTCCCAATAGGCCACATCCTCAAAAGGCATCTGCTCCACTGGTGCACCTGTAATGATAAAGCCATCGTATTTCTTGTGACGAACCTCCGCAAAGGTGCCATAGAACTCCGTAAGGTAGTCCTGAGATGTATGGGTCGGCACATAGGATTCCGTATAGATAAAATCCACCTCTACCTGCAAAGGGGTATTGCCCAGAAGCCTCAGCAGCTGGGTTTCCGTTACCTGCTTTACCGGCATAAGGTTAAGGATCAGCAGCTTCAATGGGCGGATATCCTGCCCATAGGCCCTGTCTGCATCCATGATAAAAATATTTTCCTTTTCCAATATGGCTGCTGCTGGCAGATCATTTGGTATCTTAATTGGCATAAAACTATATCTCCCTAATTTTAAATTGCCTGATTGCTGTCCAGGCTATATCTGTGAACCCAGCTGTTGTGCATCCTGTCGTAGCTGGAAAGCTGCAACAGCTCCTTTTCCTCGGTGCTGCCCTTTTCTACTGCATGATAGGCACCGTCAGTTTCCTTGTCGGTGTAGTCCTTCCAGCCCTCCTGGCTGCTCCAGTGCTGGTAGCGGACAATCTTGCTGGTATACTGCAACAGGTTCACTGCCTTCTTCATAAAACGTACCTGGGTCACATAGCCGGAGGCGTTCTTGTACTCCTGCCATTCCCAGAAAATGATATTTTCTCCATTCACCCGCATGGTGGTAGTATCTGCCATACAGGTAACAGTGCCACCCTTAGCCAGAGAATCTTGCCACAGCAGCAGCCATCTATCACTGGCACTGCGGCGTTCTACCTCCCCCTGTCCAAAGACACAGTCCACAATATAGGCATAAAAATCCTCATCAAATTCCTGAGAATTCATTTCCTTGTACTTCAGTGGTGCATAATCCTTGGACCACAGCACTTTGCCGTTCTTGTCGTAAAAAACCTCCTGGGTATATGCCATAACCCTGGTTTGAGGCACAATCTCCACCTTGGCAATGCTATAAGCCAGGTTATTTGCTGCAATATTCTTGATGCCATAATTGTTCAAGGTTTCCTGTGCCCCGCCGTAGCTATATCCTGTCTTGGTAACAGCTGTAATCTTGGTGGCAACGCCCCCGAAGGCTTCCTGCACCTTTACCTCCTGTGGGTCAAAGAACTTGCTATAGTTGTTGTCGGAAGAAATCCAGTACCACTGAGGCTCCGCTGCCTCGGCACCGGCATACATGAGGGTACTGCACATTATGGCAAGCAAAAGCAGTACCCTGGAAAAAATCGTCATACAGTATCTCATGAAAACCCCTCTTTTCAAAAAATATACTCATCAAAAATTACATATACTGCATTTATTTTAGCATATTTCCCTAGTATTTTCCATTAATTAGGACTCATGACCGCAAAATTTGCTATAATATACAGTGATGTGCACAGGGTAGCATATCTTTGTGAAAAATAGGAGGATATTATGGAATATACAAACTTTCAGGTGGGAGAGAAATTTCCCCTGCCCATAAAAAACCAAGGGGATGGTGGCCTGTTCCAGGTGGATGCCAACGGAGCCATGTTTATCCTGCAGCTTAGCCAGACTGATGTAATTGCTGTTGAAGCTTTCCGCACCGGCAAGCTGGAACTAGGACTCTATGAAGAGGATGGCATCCTCTTTTTGCTTTACAAGATTGATGGCATCTTCAAGGATGGCTGGGGAGACTGTCCACTGGGCATCCAGCTGCTGCCGCCTGGACTAAAGCCAATATTGGAGGATTTGCAGGAGCCTGTAATGCACCTTTATCTGGTGGACACCAAGCTGCAGATTCTTCTGGCCCAGCGGACAGTGGAGCTATCAAAGGATTTCTTCCAGGCCCTATATCAGGCAGTAAAAAGCCAGCTAAATTCTGCCCTCACACCAGGAGCTTTCGTCACCACCCTCCAAAGCGTTTGGAACAAACGAAGCTCCAAGGAAATGAGCCAGCACCTCATCGCCCACCAACAGATAGACATGCAGATCCCATCAGTTATGCCAAAACATTAAGCGAAAATACGAAAACGCTGGAAGGAGACCCTATATCGACATCGGTGCTTAGCGATTCGTGAGCCTTGATAGCGAGCAGCTATCAAGCCCCTCACGAGAGCTTAGCATCCGCTATGTCGATATCGGAGCGAGAGCGAGTCGACGTGGGTA
>CAVFWX010000039.1:0-14683 GCA_963626225.1 Anaerotignum sp.
TCCTCAGAGCGTGGCTATGCCCGGCATATTGTGGATAATATACACACCATATACGGTGTGGCACTAGGCATGGAAAAACCTCTTCAGGATCAGATTCAGGAGCTGCAGCAGCGGCATCAGCGGATAGTGGAGTATCTGAAGCACACGGAAAAGGATGATACCGTATCTGATGATGAGCGGGCAAGGCTGGGATTTGCCCAGCGTGCTCACGAAAAGAAGATTGCCAAGCTGCAGCAAGCCCTGGCAGAGCAACAGTAACAGATTGCCAATTAACTCCGTAAAGCCCTGCAGCATAATGCTGCAAATCACGAAAGTTTTTCTAGCAAGCAAAAAGGAGCTGGTATCTATGTCTATATGGAAAATGTGCCAAGCCTATCTACAGGAGCAACGGCAAAAGGGACAGATTATTGTATTTACGGCGGTGCTGCTGCCCTTTATTATTGCCATGTGCGGCCTAACGGTGGATTTTGGCAATATGTATGTTCACAAGTCCAGGCTGCAAAATGCAGCAGATGCAGCGGCCATTGCCGGAGCCTACGCCTATGCAGACAGCAAGGAAAGCCCTAGTGGCCACCCCAAGGCTGATGCCGCCGCCGATAAATCCATCAATACCAATCACCCCAATTTTAGCAACCTCACTATGGAATACAAAGCTCGAAGACCAAATAACGCAGATGATAAGGCATACTTTAGGGTAGTATTGACAGAAGAAGTGCCGGTTTACTTCCTGCGATTCTTTAATGTAGGAGATACTGCAAAGGTAGATGCTGAGGCAGTGGCAGCTATCGAAACTAGTAGTGGTGGCGGCACCACTGGCGGCGGCAATAGCATCTTTAGCAATCTCTTCTCCTTTGGAGAAGGTGGCTTTACTTCTACTAATAATGGTCAAAATCCTGATAACCCAAATAATAGCATTAACTACAACAATGTCGCCACTTATGATGGAAATATTGTAAATGTAGGCCCTACTGCAGGTACAACCCAATATAGACACGTACTACTTACCAGCAAAACAAGAGAGGAAGTAAAAAACGGCAATATAACAACTACACAAGATGCAATTAACAAGCAAAAAGCTGGTGACCCAGGGTATTACACCACAGTAACAACAGATAAAACAAAATCCCTAGATGAACAGTTAGAGGCTATAAAAACCAAGGCTCTTGATAAGGATACTGGTACTACTATAGAATGGCAGAATGGGGTATATCTTAGTAATTACCTTGCCTTGGCTAATGGCAAGAATTATATATGCAATAACAGCACTAACTTTGAGCTCAAAATTGATGAAGACTATTATAAAAACAATAAAAATAACAATGATCCATTATATATTGTTGTTAATACTAAAGACTCTGGATGTAAGATAACTCCACAGGCTAAGTATCAAAAGGAATATGAAACCTCACGGCCTATAGTCATTGTTTATACTGGACCTGGTGAAGTTACTATAGACCCTACTGGTAACGGTTTCTTCCGTGGCATTATCTACGCTCCTAATGGCACAGTAAAAATCAATGATAATAAACTTACCTTTAAGGGCTCCATTGCTGCAAAAACGATTTCCCTAGGTAGTGTGGGATATTATAGCTGGGAAGCAATAATTCCTGGTACCTCCGACGCTGGTTCAGGCTCTTCCGGCACCGGCACCACCTCCATCGGTCTGGTCTCCCCACCATCCAACATAAGCTGGAACTAAACTTTCCCAAGAAAAAATACCTCAGCATGAAGTGTCCTTCACACTGAGGTATTTTCTTTTGCCTACTATTATGATATAATCATTTTGCCACCATAACGGTAGGCGGTTGGCCCTCTACTAC
This sequence comes from Anaerotignum sp., assembly GCA_963626225.1. Classification (GTDB taxonomy): domain Bacteria; phylum Bacillota; class Negativicutes; order Selenomonadales; family Selenomonadaceae; genus Anaerovibrio. The sequence goes on from CAVFWX010000039.1 coordinate 1,821, forward strand.
GGAGGGACTGTGACCCTCCGATTATTATAGAAACCGGCTTGCCGGAATCCAACGAGGAGGGCGTGATGCCATGACTATTTTGGACTTGCTGGCCGTACTCAGCTACACAGCAGCCATTTTTAGCCTGGGATACATGATGGGCAAAGATGCCCGTAAACAGAAATAACCGCCCCGGTCTGACAAACTGAGCGGTCATTTTCTGACTTAACTATTGATTGGGCCAACCGTCTATCGGTGGCCTTCGTATTTTCTAACTAAATTATATCATCACATATCGTGATTTTCAAGGCTTAATTTGTCCCCCACGCATATCCCGTATTTCTGTATGCTGCCTGGGGGAAGTTCTAGGGTGGCATAGGCGGGGAAGCATAGGCTTAGTCCCAACCAGGGCTTTAGCTGCTCCACTACTCTTACTACCTGGTATTCTTTGTCCAGATATACCACATCTATGGCAAACCGCATGAGCATCATATGGATGCTGTTGCAGGGAGTGATAAGCAGCCCTGTACCCATGGGGATAAAGCTCTGGCTTCGCAGCATCAGTCCCCGGAGGCGGCTAGTAAAGCTATCTGCCATATATACCTGCAGCTCCTGCCCATTTACCTTCATGGATACCTGTTTCAAAATTACCGCTCCTTCCGCTGGGGCAAGCCCTAAATATTCAAAAAAATCCGCCTGCTCCTATCTCCCAGATAGGAGCAGGCGGTTGTTTATTTGTTCAAAAAGCTATTCATAATGCCTAGGATAGGTGGCAGCAAAGCCAGCATAAAGATGGCCGGAAAAATACATACCATCAGTGGAAACAGCATCTTGATAGGTGCCCGCATGGCCTTGGCCTTTACCCGCTGGCGATGGCGGTCCCGCATATTATCCGCCTGGTTGATAAGGGTAGTAGTGATACTGGTACCTAGCTGCTCTACCTGTATCAAGGATGTACAGAACAATGTCAAATCTGAGACCTCACAGCGGTCTGCCAGCATCCGTATAGCCTGCCGTCGAGGCAGTCCCATGCGAACATCATCCTGCATCCGCCGAAACTCATCTATCAAAGGCCCCTGCATATGGCTAATAATCCTCCGCATGGCCGCATCAAAGGTAAGGCCTGCCTGGACACTGACACACAGCAGATCCAGTACCTCTGGCATTTGCTTCAGGATCAGTGCCTGTCTCTTTTGGATAGTTGCCCTCAGTATAAGGACAGGAATGGCCGCTGCCAAAGCTGCAAAGACTACCAACATGGCTCCACTTTGCACCATAGCTAGATCTGGCCTGGCAGAAACATACCTGATACCTACAAGGATTCCCAGCAGCACAAAAACAACCCACACCAGGGCAAAGCCTTGGACAGTCCAGCTTTTTGCCTTGCCTGCCAGAACCAGCTTGTGCTCCAGCAGCCTGGCCCAGCTGGTTGGTGCCAAATCAGTCAGCCACTGGCCCAGAGTATTGCGCAGGGGTATCAGTACACGATCCCTAAAGGCCTGCTTCTCCCTAGGCATCCTGGCATGACTTCCACCCTGAGCGTGCTCCTCTGCTTCCTCTGGAACCTCCAGAGATTTCAGGCGACGGTTCAGCTCCTGGCGAGGCTTTACCAGGCTACGAATCAAACCATAAAAAATAAGAAAGCACAGCCCTGTCAAAGCCAGGGCAAACAATACTACTATCATGAGTAATATCCCCCGTCTTCCACATCCTCCATAAAGGTATCCAGGATATGTCCTACCCCATTTACCTGGAACTTTTCCATGAAGCCTGGCTGCATACCGGTATAGACAAATCTCCCCATCACCTTGCCATTTTCATCCATACCTGTCTGCTCGAACCTAAAGAGATCCTGCATGGTGATAATATCGCCCTCCATATGCTGAACCTCAGTAATATGAGTAATCTTGCGGGAGCCATCCTTCATACGAGACTGATGCACGATCAAATCTATAGCAGAGGAAACCTGCTCACGGATAGCACGAATAGGCATCTCAAATCCTGCCATTAGCACCATGGTTTCCAGACGGCTTAGTACATCCCTTGGGCTGTTAGCATGGGCTGTAGTCAAGGAGCCATCATGGCCGGTATTCATGGCCTGTAGCATATCCAGAGCTTCACCGCCACGAACCTCACCTACGATAATGCGGTCCGGCCTCATACGCAGGGCATTCTTTACCAGATCACGGATGGTGATTTCACCACTGCCCTCGATGTTGGCAGGACGAGCCTCCAGAGTTACCACATGCTCCTGCTGGAGCTTCAGCTCTGCCGCATCCTCGATGGTGACAATACGCTCATTCTCCGGTATAAAGGAGCTGAGGACATTTAGGGTAGTAGTCTTACCGGAGCCGGTACCCCCAGACACTAGGATATTTACCCTAGCCTGAATGCAGGCCTTGATAAATTCCGCCATCTTCCTGTCCAAGGTGCCAAAGGTAATAAGGTTCTCCACGGAAAGAGCCTTGGTAGCAAATTTTCTGATAGTAATACATGGCCCTATAAGGGACAATGGGGGGATGATGATATTTACACGGGAGCCATCTGCCAGCCTGGCATCCACCAGAGGCACAGACTCATCAATATGACGGCCTAAAGGTGACAGGATACGCTCCACGATGTTCATTACATGGCTGTCATCATGGAACTGCACATCTGTCAGCTGCAGCTTACCCATTCGCTCCACAAAAACCTTCTTGGGGCCATTGACCATGATTTCTGTAACAGATGGATCCTTTAGCAGGTTTTCAATAGGGCCTAGCCCTAGCATCTCATCCTTTAGCTCTGAGACTATGCGGCTACGGTCATTGACAGGTACAGCGAAGGGATCATCCTTCAGCACCTTCTCCACATAGTTGCCAATAACCTGCTCTACCTGAGCCTCATCCTGATGGACTGCCGACAGCACTATCTGCTCCTCTGGAGTCATCTCGGCTACGATGCGGCGATGGACAGTTCTCTTCACTTTACGATAGCCAGTATCCGCAACCTCTGGGGAAATAGCAGCAAAAATCTGCACCTGGACATTGGGCCGATCTCCTTGGCCCAGCTTTTCTAATAGGGTCATTTACTGCACTTCCTTTACTGGTGGGTTCCTGAATACATGCTGTACTTGATGCTGACACCATCTTTGATACCACTGCCTACAAAGTTGGCCAGTACGTTGCCTATAGCACTGTCCTTGTTGAATTTAGCATAGGCTTCTACATCTACATTTTTGGTAGATGTATTATAATTTACCGTGAGATATTCGTTATTAGAGCCGTTGCTATTTGGTTTCCATACATAGATATCGCTAATCAGCGGCAAATCTGTGGTACAGTTCTTTACAACGGCGGGATATTCAGATTCATTTTCCTTTAGGGATGCTTCGTGGGCAATACTGCGGACAGAATTGCTCATGGTAAGATAGTCGGCATAGGCCATGCCAAAATAAATAATGCCCATAACAAGGAACAAAAAAAGAGGCAATACCAGTGCGAATTCCGTGATGCCTTGAGCTTTTTGATTGTGCACTACGAGGGCCTCCCTTCTATGATATAAAGTTACAAAACACGATTGACTGGTTCGACATTCTTGGATGATATACTCTAGCCACAGGCAACCTCCGTGGGCTGGCAAAGTCACCAGCCCACATTGGATGCTGCAAAATACCAAATTAAAAATCTACTTGATGCCTATCAGTGACCACTCTTATCTTTAGCTGTAGATAAGAGAGTCCAAAGTTTACTGAAAATCTCTTTGATCTGTACATCAAGACCGTTGCCAGTACCAAGGAGTGCCCAACCGATTACAATAACAAAAGCAATAACAATGGCATACTCCACTATGCCCTGAGCTCGCTGACTCATGTAACGGTTTTTGAGATGATACATAATTTCTAACATAGTACATTCCTCCTTCTTTAATAAAGAAAAATTTATATTCAATATCGCCAATTGGCGTATATTGCAAAATCATAGCTCTATATTTACGATACTTCGTATAATAATAAAGCCTATCAGCATTAGTACAGCACAGACAGCTGCAGCTATCTGACCGATCTCCGAGGTAAATATAGGATCCAGATAACCAGGCATGATTATCTGCATGACTATCCCGATAAATATAGGAAGGCCTCCTACCACCCAGGCTGACATCTTGCCCTGGGCGGTCAAGGTATTGACCTCTCGCCGCATGCGGATACGGTCGTTGATGGTGCCGCTGATAGTGTCCAGCACCCTGGCCAGATTGCCTCCTACCTGACGCTGGATCAGTACAGCTGTCACTACCAGGTTGAAGTCAGGGCTATTTACCCTGCGAGTCATATTATTCAGGGACTCCTCCAGGGGCAGGCCCATATTGACATCTGTTACTACCCGCCGCACCTCACTACGAACGGGATCAGCCATCTCATTAGCTATATAATCCAATGCCTGCATAAAGCTAAAGCCAGCTCGCAGGGCATTGGCAGTCATATTCAGCATATCCTCCAGCTGATCAGCAAAGGCCTTTTGCCGCCGCTGGATGCGGATAGTCAGAGCCATCAGACAGCCCACCACACCTACTATAAAGCCTAGCACCACATGTATTGGTGATAGGGTCAGGAGCCCCGTCAGCAGTCCTACTATCAGGCCACAGCCTGCCATTATTGCCTGGAACTCAGAGCCTAACATAGGCCAGCCTGCCTGCTGCATCCTTTCATCCAAGGTATTAGCAGGACGTATTTTCTCCAGCCTGGCACCTATGGTGCGCAATGTAGTATGAAGCCTCCTACTACTAGTGGCCCCTCTCTTACCTACACCTGCGTCCACTTGGGCATTTTGCAGGCTCAGATCCAGACTGGCAATAGAAGCTATTCTTTTATTCAACTTGGCTTTTTCTTTTGTATTACCCTTGCCCAGCACCACCATGAAGATACTAAAGAGTATCAGCACCAGCAGCAGGGCTATAGCTACCTTTAGCATCATGAGCTGTCACGCCCTATCTCAACAGGCTGAAGCACCCTGCCTACCAGAGAATTGATGCTGCTGGCCAATGGACTATCAGGCTCTAGATCCAAGGCCATCTGACCATTGTCAGCTGCCTTGGACACTACCATGTAGGCATTGGGGATAATAGACTCCACCGGATAGCCCATAGCACGAGACAGTCTTTCCTTGGAATCCCTGTTGCAGGGCACCACACGGGTAAATACCGTCTTTACACGGCTTTGGTAGTCCTCCCAACCCTGGAAAATTTCCAGTGCCCTCTGGACATGCTTCACCTCATAGCCACCATTCATCATGGCCACTAAATAGACGGTATCTGACATCTCCGCTGCAGCTATGGAGGTAGGTGTGAAGCCTGCTGGTACATCCACCAGCAGATATTTAAACAGGCTGCGACTCATCTTGACCACTGCCTCTAGAGCTGGGATACTGACCTTGTCTATCAGGCTGGGCATCCTAGTGCCGCATAGCACTGATACCCCATTTGTTACTTTAGTATAGTAGGATTTGAGATCCAAGGGAGCCAGGGAACCTACATCTCTGGCTGCCTCCACAATGGTACTCTGAGGCTCCAGGTTAAAGAACACCGCCATATCCCCAAACTGGAGATCAGCATCTATTATCCCCACCTGTTCTCCTGTCCTACGGCTGATGGCCATAGCCATATTGGCAATAAGAGTAGTTTTGCCACTTTTGCCCTTCGTGCTAAAGAAGGTCATAACATGGCAGTCCTGTTCCATACCATTGGTAGTATAGGCCTTGATAGCTGCCTTGAGACCGCTGTAGCTAAAGGGCTTGATCAAATATCCGCTGGCACCAGCGGTAACATAATGATGGGTGCTTTCGGCATTCCATTTTTCGCCGGTGCAAATAATAGCAGCACTTGGAAAAACCCTGATAAATTTCTGAAGAACGTCTACAGTATTGACCACATCTGTATCCAGCAATATAACATTGGGATGAAACACCTGGCCCTGCCCTAAGGCATCACTGGCCTTCCTAAATCTAGCTGCCAAGGTCATATCCGGTGCCTTTTCTATTACCTTAGACAGCTGCTCCAGCATCAGGCGGTTACTTTCTATGAGCATAATATTGTACTGCATAAATCATTACCTCCCGAACAATCTGGACAACAGTCCAGATTTGTGGGTGCTGGACTTCTCTGGCTTATAGGCTTCTACAGCCTCTCCCGACTTGTAGCTGCGGTTGGTATAGCTGGAAATCAGCCTGCGAATTTCCTCTGCCAGCATACTGTCAGTACCGCTAAGCACCAGCGGGGTACCTGTGCGGATAGACTCTGTAGCCGCTTGGAAATCATTGGGCAGTATGTGGGAAAAGCCCTGTCCCAGCAGCTTTTCCACAGACTCCATGGATATCTGGCTCTTGGCATCACTGCGGTTCAGCACCAACCGAATCTTGTTGGTATCATAGCCCAGGTTCTGCAGGGTATCATTGCCTATCTTCATATTCTTAATGGTAGGTATAAAATCAACTACCCCCAAGAAGGTAACTATTGTGCTGATATCCAGCACAGCTAGGTTTAGGCTGCTGAACATACTGGTGGTATCTACTATTACGTAATCATAAAAAAGACGCAGGCGCTCTATGGCCTGACGACAATCCTCTGTCGACAGCCCATAGGCCTCATCCAGCCTCTCTGGGGCCAGCAGTACATCATAGGTGATGGTGCCATAGCGATATTGCACCAGCTCCGGCTGCCAGTCCAGTTCTGGATGAGCCTTTAGCTCAGCCAGGACATCAGTAACTGAACGCCGCACTGGCAGCTTCAGGTAGTTGGCCACATCCCCAAACTGCAAATCATAGTCCACCAAGCAAACCTTAAATCCCTGGCGAGCCAGCTCCGAAGCCATATTGATACTGATGAGGGTTTTGCCCACAGCAGAAGCAGTGCTAAAAAATGTAATGACTATGCCGCTGATTTTTGCCTCAGACATATCTGGCTCCTTTCTCTTTCGCTCTATGGATATGGCCGCTGCCCTTATCCAGGGCAGACAGCCGGTGTATTATCATCTCAGATACTGGCCTGCAGCAGCTGCTGCCTGAGCCTCCTGCTGACGCATTTCGGCTTCGGCCTTAGCTGTCCAGCTAGGGGCATTGGATGTATCCCTCTGCTTGTAGAGAGGACCAGGTCCTTGAGGCTCCAGCTTTTCAGCCTGGCTATCAGAACCCTTCTCTGACATCTTAGCATCCGACTCTACATCCCTAGGTGGATCATTTGGATAGATATCCTTCATATCCCGGAGCTCACGCTTGTGCTCCTCCAAAGTATCCTGCATCTTGTCAGTGCCCTTTACTGGGTCATTGACGGTAACAATAGTCGGCGTAATGAGGATCATCAGCTCCCGACGGATATGGGACTTAGAGGTATGCTTGAAAAACTCGCCAATAACAGGAATATCTCCCAGGAATGGGAACTTGGTAATTACCTTGGTATCCTCGTTGTTCATCAAGCCACCAATTGCCATGGTCTGACCATCTGGCACAGACAAAGTGGTAGATGCCCTACGAGAAATCAAACCCGGAATAGTACCGGCAGAGGTTGGCACGGACACAGCGTTGTCTATGCTGCTGACCTCAGCTTCTATTTTAGAGGTAATCTTATTGTCCTTATCTACTACTGGCTTAATCTTCAGACTGATGCCGTAGTCCTTCCACTCTATGGAAATATCTCCATCATGGGAGCTTGGGATAGGCAGCTGGCCACCGATAAGTACCTCTGCCTCCTCACCACTAAGGGTGGTAATATTTGGCCGAGAAAGAACCTTTAGCTTGTTCTGGCTAGCCAGAGCCTGGATCGTCACATTGATATTCTGGAAGTTTCGGCTGCCGCTGTCATGCCAATCCATACCGCCATAGAACTCACCTACCGTGCCAAAGGTAATATCCTTAAATCCATTAGTCCCCGCTGTATAGTTTTTAAGAACACCATATTTGAAGCCCAAATCGTCCTTATCCTGGCCACTTACATCAATAACCAGGGCAGAAAGGTTAACCATAGTAGGATTCTTCATCTGGATAAGGTTTACTATATTGTCCTTATCAGCATAAAGCTGCGCTATGCCTAGGGCATTATTCATCTCGTACTGGTTCTCTACTACACCCTGGAGCACCAGCTTGTCCCCTACCTTGGAGACCTGTACTCCATCCAGCCCCATGGTCTGGCAAATATACTGAGCTGTAGCTGTATCGGCGTTGCACACTGATACCACGAAATCCTGCTGCATGCCGTTGGCACTCCATACAGTAAGGCTGGTGGAGCCTAGAGCCTTGCCTACGATATTCAGCTTGGTCCTGTCCAGCACCACCACGTCAGCAATAGCTGGATTTGCCACTGCTACCCTGGTAATAGGAGAGCTGCCTGCCTGATAGAGATAGGCCTGATTAATCTCAAGCCAGATGGGCTGCTGTGCGGCTTCTGCCATGGTGCCCATAGTAAGCACAATTACTGCACCTAGGAGGCACAGGATGCCTTGAATTTTACGTACAAGCTGTGTCATCATGCACCCTCCCTTGTGGTTGTAGTTCCCCGGATTACCTCTACGCTGCCACCGCCAGAATAGGACGGTGATGCCGGAGCCGGAGCACTGTAGCTGGCTGGGGGAGCAGACTGCACATTAGGAGCCGGTGTGGTATCTGCCGGCTTGCTGTTGCTCTTGGTAGTGGAATAATGGGTATATCTGGTATCTGTAGTAAACTTATCTCTTGGCTTATATGGCCTAAGAGCTAAATACAGGGTTCCCTCCTGAGCCTCTGTAATAAGCTTGAGGGCATCCCCTGGCAGCAGTGCCAGGGTAGCTGTAGCTAGATTGCTGATAGGCTTTTCCTCGTCCCGAACATCTGTGTTGGTCATTTCCTTGATGCCACCTGCATTACTAGAGCCATCACCTGTCTTGACCACATCTCCACTGCTGGCGGTTTCCTGCTTCTGAGGCCCTACAGCAATATTATTGACGGCCAAAACCTGCACATCCTGCAGCACCATACGACCTACCATCTTGTCATCACCCTTGGTTATCAGCATAACATCCACGTAATCACCTGGCTTGGCAAAACCTGCCACACCGGTGATATCACTGATGCCAATGGTAATGGCACGACATTCTGGCGGTATATCACCTGTAAAGCCCGCCATGGTAACATCCATCAGTACCCTGCGGGTAGTAATGATATCATCCTTCAGGATCTGTTCCCTGGCCGGCCTATTCACAATCTCAGATACCTCCTTAATGGCCTCCTCAGGCACCATATAGGAAGGAACCTCCCGCTGCTCTAGCATACTCTCCTTCAAGATAGTCTTAGGAGCTATATCCTGCTTAGCTACCACAATCTTGACTGTATTCGCCGGCGGACCATTCTCCGCTTCATCTGAACCACTAAGTCCGGCAAATACCAGCAGCCCTAGGATGACACTGGCTGCTGCTGCAATAGCTATCCAATGGCGGTAGGTTATTTTTTCAGATAGTCCTTCAAAAAATCTGGTGATTTTTTCCTTCACAAACATCATCTCTTTCAATATATATCTGGCAAACCTCTAGCCATGGCCACAGCATCTACATCTTGATAAAAAACAGAATCATTTCTCTTTCAGTACAATAGATAATATAATATAATGGTCAATATAACCTTTTACAGTATATCATAAACCTTTAGTGGACGACAAGGACTAAAGTAACAATTTTTCATAAAAGGAGTTAATAACCTATGTCTATTTTTATGCTTAGTATTCTTATATATATTGTAGTTTTGGGACTTTTATCTTGCTGGTTAAATAAACTTTATCAAATAGATAAAGACCAGCTGGCATATCCCCACAAATATCCTGCCATCTGGCAGCTGCGATGGCTAAAAATCCTGGGCATTACAGGGGGACTTCTGTTATTGGCTGCCCTAAAGGATATGGATTTGGCTGCCTATCTAGTCTGTGCCGGTTCTCCCAGGGGCTTTTTCTTGGCCATTTTCGCTAGCTTTCTTCTGATAATGCTGGCCAGTGATTTGGAACAACAGATTATCTATGACAAGCAGCTGGCTCTTTTTGCTGTTTTTGGTATGATACAGACCTTGTTGCTTTATCCCACCTTGCTGGAGGATCATCTTTTAGCCGCTTTAGCAGGGGGAGCAGGATTTCTTCTACTGGCTGTCCTGACCCGGGGAGGCATCGGCGGCGGGGATATCAAGCTTATTGCCGCCCTGGGGCTTTGGCTTGGCACCACTGCCTTGGAATTTGTAACCATTGGCGGCATTGTCCTGGGAGGCATCTTCGCCCTCCTTGTCATGGTAATAAAAAGAAATGGCCGCAGGGATTTTATTCCCTACAGCCCCGCATTTATCCTGCTAAGCCTTTTGATGTTTATCATCCTTTAGCCAACCTAAAAAATATAAATATATACAATAAGAAGCGGGGATTAGTAAAGGGCTGTTCTGCCTGTACTATTCCCCGCTTCTTACTGTCATACAACAGTTATCCGGTATTTAATTAAGTATGTATACTTCTACTGAACGGCGGCCAAAGTCAATAGCCTCACCGTAGCTTTCCATGCACAAATCTATTTTATTTCCACGGATAGCTCCACCGGTATCAGCAGCCACTGCTGTTCCATAGCCTGGAATATACAGCCTGGTGCCCAGTGGAATCACATCAGGATCTACTGCCACGATGCCTCGTCTGGCAATATCTCCTGTGGCGGTAATGCCATCACCATTGCCATCACTTGGCAGGTAGGCACTAGCCTCCATTGATATACAGCCTGAATAGTTCATTTCACCATTATTGGTGGTGACAGTATTTACTGCCTGGGGAGGTGCCACCGGTACATCCTTGATGTGGATGGTCATGCCGGTTTCAACAGCTGCATCCAGTCCCTCACGAACTTCATAGCCGTTGCCAACATAGCCATAGACTTCCATGACTTCACCTACTGTTGGCTTGCAGGTAAGAATTGTTTCCTCAGAACCATTGTAAGCAATGGTAACTGTGGCGGCACGATTGACTGTCAGCACTTCTCCCCTGTCATCCTTGGAAAAGCTGTACTCATCGCCCGGCATGGCGGAAATCCCTGCCTGGCTGAGAATATTGGTGGCTGCCTTATACGGCGTGTTTAGTTCCACCTGCTGGCCATCAACCGAAATTGTGACATGTCTGTTGGAAACGAAACCGGAAAGCATCATGGTTCCGCATACCAGACCGATGCTTATAGGATAGCGGACATCCCGCCTGCATCGGACATAAAGCTTCTTCAAACTCATTGAATACCCCCTTGTCAAATTACATAGGTGCTACTATATCATAAACAAAAAATAATGTCAAATTTGAGGGGCATTCCCTCCCAATTTGACATCATTTTTCACGGTTTTATTATGGCTGCAAAGCCTTTATTTATGCTGTTTTAGGGACTTTTTACTATTTTTAGGCAAGTTTTGGGTAAAGTTCCCTGGCATTGAGAGTAGTTTGTGCAATGATTTTGGTCAAATCCTGCCCTCGCAGCTCTGCCAGCTTTTCTGCCACATGATAGACAAAGGCAGGCTCATTCCGCTTGCCCCGCATAGGCACCGGAGCCATATATGGGCAGTCTGTTTCCACCACAATCCGCTCCAAAGGAATCCGCTGGACGATTTCCGGCAGCTTGGCGGCATTCTTGAAGGTCAAAGGGCCGTCTACCCCAATAAACCAGCCCATTTTCACCAGCTCCTGGGCCATTTCCAAACTTCCTGAGAAGCAGTGCATAACCCCCGTTATTCCCTTTGCCTCCCGACGAAGGATATCCATGGTATCTCCATGAGCATCACGGTCATGAACACATACCGGCAAATGAAGCTGCCGAGCCAAATCCAGCTGGCGGATAAAAATATCCCGCTGGAGCTGCCGCTTGTCCTTGTCCTTTTCCCAGTAATAGTCCAGGCCGATTTCCCCGATAGCTACAGTCTTGGGATTTTCTGCCCAAGCTGCCAGCATATCATCATGTTCCTGGGTCATGGGATGGGCTTCCTCTGGATGAATCCCCACACCGGTGTAGACCATGGGGTATTTTTCCGTCATGGTCATGGAGCGGCGGGATGACTCCAAGGAGTCCCCCATATTTACAATAGCAACCAAGCCAGCCTCTGCCGCCCGGGCTACCATTTCATCCCGATCCTCGTCAAACCTATCTACATCAATATGGGCATGGGTATCAATAAGCCCCTTGATATATTCCATTAGCGAACCACGCTTCCTACAGGCATATCCACGGAAACAACCTTCAGATCATCGCCGTCAGATGCGGCAAGAATCATGCCATGGGACACTACACCACGGATCTTGGCAGCCTTCAGATTGGCAACAACGATAACATTCTTGCCAATAAGTTCCTCTGGCTTGTACTGCTTGGCAATGCCGGATACCAGCTCCCGCTGCTCGTTGCCCAGATCAATCTTCAGCTTCAGCAGCTTGTCAGCCTTTGGCACAGCCTCAGCCTCCAGCACCTTGGCAACCCGCAGCTGAATCTTGGCAAAATCATCAATGGAAATTTCACCCTCAGCAACCTCTGGCTTTTCCTGCTTCTGCTTCTTCTGCTGCTTTTCTGCCTTGGCTGGCTTCTGTGGCTGCTCTTCCTTTTCTACCTCGATGCGAGGGAACAGCTGCTGGGCCTCACCAATGTGCATATCAGCAGGAGTGCCACCCCATGCCTGCATATCCTCCAGGCGAAGCTCCTCAATGGTGCCAGGGAGATTCAGCTGCTGCCAAATCTTGCCGGCGGTAGTTGGCATATATGGATAAATCAGACCGCTGATAATACGCAGGGATTCCACCAGATTGTACATAACATTGGCCAGCTCCTGCTTCTTCTCAGGATCCTTTGCCAAAGCCCATGGAGCAGTTTCGTCAATGTACTTGTTGGCACGGCTGATAAATGCCCA